>NZ_LT900021.1:923897-1231862 GCF_900198835.1 Thermococcus henrietii | reverse complement strand
GGCTTCCGCGTCCACGTTGACGAGCGCGACATAAGGCCGGGGAGGAAGTACTACGACTGGGAGCTGAAGGGCGTTCCCCTCCGCATAGAGGTCGGCCCGAGGGACGTCGAGGGAAGGAAAGCCGTCCTCGCGAGGCGCGACACCCTCGAGAAGGTAACCGTCGAGCGCGATGCCATCGTCGGGGAAGTGAAGAAGACCCTCGACGCGATTCACGAAAACCTCTACAACCGCGCCAAGGAGTTCCTTGAGAGTCACATCAAGCGCGTTGACACTATTGAGGAAGCCAAGGCCGTCTTCGAGGACAGGCGCGGCATAGTCGAGATTCCCTGGTGCGGTGACGAGGAGTGCGGGCTTAAAATGGAAGAGGAGCTTGACGCGAAGATGCTCGGAACGCCTTACCCGGAGGAGAAGGCCAGAGAGGGCATCGAAGGCAAGAAGTGCCCGGTCTGCGGCAGGGAGGCGAAGTTCGTGGCGAGGTTCGCGAGGACCTACTGATTCTTTTCCCTTTTGGTGGTTTCCATGATTCTCGGAGTCCACGACGGCCACGACGCCGGGGCGGTTCTGATAGACGGCGAGAGGATTTTCGCGGTGAACGAGGAGCGCTTGAACCGGGTCAAGAAGTACAGGGGCTTCCCCGAGCTGAGCATCAAGGCCGTTCTCGAGATGGCAAACGCTGACCCGGAGGACGTTGAGGTGATAGCCGTCGCCGGGATTTTCAGAAAGCAGAAGCGCCTCATCGAGCTTGAAAGAAGGTTGAAGGCCATCTTCGGCCCGGAGTTCAAGAGGAAGGTCCTCTTCATCGAGCACCACCTCGCCCACTCTGCATCGGCCTACTACACCTCAGGCTGGCGCGAAGCTTTAGCGGTTAGTATCGACGCGGCTGGAGACGGTCTAAGCTCCTCGATTTACGTGGCGAGGGACGGTGAGATGATTAGGATAGCCCAGAGCACATACATAGACTCCCTCGGCGATTTCTATGCCTCGGTTACGGAGCTTTTAGGATTTAAGCCGATGCGCCACGAGGGAAAGGTGATGAGCCTCGCCTCCTACGGACGGCCGACCTACGATTTGAGCGCGATAATCGAGCTGAATGGACTGACCTTTGACAACCACCTCAAGGTCATCGGCGTTGAGGCGACCAAAAGGCTGGCCGAGTTCTTCGGCTATCCCCTCTCAAGGGCGAAAGAAATTGCCAACCAGATGAAGCGCGGAAAGCTCGACGGCGAACTCCAGAGGAAGGCCATTGAGATAGCGGCGAGCGCTCAGAGACACCTTGAGAAGCTCCTCGAGGAGCTCGGCGTTAAGCTGAGTTCGAAGGGCCTTCCTTTAGCCTACGCCGGTGGTGTTGCCCAGAACGTCAAGGCCAACGCGGTTTTGAGAAAAATCTTTGGAGACGACAATCTCTGGGTCTTTCCCGCGATGGACGACGGGGGATTAGCTTTCGGCTCCGCGATATTCGTCAGAGCCCAGCTCGAGAGGCTCGACGGAAGATGGAAGCCATTCAAGCTCAAACACGTCTACCTCGGCCCGTCCTACGGGAGGGCTTACGTTGAGGAGTTCCTGAGAAAAGAGGGGCTCGAGTTTGAGGAAGTCAACGAAAAGTTCGTTGCCGATATTCTTAGCGAGGGGAAACTCGTCGGCTTCTTCCAGGGGGCGATGGAGTTCGGACCGAGGGCCCTTGGCAACCGCTCGATTCTGGCCAACCCCTCCGACGAGAGCGTCAGGGGGAGGCTCAATCTGGCGCTCAAAAGGGATGTCTTCCAGCCCTTCGCGCCATCTCTGCTCCGGGAGAAGGCTGAGGAATACCTTGAAGACCTCGAAGGCAGGCCGAACGAGTTCATGACGATGAGCTACACCGCAAGCGAAGAGTTCCAAAAGCTCGCTCCGGCGGTCGTTCACGTGGACGGCACGACGAGGCCTCAAGCAGTGAGGAAAGAGGTGAACCCGAGCTACTATGAAATCATCAAGGCCTTCGAGAAAAAAACTGGCATCGGGGCCGTTCTGAACACGAGCTTCAACATGCACGGTGAACCAATAGTCTGCTCACCGGAGGACGCGCTAAGAACGTTTAGAAAGGCTGAACTGGACGTTCTGGTAGTTGAGGGGTTCACAGTGTTTGGCTGAACCCTTTAAGACTTTAACGTCCATATCAGCACTTCGATGTCCATCTTTTCGGTGAGGTAAGGTTATAAACATCGCCGAGAAGGAAGAGCGGTGAGGTTCATGGCGCTGAGCGACAGACTCGAACTCGTCAACCCTTCTGAGATTAGAAAGCTCTTCGACCTTGCCCAGGGCGTTGAGGGTCTCATATCACTTGGAATCGGCGAACCTGACTTCGACACGCCGGAGCATATAAAGGAGTACGCCAAGGAGGCCCTTGACAAGGGCATGACTCACTACGGCCCGAACGCAGGCCTGCCGATGCTCCGCGAGGCTATAGCGAGGAAGCTTAAGGAGCAGAACGGCATCGAGGCCGACCCGAAGAGCGAGATAATGGTGCTCGTCGGGGCGAACCAGGCTTTTATTATGGGCCTTGCAACGTTCCTTAAGGACGGGGAAGAAGTCCTCATCCCGAGTCCGATGTTCGTCAGCTATGCCCCGGCCGTTATTCTCGCCGGAGGAAAACCGGTTGAGGTTCCGACCTACGAGGAGAACGAGTTCCGCCTTTCCGTTGATGACCTTGAGAAGCACGTGAGCGACAAAACCAGGGCGCTCATCATAAACACCCCGAACAACCCGACCGGCGCGGTTCTGACTAAGAAGGACCTTGAGGAGATTGCGGACTTCGCGGTTGAGCACGACCTCATCGTCTTCAGCGATGAAGTTTACGAGCACTTCGTCTACGACGGCGTCAAGAACCACAGCATAGCATCTCTCGACGGCATGTTCGAGCGCACGATAACCATAAACGGATTCTCCAAGACCTTCGCCATGACCGGCTGGCGCCTCGGCTTCGTCGCGGCCCCGGCTTGGATAATCGAAAAGATGACCCGCTTCCAGATGTACAACGCCACCTGTCCGGTTACCTTCGTCCAGTACGCCGCCGCGAAGGCCCTCGAGGACGAGAGGAGCTGGAAGGCGGTCGAAGAGATGAGGAAGGAGTACGATAGGAGAAGGAACCTCGTCTGGAAGCGCCTCAACGAGATGGGTCTCCCAACGGTGAAGCCCAAGGGGGCCTTCTACATATTCCCGAGGATTAGGGACACAGGCCTAACCGACAAGGAGTTCAGCGAGCTCATGTTGAAAGAAGCCAGGGTCGCGGTCGTTCCGGGCTCGGCCTTTGGAAAGGCCGGCGAGGGGTACATAAGGATAAGCTACGCAACAGCTTACGAGCAGCTTGAGGAAGCGATGGACAGGATGGAGAAGGTTTTGAGGGAGAAAAAGCTCGTCTAAAGCTTTTCGAGCTCGACGTTTTTCACCCTTTTCTCCCCCTCCTCAAACTCAACTACCGTGTAGTACCCCCTGAAGAGAGGGCCGGGGTTCACGATGACCGTCTCCCCAACCCTGTCAACGCTCCTCGCCTCGTGGATGTGGCCCGTGATGACAAGCGGTGGTTGCTTCTCCTCGATGAACTCCCTCAGCGCGGAACTCCCAACGTGGAGACCCGAGTGGACGCGGTCGGCCTTCGTGTCTTTCGGTGGAACGTGGGAGAGGATGACATCGCCGGGATGGTAGTTCCTCAGCAGGATTTCGCGGATTTCGCCCTCGCTGAGCTCCCAGATTGTGTTGAAGGGCGTTATGTTTGAGCCTCCAACTCCAACGAAGCCAACTCCGTTGAGCTCCCTCCTCCTGTCGTGAATCCATATTCCGAGTTCGTCGAGCAACTCCGGAACGTCCCTGCCGTCGCAGTTGCCGTGAACCGAGAGTATCGGAACGCCGGTTTCAATGAGGGGCTGGAGAACCTTCCGGGCTGTCTCTGCCCCGGAGAAGTGGGTTATATCGCCCGCTATTAGGAGGATATCCGGCCTCTCCCCTGCGATTAGTCCGGCGAGCTTCCGGCTCATCTTCACGTTGCCGTGAAGGTCTGTTATCGCGACGAGCCTCATTCCTTTCACCCCCCGTAACCGGGAAGACTCGATACGCTTAAGCTTTACTTCGCTGATTGACGAAATCAACTTTAACGTTCACCGAAAACCTTATAAGGTTTAGGGCCCCCTAATGGAGTAGGTGATACCATGGAGAGGGTTAAGTCAATCCTCCAGAGGAGGCTTGAGGTCGTTAAGAAGAGGAAGGAGCTCCTCGTCCTTGAGGAGGCAAGGCTCGTTAGGATGGCCAAGCAGAAGAAGGATGTGGCCGTCAAACTCGCGAAAGTTAAGAGCGAGAAGCTCGCCATAATGGAGGAAGAAGCCAAACTCCTCAGGGCCCTGAAGCAGAGCGCCCCCTACTGATTTCTAAACTTTTGGATTCCCGAAACAGTAGAAGAAAAGAGGAATTCAGAAGACGTTCAGCTTGTCGTCGAGAATCATCTTCTGTATCTTGGTTATGTTGGCGAGCCACTCGTCAGCAATCTCGTAGGCGGGCTTCTGGAGGACATCGATTGAGTATCCCTTCTTCGGGATTATCTGTATGCTCGCAACGAGGGGCTCGTCGATGGGCTTTCCTATCTGGCTCAGAATCCTGACGTAAACCTCCTCGACGCCCTCAACCTGCTCGGCGATGTCGTTGGCTATAAGCATCGAGAGGAGGTTGTAAATCTTTCCAACATGGCTGACAGGGTTCTTACCGGCCGCGGCCTCCATGCTCATGTGCCTGTTCGGGGTGATGAGGCCGTTGACACGGTTTCCTCTACCAACGCTACCGTCGTCGCCTGCCTCGGCGCTCGTTCCGGTGACGGTGATGTAGTAGATTCCGTTCTTCGGGTCGTCGGCGGTGTTGACGTAGATGTTGACCTTCCTCTCAGTGTGAGCCTCGACTATCTCCTTGGCCTTCTGGTAGATGGCCTCCTTAACGGCCATGTACTCGTCCGGATTGGCGACCTCGCTGTCAACTATGGCTGCAGCTATGGTGAGGTCAATCTCGTCGCCCTTCCTGAGGCCCATGACCTTGATGTCCTCGCCAACCGCCGGCCACTCCCTCTTGAACTCGTCGCTGTTGAGAACCTTCTCGGTCTCGAGGACTATCTTCTCCGTCTCGCTGAGCGGGGCGTAGCCGACACCGAAGCTGGTGTCGTTGGCGAGCGGAATCGGGTTCTCCTTGGCCTTGTTGAAGACTCCAACGAGGTCAACGCTTCCCTGGCCGATGCGAGAATCGATGACGACGTGGTTCTCGATGTCGAGGTGTCTGACGGCCTTCCTGAGGTAGTCCTTCGCGGCCTTTATCGCTATCTCGTGAACCGGGAAGAACTCGCGGTCAACCATCTCAACGGCCCTTCCGGAGAGGAGGATGTAAATCGGCTTGATGACCTCACCGCCACCGAACTGAGGGTAAGCCCTACCGCCAACGACCTCGACCTGGTCAGTGTTGTGGTGGAGGATTATGCCGTATCTCTTGATGTACTCCCTGCTGAGGGCCCTGCTAACGGCCTCGGCTATGCCATCGGCTATGCTGTCGGGGTGGCCGATGCCCTTCCTCTCGACGAGCTCGACCTCCTGCATCTCGACCGGAGTCCTGACGAGCTCCTCAACGACGATGTTCCTAACCTTCTCAGCCATGAGCGTCACCACCTTTCCTTTTAGCAAGGCCCGCTTCGGTGGAACGCTTATATAATTTTCGGCATGAATTAGGAAAACTAACATTCCTGAGGGTTATTAACTTCGAAAGCCTTAAAATTTTGGCCGAAGAATTTTCTACGACGGTCCCGCCCGGTTGGCCCGCCGGACGGAGTGGGCTGAGCCTTCGATGAAGTCCCGTGGACGATGCCGGGCGGACAGGGCCCGCCTCCTCCGGACCGCCTGAGGATGGCGACGCCTTCGATGATGGTGGGGGATGGGCCGGGCCCACATTTTTAAGTCCGTTCTCCAACTTCCTCTGGTGGGAACATGGAGATAGAGGAGATAATGGAGTCAGTCAGGAAAGTTCTCGACGAGAAGGATTCCCTGAGGGAGGAGGCGCTCAAGGTCACGAGAGAAATAGTGCGGCTCAGCGGGGACGCCGTCAAGGCCGTCCACCGGAACGAGTTAAACCTCGCGGAGGAAAGGCTGAGCGAAGCCGGAAAGCGGGTGGAACTGTTGAGGGAGACGCTGAAAAACCATCCGGACCTCTACTACTCCGGCTACGTTCAGACCGCCCATCAGGAGTTCGTCGAAGCGTCCCTTCTTCTCAGCTACGTTCGCGGAAGGTCCTATCCAACTCCCGGTGAGCTCGGTGTCCCCGAGACGGACTACGTTCTCGGCGTCGGGGACTTCATAGGTGAGCTCAGAAGGTACTTCCTCCACAGGCTCCTTGAGGGAGACCTCGACACCGCCGAGACGGTTTACCGCGAGATGGAGAGGGTTTACAACGCCCTCATAACGCTGGAGTATCCAAAGGGACTTGTTAACGTGAGACAGAAGCAAGACCAGGCCCGCTACGCCCTGGAGAGAACCCTCGAAGACCTCACGAGGGCCAAGCTCAACAGGGGCCTTGAGGAGAAACTTGAGAAGGCCATAAAGAATGACTGAATTAAAGAATTACATAATCACCGAAAAACTCAAAAAGATAGCCGAGCTCCAGAGGAGGCTCTCAAGAAGGATAGTCGAGAGACCGCTCGACCTCAGCAGGGTGAAGACCGTTGGGGCGGTTGACGTCTCCTACCGGGGAGACAATGCCGTCTCGGCCCTCGTAATATGCACCTTTCCAGAGCGCGAGCCAATCGAGACGAGAACGGTTAGGGTCAGGGTAGCTTTTCCTTACATCCCCACCTATTTCTTCCTCAGGGAGACGATGCCCGTTTTGAAGGTCGTCAAAAACGCGGACTTCGACGTTCTTCTCGTGGAGGGGCACGGGAGGGCGCACCCTCGGGGCTACGGGCTGGCCTCTCACATCGGGCTAATCCTCGGAAGGCCCGTCATCGGCGTGGCGAAGAGACCGCTCCGCGGTGTGTCGGAGAACCTCTATGAAAGGGTAGGAAAAGCTTATGTAAGCGTTGGACATCTGGTCGATTTGAGGTCTGCCGTTGAGGTCGTGAAGGCGCTTGGCGAAGGCTATCCAAAACCTCTCAAGCTTGCCGATAAGCTCTCGAAGGTGAGAAGATGAAGAACGTAAAACTCCTCGTTTCCCTCGCGAGAAGGGGAGCGATTGGAAAGATGAGAAGGGTCACCGTGAGGGAGCTCGCCGATGAGCTCGGAGTCTCACCCCAAACCGTTTTGAGGCTCTTTGTAGAGATGGAGGAAGAGGGATTAATCGAGAGAAAGGTGGAGGGCAAGAAGACCCTCATCGAGGTGACACCCGAGGGCGCGAGCTTCCTCCAGAGGCTCTGCGACGAGATTTCAAAGGCCCTCTCGACCGGCGTGATTGTCGGGGAGGTCGTTTCAGGCCTCGGGGAGGGTGCCTACTACGTCAGGCAGTACGCGCCCCTGATTAGGGAGTACCTCGGCTTTGAGCCCTATCCCGGAACGCTGAACGTCCGAGTTCTCTTTCCAAAGACGGTCTTCGATGCCCTCTGCAACGCGAGACCCGTTATAATCCCAGGGTTTACCAAGGGGGGGAGGACCTTCGGTGACGTCAAGGCTTACCGCGTGAGAATTGACGGCGTGGAGGGGGCGATTGTGATACCCTCAAGAACAGTCCATCCCCCTAAGATTGCCGAGATAGTGGCTCCGGTAAACCTGAGGGAAAAGCTCGGCCTCAACGACGGTGACAGGATAAGGATTGAGGTGATAGAATGAAGACAAACGCAAACGTAGGGGCAACCCTAACTTTCGCCGGGCTGGGTGCCTTCTTCGGCTTCCTGCTGGCGGTCTTCGCATACGGACCCTATGAGAACCAGCTCTTCGCCTACGGAATCTATGTAGGGCTCATCATCGGAGCCATTCTCGGCATAAGGGCCGACGAAGAGTGGAACTTCAGAACGTCCGCCGTTTCGTTCGTCCTCGGCGCGGTCGTGACGCTCGCCCTCGCCCTCTGGTGGGCGAACATGGGGATAAACGCGACCTTCGCCAACGTGATGCTCGGAGTTGTCCTCGGGATGAGCCTTTTCGTTAAGCCAACGAACTTCACGGACGCCCTGATAAGCCCAGCGACTTACCTCGGCGGGGCATCGACGGTCCTGCTACTCCTGAAGAACTACGGCCCATTGCAGTCAGTCGAGCATGGGGTCACATCAATAATTATAGTCACCGGCAGTGCAATGGCGTTCACCTTCTTCGGGGCACTCGGCAGGTGGGGCTTCGAGAAGTTCAGGAACTTCGGCAGGAAAGGCAAGTAGCAACGCTTAAATATGCTCATTGATAACCTAAGGCGGTGATTGAAATGGTGATGCGGCTCTCAAAGCTTTACGGCAAGCAGATTTACAACACGAAGGGCTACTACGTTGGTTACGTTGATGAGGTTTTAATCGAGATTGACAGGGGGATGGGAAAAGTCCTCGCCCTCGTTCTGCCCGGGGAAAAGGTCGGGGTTCCCTACGACCGCGTCACGGCCATCGGGGACATCGTCCTCGTCAAGGCCAAGGAGGATTAACCCTCTTTCACCTTTAATGCCTCCAAGAACCTTTCCGTGACGGCTTCTTCCACGAGCTTCAGCAGGGAGTTCTTATCCTTGGCGAGCTTGAAGATTCCGAGGCTTATCCTCGCGCCGCCAGCCCGGGCGTGTCCTCCTCCGCTTCCAAGCTCTCCGAAGGCCTCTTTCATCACCGCGCCGATGTTTACCCTGACGTCCCTCGTCCTGGCGGAAATCTCAATCTTGTCGTCCACTATGCCAAAGACGAGGACCGTCGTTATGCCCTCCAGGCGGAGGAGAAAGTCAGCGGCTTCCGCAAGGGCATCGCGGTTTGTTATGAAGCCCACGTTGCTTATTATGACGTTTTTGTAAATCCTCCGGTGCATTATTGCCCTCGCAAGAATTTCAGCCGTTTCGGTGCTTATGTCGGGGTGCTCAATCTTGTCAAGGAGCTCGTAGTCAACCTTACCCGCCAGAAACTCTATCGCCTTGAGGTCAACGGGGCTCAGCTTCGAGAACTTCTTCGTGTCTATGTAGATTCCATAGAAAAGGGCGGTTGCCAGCGGTGGTGAAACCGAGATGTTAAGGCCCCGAAGATACTCTACCAGGATGGATGAAGCGGAGTTAACGTCCGGCCGAATGTCCAGGAAAGCATCGTCGGGGATTACGTCAGATAGATGCTGGAGTATTTGATGGTGGTCTATGACGATTTTAATTCTCTCGTAGTCTGAGCTCTCAAGGATTGTGAGGTTTCCGTTAGGCTGGCAATCAACGAGGGCGATGAAAGGATAGCGTCTGAGTTCATAGGAGCCCCTCGAAACGCGCGTTACCTCAATCCCTAAGAGGTTCACAAAAGCCCTGTTCTCGTGGTGGGTTATCTCGCCCCCATGGACTATTTTGGTCTTGAATCCAAGGGTCTGTGCTATGAGGCTCAGTGCGGCGGCGCTTGCGAGGGAATCCGGGTCCGGATTGTCATGCATGACTATGAGGAGGGAGTCCCCCTCGTTTTTCAGTTCACGGAGCTTCTTCACGAGCAGGTTGACGTTCTTCTTCTCCCCTATTTGTTTCACTATCCCGATAAGAGCGTCCCGTAGGGCAGTTCTTGGAGAGATTGCGTAATCAACCTTAACATCGGCTTCAAAGCTCTCCCGTATGCTCTCCATGAGGTCCTCTAAACCCATGTCATCCGGGAGAACCGTTAGGATTGGAACTTCCTTGTTGTTGGTTCTGATTACGTAGACCGTTTTCTTGATTGTATCCACGTCCATCGTCGTTATAATTACGAGCTCGGACTTCTCAACACCCGCCTTGAGGAGCGTGGCCGTGTATGAAAAATCACCTTGAACGACATGAAAACCGCTCTCCTCAAGGGCCCGGGCACGGATTTCATCCCTCTCCACGATGACAACGTCAAATTCTCCTTTGAGGGCCTCCGCTATCGAGCGTCCAAGGGCCCCTCCTCCGAGGATGAGGACTCTCATCAGCATCACCCGCTTTCTGCACAACAATGTTTAAATAGGGGCTTTGATATACTAAGCCGTGAATTCCTTCCGAGTTCTTTAAGCGGATAGAGATATATATAGCTAATGGTGGTGGAGATGCAGCTACCGGACAAGGCACCGCTCGTCGAGAACGCCGTAGTGACGTCGGCGGGCGAGCTCACCGAACTAGTGAAGAAAGCCCTCAGTGAGGGCAAGGGAGCCTTCCTTAAAATATTCGCCAAGGACAAGAACGCCAAGTACTACGTAACGGTTCTCTTCGACAGCTCAAAGGTGCTGGCCGTAGAATGCCTTGTGGTTGACAATAAGCAAACGCTAGTTGGAGAGGACGCCGTCAACCTTCTAAAATCCCTGCTCGGCAGGCCGATGGTCGTTGACGTTTACTCCCTCGACGAGATTGAAATGAAGCTCTCAATAGCCGAGAACCTTGACGTTTACTCCGAGACTCCAAAAATACCTCTAGATGAATTCTTCTCAGGCGGAGCAGCCCAACCACCCGAGATTGAGGTCCCCAAACAACAGCCAGCGCCAGAGGAGAAGCTAAAGAAGAAAGAACCTGAAAGAACACCCGCGCCCCAAACTCCTCAAAAAACCTCAGAGGAACCCGTCCCACAGCAGGCTCCAGTTCAGAAGCCCCCAGCAAAGCCCACCAAGAGCGGTGAGCCTGAAGTTGTGGTTAATTTCGTAGGTGGGAGACTCCCCGAGGAAGCCTTCAAGAAGTACGCAGAGAACATAATCAAAGAGGCCGGTAGGATAAGGGGCGTTTCAATAAACAGGATAGAGTTTGACGCAAACGTTGGTGAGGGCGTGGTTTACCTTAACGTCCACGTTTACGGAAGCTCAGAGAGCACGGACAAGAGAAGCCTCGAGATAGCCGAGAAGAGATTGTTCCACATCGTCAGCAAGCACGCGCCCATAATCCTCAGAGAGGCCGAGTATAAGCCCATACTCAGGGACATAAGCGTGGTTCTCAACGGCGAGGAGGCAAGGCCACAGGAGATAGTCGAGAAGGACAAGAAGAAGACAGGAGCCGTAACGAAGGATGGAAGGATTCAGCTTTCGGTCCTTGAAGACGTCTGGCCGTACTTCAGCAACTTCGCGAGGACCGTCGTCAAAGAGCTTGAAACCGCGGGAATTAAGGTTAACAAGGCGTACTTTGACGTGAAGGGGAGAAGGGAGCTCGAAATAAACCTTTCAATAGCCGTCGAGAGTCCCTTCGATAAGCCCACAACAGAGAAGACCATCAGGACAATCCTCAGCAGACACGCCAAACAGCTATCAAGCTCAATAAACCGCTACATCACGGTTCATAACGTTGAGCTCGAGCTGGTGGAAAAGCCGATAACCAGGCCGGTGTCCACGAAGAAGCCCGTGGCAAGTGGAAAGGCAGCCGAGATACTAGCCAAGAAGGAACTCCTTGAGAAGGAAGTTGAAAAGCTCCTAAAGGAGGCAGGAATAGACGAGCTTGCCCCGCTAACTGAAGTGAAAAAGAAGGAGGCCGAGGAGACCCTGCTGAGAAGCAGGATAGAACCGGCGATAGAAGCCCTCAAAAACAGGGTTCATGCCGAGCTCAAACTCATCCCCAGGGTCACCTTCAAGTGGCTCAAGCTCAACCACGAGATTCAGGGCTCTACGGTCTACGTTGATATCGAGGCCTCTTTCGTCAAGGAAAGTGTCGGTGGTCTTTTCGGCGCCTACTCCGGCGTCTCCGACGATAGGATAAAGAAGGACATAACCGAGACAATACACAGGATAATCCGCGATGTCTCAAGCGAATACAGCGTTGCAATAAGGCCAAGGAACGTTAACGTAATTCTCCGCTGACCTTTCTATTTTCAGCACTCAAGATCGTCATCATCCTGACGTCAGCCCTGCCGAGGTCATCATCGCCGATAGTTGGCGCGTGATTATTAAGGCCTTTTTCATACTTTCATCTAAACGTTAAAGCGCTAATTTTTTAAGGCTTCACCGTGAGCGAGAACCATGCAAACGCTAATCCTCGGAGTCCTCCTCGCCCTCGCGTCGGCCTTCTCATGGGCCTCATCAACAATACTCGTCAGGGTAGGGCTGAGAAGGCTCTCCCCCATAGGGGCCAACATATTCAGGCTCTACGTCGCCTCAACTCTCTTCCTGCTCATATTCGCGCTCACAGGAAACCTGAGCGTCTTTAAGCTCCCCGCAAGGTTGCTCATCTTAGCCTTTATATCCGCCCAGTTCGGCTTCGTTATCGGCGACTACTTCTACTTTAACGCCCTGAAGAGGATGGGCGTCTCGAGGACCGTGCCCATAACCTCAACATACCCGCTCTGGGCAATCCTGTGGGCGATGCTCTTCCTCGGCAGGAGCGTCAAGCCCCACGTAATCATCGGAGCAGTTCTCGTCGTTCTGGCGATAATAATCGTCAAGAGGGCCGAGGAAGAGGAGCACGCCGACAGGCTCGGCTTCATCTTCGCCTTCGTGGCTCCAATCTCGTGGAGCGTCGCCATAACGATAATGGACTACCTGACGAAGAGCATACCATCGCTCCAGCTGGCGGGAGTTAGAATGGTCTTCGCGGCCCTTGGGGTCTCGGTTTTCCTCCCGAGATACGGGGAGGAGGTGAGGAGGATAAGCAGGAGGGAAGCCCTAGTTCTCGTCGGTGCGGCGGTTCTCGGCCTAATCCTCGGCCAGTACCTCTTCGTCTACTCGGTCTCCCTCGTTGGCTCGCCGATAGCCGCTCCCGTCTCGGCAATAAACCCGATAATAGCGTCCCTGCTCGCGGTTCTCCTGCTGAAGGAGAAGCCGAACGCGAGGATATTCGAGGGACTCATCTTAGCGGTCCTCGGCGTGATTCTCATATCCATCGGCTAAAGCTTTTAAGTCCCCCGTCCTATTCTTAACCGCCGACAGCGAGGGGACAATTCGTCTCCTCGCACGGGCTCGGTTTTCCCGCCTCCGCGAGGCAGTCGGGTTCGATGAGCGGAGCGTGCTCACGCCGAGCCCACAGGGCCGGGAGCATCCACCCGCGTGAGCGAATGAGCGCGGGCCTCTGTGCCCGGCCCACAATTCGACGCCCTTCTGAGGAAGGCTTATAACCCCTTAGCCGGTTTAATAACCGGTGGTTATTTATGGTGGTCATCCCCCGGCCGATTGACCCCAGGGAAATCAAGCGAATTCGAAAGGAGCTCGGCATAACGCAGGAGGAGCTCGCCAGAAAAGCCGGCGTAACGCAGGCTTACATAGCGAAGCTCGAGGCCGGTAAAGTTGACCCGAGGCTCTCAACGCTGAATCGAATCCTCCAGGCCCTCCTTGAGTGCAAGAAGGCCCAGCCTCGAGCGAAGGACGTTATGTCCTCACCCGTAATCTTCGTCAAGCCCTACGAGAAGGTTGAGAAGGTCATCAAGCTGATGAACGAGCACAACATCTCCCAGATTCCCGTCGTTTCTGGAAACAAGGTGGTTGGCTCTGTAACAGAGAGAACCCTCGTGAGGCAGAGCCTCGAATACGAGGACATCTACGATTGCAAGGTCATGGAGGTAATGGAGGAGCCCTTCCCGATAGTCAACGAGGACGAGGATTTGGAGGTTGTTAAATACCTCCTCGAGGACAACCCGGCGGTTCTCGTCCAGAACAGGGAGGGCAAGATAGTCGGAATCATCACGAGGGTTGACCTCTTCAGAGTCGGCCGGACTTGAGTCCCTCCCACAACTTTAAAAACCCCTCCTTCTCAACATCCCTGGACATTTAATCCGGACAAAACGTCCAGGTGATAACCATGAAGAAAACCGCACTCTTCGTCGTCCTGCTTTTGCTTGGGGCCGTTGTAGCGACGGGCTGTATCGCCTCAAATGGAAGTACGAGTCCCACCTCATCCCCCTCGGCCATATCTAGCGCCACACCGACCAGCTCAACGACGAGCCTCCAAACCTCGACCTCAACGACGACTTCAAACACGGCCCAGATGGAGAAGAGCTACTACCCGATAACGGTCAAGGACTTCGCGAACAGGACGGTTACAATCAAGGGGGAACCCAAGCGCGTCGTTTCCCTCGCACCGGCAATTACAGAGGACCTCTACTACCTCGGCCTTCTCGATAGGGTCGTCGGAGACACCGGTTACGAGGACTGGCCTCCAGCCGTTAAGAACATAACTTCCGTCGGTGGCTACGGAGCCTACGCAAGCCTTGAGAAGATAGCGAGCCTCAAGCCCGACCTGATTATAGCCGACAACGCCGTCCTCTACAAGAAGGGCTACCTTGAGGACCTCGAGAAGATTGCGCCGGTTATAATCGTGGCCCCCAAGAGCCTCGACGAGATACCCAGGGCGATAGAGCTCCTCGGCAAGGTCTTCAACAGGGAAGATAAGGCCAAAGAGGTCATCGACGAGTTCAACGCCAAGGTCGATGCAATGAAGGAGCTCATGAAGGACCAGCCGAAGGTCAAGGTCTTCTACGTCGTCTGGAACAAGCCCCTCATGACCGCCGGCGGAAACACCTTCATAAGCGACGTCATCAGCATCGCCGGTGGTGTGAACATCTTCAACGACACCAAGAACTGGCCTCAGGTCAGCCTTGAGGAGGTTCTCGCAAGGAACCCGGACGTCATAATACTCACCCCCCACTGCGGTATGACCGTCGAGGAAGCCTACAAGCTCTTCGCCGGAACCAACGCGGTGAAGAACGGCCATGTTTACATGATTGAGAACGAGAACGACCTTATCCACCCGAGCCCGAGGCTAATCCGCGGAATCGAGACCATGGCAAGAATCCTCCACCCCGACGCCTTCAAGACCAGGTACCCGCTCACGATTAAGGACATGGCCAACAGGACCGTCACAATCCCGAAGGAGCCCCAGAGGATTGTCTCACTCGCCCCGAGCATCACCGAGACGATATTCTACCTCGGAGCCGGTGACAAGCTCGTTGGCGTCACGAAGTACGCAGACTGGCCCCCGGCGGTTAAGAACATCACCAAGGTCGGTGGCTACGGAGCCTACGCGAACCTTGAAGAGATTGCAAAGCTCAAGCCGGATTTAATCATAGCCGACAGCGCGGTCTTCTACAAGAAGGGGTTCCTTGAGGACCTCGAGAAGATTGCACCGGTGGTAATCGTCGACCCGAAGAGCATCGATGGAATCTACCAGCAGGTTGAACTCCTCGGAAAGGTTCTCAACAGGGAGGAGCAGGCTTCCCTCGTCGTGGCGGAGATGAAGGCCCAGATAAGCTACATCGAGGGGCTCGTCGCCAACGCGAGCAGGCCGAGCGTGATGTACCTCGTCAGCACCTACAACGGCTACTGGATAGCCGGAAAGGACACCTTCGCCGACAGCATAATCCGGATTGCCGGCGGTAAGAACGCCTTCGAGGACGTTACCGGCTGGAAGGCCGTGAGCGAGGAAGAGGTTGTAGCGAGAAACCCCGACGTGGTGATTATAGCCTCGGCCTACGTTGACCCGAAGATATTCTGCTCAGGCCCGCTCTCGACGATAAAGGCGGCAAAGGCCGGAAAGGTCTACACCGTGAGCGACCCCAACGTCTTCCAGAGGCCAAGCCCGAGGATTGTGCTGGCAATCAAAGAGATGGCAGAACTGCTTCACCCAGAGCTCTTCAAGTACCAGCCGCAACCCCTCGTCTGCTCCACCAACACGACGGCCAACGCGACCGGCTAATTTTTAAGCTCCGTTCCCTTTTCTTTTCCGGTGATGGCATGGAGAGGAAAATGGTCTACAGGGTTCTGCTCGTCGTCGTGATAATCCTCGCGGTAATCTTCACCCTCGGCGTGGTCGGCGTCGTCCCCTTCGTCTGGAGCGAGTATATAACCGTTTTCATGGTAATTCTGTTCTTCGCCCTCAGGTTCAGTAAAGGCGCTCAATCCTCGTGACCGAGAGGTAAACGAAGACCATCGCAAGCAGGAGCAGGACGAAGAGAGAGTAGAGCGGGTTGACGACGTCGTAGTAGTGGAGCATCGCGAAGCGCAGGCCGTCAACGGAGTACGTCATCGGCGTGAGCAGGCCAATAACCAGAAACCATCTCGGGAAGAGGAGGAGCGAAACTATCGCCCCGCTCGTGAACATCATGGGCAGTCTTATCAGGTTGAGCCACGTCATCGCGTTTATCGGGTTCTCAACGACGAGGGAAACATAGAGGCCAAGGGCGGAGAAGGCGACGGCCGTGAGAACAAGATAGACCGCGAGGAGAGGAGTGCTCCAGATTGGGTAGGCCATGAAGAACCCCAGGAAGAGCAGGCTCACGAGGCCGACGAAGAGCCCGAAGAGGGAACCTGTCAGAACCTTTGCGAGGACAATCTCAAGGTAGCTCACGGGCGCAACGAGGAGCCTTTCAAACGTCCTCAGTCTTCTCTCGAAGATTACGGAGGAGGAAACGAATGACGTCGTGCCAAAGAGGACCGAGATGGAAAGAAGGCCGGGGGCGAGGTGGTCAACGTCGCCGAAGCGCACCGCAAAGGCCAGCGTGAAGACGAGCGGAAAAACGACACCCCAGCTTATTGAACCGGGTTTCAGCAGGTACTCCCTCAGCTCCTTCTCCGCTATTGTCAGAACCTTCAAAGGGGACACCCCCCACACGGGCACTTAGTCAGCTCGACGAAAACGTCTTCAATTCCGGGAATCTCGGTGCACAGGGAGGTAACCCTGAAGCCGAGCTCAGACTTGAGAGAGCACAGCTCCCCCAGAAAGCCGTCAACATCATCAACCTCGAAGACGAGCTTCCCCTCCTCGAAGGAAGGATTGTAACGTTCAAGGGCCCTCAGAAGGGAGGAGCTCAGGGGCTCGACCGAGAGTCTGACGACGGTTTTTCTCCCCACTAACTTCGCGAGCTCGCTCCTCTTACCCTCGGCGACTATCCTTCCGTCTCTCATTATCGCTATCCTCTGGGGAATCGTCTCGGCCTCAACCATGTTGTGGGTCGTTATGAAGACCGTCATCCCCCGCCTGTTCAGGGCGCGGATTAGGGCCCTAACGGCCCTCGCGGAGTGAACGTCCAGGCCGTTCGTCGGCTCGTCGAGGAAGAGCACTTCCGGCTCGTGGACGAGGGCCGAGGCTATCGTGACCCTTCTCTTGAAGCCCGTGCTCAGCCTGCCGAACTTCTTATCGGCAGGAAGCTCGAACTCCCTTATCAGCTCATCGACCCTCTCACGGGGGGCGTCGTAGAGCTTTGCCATGAAGAGCAGGTTTTCCCTAACGGTCAGCTCGTCGTAGAGGTTTGAAACGTCCGGAACGAGGCCTATCGAGCGCCTCACCGCGAGCCTCTCGGTCTTGACGTTGAAGCCGTTCACGTAGGCCTCACCGGAGGTTATTGAGGTCAGGGTCGTCAGCATTCTAACGGTGGTTGTCTTTCCCGCCCCGTTAGGACCGAGTAAGGCGAATGCCTCTCCCCTCTTGACCTTGAAGCTGATTCCCCTTACTGCCTCGAAATCGCCGTAGCGCTTGACGAGGTTGTTGGCTACGACCGCTTCCGCCATAGCAGGACCCCCATGAGAACGACCGCCAGGGTAAGGAAGGCGCCAACGTACGGGTTGAAGCCGAAGCTTTCACGGGTTGAGGTTTGGGTTGCGGGCGTTGTCGGTGAGACCCCCGCAAGGGCCCACGCCTCTATGACGCTGTAGCAGTTCTGGACGTCGTGGGAGCCGTACTCGGTGAGGAAGTAGCCCCTCGGCGAGAACGCGACGTGATAGGCCGTCCCATTGAAGCGTTCGAACCAAACAACAGTTCCGTTCGGAGAAATCAGCTCAGCGGTCTTTCCGTAACTGACAACCGTATAGTTATTCATCGTTGCAACGTCGTAGGCGTAACCAATCAGCGGGACGGAGTAGATAGCCCTTCCATCGAGGTCGAGCAGTGTAACGTTGCCGAAGTTTCCGGCAACCGCAACGCTCTTTCCGTCGGTTGAGATGGCCCTCGCGTAGCCGTTGAATTTCTTCTCCCAGAGAACCTTTCCATTAGGTGAATAAGCAACAACCCCGCTCCACGATTCCGACTGGGGAACAACGAGGGCTAAAACTTCATTTTTGGCCGTTAGGACTTTCCTTACTGGGCCGAGATTATCGCGCCATAGGAGTTTCCCAGAGACCGAGAAGGAGTAGAGCCCCGAATCGGAGCCGGCAAAAACAGTATCGTTCTGAAGCAAAACGCTCCATGTGTAGTTCCCAACGCGCTTTTCCCACGCGAGCTTCCCATTCCGAAGCAGGTAAACCCACCCCGAAGCGTCGCCTGCGACGGCGAGGCTACCGTTCTGAGAGATTGAAACGCTAACGACGGCGTTTTTCAGTTCCCTCTCCCAGAGGACCTTTCCGCCCTTGAAAGCCTGAAGCCACCTGCCTTCGGTTCCGATTAGGAGTATACCGCCCTCGGAGAGCGCCGAGGAGTATGCTATTCCACGCGTCGGCGCTTTCCAGAGGAGTTTTCCGTTGGGACTCAACAGCTCCGCGTAGTAGCCGAAGGCGAGGCCGATTGTCCCGTTCCCGTTGATTGCCATCGAGAACACGGCGCAGGTATCCGAGTAGCTCCAGAGATGAGACGGCTGAAGGGCGAGAACGTGAGGCTGAACCAACAGGATGAGCGCGATTGCAGCGAGCGTTCGGGTCTTCATCTCCCACACCGGCATTCGTTCGGACAGCCTAATAAAAAGCTTTCTGGTGCACGCGTCTAAGCTAAAGCACTTTTGTTTTCTTCTCTCGTTAGGCTAAACAAACGATGTAAACCTTTGGTTTAGAATTCTCGGGTTTAAAAACGCTTTTTTAGGCTCCGGGTAAGTCCCTATTGAGGGAACAAAAATGGTCGTGTGTATGTTTATGTTCATCGGAGGTGGTGGGGGTTGAGATACGTTAAGTTGCCAAGGGAAAACACCTACGCCTTCCTTGAAAGGCTCAAGGAGTGGGGCAAGCTCTACGCCCCGGTCAAGATATCGGAGAAGTTCTACGACTTCCGCGAAGTTGATGACGTCAGGAAGGTGGAGTTCCACTACAACAGGACTATAATGCCCCCGAAGAAGTTCTTCTTCAAGCCCAGGGAGAAGCTCTTCGAGTTCGACCTCAGCAAGCCTGAATACAGAGAGACCATCGAGGACGTCGAGCCCTTCGTGCTCTTTGGAGTTCACGCCTGCGACATCTTTGGACTCAAGATACTCGACACCGTTTACCTCGACGAGCTCCCCGACAAGTACTACAAGGTTCGCAGGGAGAAGGGAATCATAATAGGAATCAGCTGTATGCCGGACGAGTACTGCTTCTGCAACCTCCGCGAGACGGATTTTGCCGATGACGGCTTCGACCTGTTCTTCCACGAGCTCCCCGACGGCTGGCTGGTCCGCGTTGGCTCGCCCAAGGGACACAGGATAGTTGACAAGAACATCAAGCTCTTCGAGGAGGTCACCACCGAAGACATCTGCGCCTTCAGGGAGTTCGAGAGGAAGAGGAGTCAAGCGTTTAAGTACCACGAGGACTGGGGAGACCTGCGCTACCTGCTCGAGCTTGAGATGGAGCACCCTATGTGGGAGGAAGAGGCCGAGAAGTGCCTCGCCTGCGGAATCTGCAACACGACCTGCCCGACCTGCCGCTGCTACGAGGTGCAGGACATAGTCAACCTCGACGGCGTAACCGGCTACCGCGAGAGGCGCTGGGATTCCTGCCAGTTCAGGAGCCACGGCCTCGTTGCCGGTGGCCACAACTTCAGGCCCACCAAAAAGGACCGCTTCATGAACCGCTACCTCTGTAAGAACTCCTACAACGAGAAGCTCGGGTTAAGCTTCTGCGTCGGTTGCGGTCGCTGTACCGCATTTTGTCCGGCCGGCATAAGCTTCGTTCGCAACCTGCGCGTCATCCTCGGCCTTGAGGAGCGCTCCTGCCCGGCCAAGATAGCCGAGGAGATACCGAAGAAGGGCTTCGCCTACGCCGAAAACATAAGGGGTGAGGACGTATGAGCGAGGTAGTTCCCAAGGAGATTATGATGCCCGACGATAACCCCTACGCCCTCCACAGGGCTAAGGTTCTCAAGGTTTACAGGCTCACCGATACGGAGAAGCTCTTCCTCTTCCGCTTCGAGGACCCCGAGATAGCCGAGACCTGGACGTTCAAGCCCGGCCAGTTCGTCCAGCTCACGATTCCGGGAGTCGGAGAGGTTCCAATAAGCATCTGCTCCTCACCTATGAGGAAGGGCTTCTTCGAGCTGTGCATCAGGAAGGCCGGAAGGGTCACCACCGTCGTCCACAAACTGCAGCCGGGCGATACAGTTCTCGTCCGCGGTCCCTACGGCAACGGCTTCCCCGTTGACGACTGGGAGGGCATGGACCTGCTCCTCATAGCGGCGGGTCTCGGAACGGCACCGCTGAGGAGCGTCTTCCTCTACGCGATGGACAACCGCTGGAAGTACGGTAACATAACCTTCATCAACACCGCCCGCTACGGAAAGGACCTGCTCTTCTACAAGGAGCTTGAAGCCATGAAGGACCTGGCGGAGGCTGAGAACGTCAAGATAATCCAGAGCGTAACCAGAGACCCCGACTGGCCAGGAAGGCACGGAAGGCCCCAGAAGTTCATAGTCGAGGCCAACACCAACCCGAAGAAGACGGCAGTGGCTATCTGCGGTCCGCCAAGGATGTACAAGTCGGTCTTCGAGTCGCTCATCAACTACGGTTACAGGCCGGAGAACATCTACGTGACGCTGGAGAGGAAAATGAAGTGCGGAATAGGAAAATGTGGCCACTGCGTTGCCGGAACGAGCACGAGCTGGAAGTACATCTGCAAAGATGGCCCGGTCTTTGGCTACTTCGACATAATATCAACGCCCGGCCTGCTGGACTGAGGTGGTGGCGATGGAGGAGAAGAAAGTCAGGATTGGGTTTTACGCTCTAACGAGCTGTTACGGCTGTCAGCTCCAGCTGGCGATGATGGACGAACTGCTCAAGCTCCTTCCAAGGGCCGAGATAGTCTGCTGGTACATGCTCGACAGGAACAGCGTCGAGGACGAGCCCGTCGATATCGCGTTCATCGAGGGTAGCGTCTCAACGGAGGAAGAGGTTGAGCTCGTCAAGAAAATCCGCGAGAACGCGAAGATTGTAGTGGCTGTCGGTTCCTGTGCCGTTCAGGGTGGGGTTCAAAGCTGGGAGAAGGACAAGCCCCTTGAGGAGCTCTGGAAGACCGTTTACGGCGACGGAAAGGTCAAGTTCCAGCCCAAGATGGCCGAGCCCGTCTCGAAGTACATCAAGGTGGATTACAACATCTACGGCTGTCCGCCGGAGAAGAAGGACTTCCTCTACGCCCTCGGAACGTTCCTCGTCGGCTCGTGGCCAGAAGATATAGACTACCCGGTCTGCCTTGAGTGCAGGCTGAAGGGCAACCCGTGCGTGCTCCTTGAGAGGGGCGAGCCCTGCCTCGGTCCGATAACGAGGGCCGGCTGTGACGCGAGGTGTCCAGGCTTTGGAATAGCGTGCATCGGTTGCAGGGGCGCGATAGGCTACGACGTTGCCTGGTTCGACTCCCTCGCGAGGGTCTTCAAGGAGAAGGGCCTGACCAAGGAGGAAATCCTTGAGAGGATGAAGATTTTCAACGCCCACAACCCGAAGCTGGAAGAGATGGTTGAGAAAATCTTCGGAGGGGAGAGCCAATGAAGAACGTTTACCTGCCAATCACCGTTGACCACATCGCAAGGGTAGAGGGCAAGGGTGGCGTCGAGATAGTCATCGGCGACGATGGTGTCAAGGAGGTCAAGCTCAACATCATAGAGGGGCCGAGGTTCTTCGAGGCTATAACCATCGGCAAGAAGCTCGACGAGGCCCTTGCGGTTTACCCGAGGATATGCTCCTTCTGTTCAGCGGCGCACAAGCTCACCGCCGTGGAGGCGGCCGAGAAGGCGATAGGCTTCACCCCACGCGAGGAGATTCAGGCTTTGAGAGAGGTCCTCTACATCGGCGACATGATTGAGAGCCACGCTTTGCATCTCTACCTACTCGTCCTGCCGGACTACCTCGGCTACTCCGGACCGCTCCACATGGTTGATAAGTACAAGAAGGAGATAGGCATAGCCCTCGACCTCAAGAACCTCGGAAGCTGGATGATGGACGAACTCGGCGCGAGGGCCATACACCAGGAGAACGTCGTCCTCGGGGGCTTTGGAAAGCTCCCAAGCAGGGAAACCCTCGAGAAGATGAAGGATAAACTTAAGGAAGCCCTTCCGAAGGCCGAATACACCTTCGAGCTGTTCGCCAAGCTGGAGCAGTACAAGGAAGTCGAAGGGCCGATAACGCACCTCGCCGTGAAGCCGAGGAACGACGTCTACGGAATCTACGGGGACTACATAAAGGCCAGCGACGGAAACGAGTTCCCGAGCGAGGACTACAAGGAGCACATAAAGGAGTTCGTAGTCGAGCACAGCTTCGCCAAGCACTCCCACTACCACGGAAAGCCCTTCATGGTCGGTGCCATCTCGCGCGTCGTCAACAACGCTTCACTCCTCTACGGCAGGGCGAAGGAACTCTACGATGCTCATAAGGAGCTCCTCCGCCCAACGAACCCCTTCGCCAACAACTTAGCTCAGGCCCTTGAGCTCGTTTACTTCATCGAGCGCGGAATCGATTTGCTTGACGAGGCCCTCGCGAAGTGGCCGATAATGCCGAGGGACGAGGTAGAGGTTAGGGACGGCTTCGGCGTCAGCACGACCGAGGCACCGCGCGGAATCCTCGTCTACGCGCTCGAAGTAAAGGACGGAAAGGTCGCCTACGCGGACATCATAACGCCAACCGCCTTCAACCTCGCCATGATGGAGGAGCACGTCAGGATGATGGCCGAGAAGCACTACAACGACGACCCCGAGAGGATTAAGTTCCTCACCGAGATGGTAGTAAGGGCTTACGACCCGTGCATCTCCTGTTCTGTCCATGTAGCGAAGCTCTGAGCTCTTCTCAAATTTTTTATAGGGAGTCGAAGATAGAACTCATCGGGGGTTAACATGGCTGAAGAAATCGTGGATGTTGTT
Organism: Thermococcus henrietii; assembly: GCF_900198835.1. Lineage (NCBI taxonomy): Archaea > Methanobacteriati > Methanobacteriota > Thermococci > Thermococcales > Thermococcaceae > Thermococcus > Thermococcus henrietii. The sequence goes on along the minus strand of NZ_LT900021.1, from coordinate 1,208,822 downwards.
ATTCAGGTGAAGGTTCCCAAAAAGTACGCCGAGACGTTTAAGAAGGACGTCGAGGCCATGGCTTGGTATCTTTCCCACAAAGACGAACTGTTTGAGAACATGAAAAAGCTCAAAGGAATAATGAAAACCGACAAGAGCTGGAAGGAACTCAAGAGGGAGATTTATGAGGGAATTGCTGATTGACAGCTCTCTCCTTGTAGAGTACTTCAAAGGCAACGAACGGGCGGTTAAGCTCTTTGAGTCATTTGAGAACGAAGAGGTTGCCCTTTACATAACGGAGACCGTTTTCAGTGAGGTCACATACCTGCTTATCGGTTATTTTTCAAAGCTCGCCCCCCGAACCGTCAAAGGGCGAAGGGACAAACTGCCGCCGGAGATTAGAGCCGTTTTCAAGGCGCTGAAGGGTTTTGGATTTATCGAATCCTCTCAGAGAACGGTCTTCAAAGCAATGGAGCTAATCGAAAAGTACGCCATGCTCCCGAACGATGCACTAATTCTCGCGACCTGCATCGAGCACGGCTTTGCCTTGGCTACACTCGACGAGGACTTCTTTGAACCTGCAAAGAAGGAAAGGGTGGAGCTGATTTCCTGAATCACTTTCCAGCCATCTTCTCGCAGGGGAAGTACACCTTCCCGACGAAGACATCTCCCGTTGGCCCGACAATGTGAATCTCGCCGATGGAGTATCTGTAGATTACTGTAACGCCCCCGCTCGTCGTTTTGCAGACCTCGGGCAGAACGTAGGTGCCGTTTTTATATTCAACAGAGGGAGCGTTGGCAATTTGAATTGGCTCCGGCAGTTCAACAGTTACGTTGAAGGTCTCGTTCCAGAGGGTTATCCTTTTCAGGGACCAACCGATGGGCCTGACGATGTAGTGCGTTCCATTCTTCTCGACATCGTAGTTGACGACGAGGTCAACGACTTTTGTTGGAGTTCCCGAGAACCTTATGTTCGCTATCGCAATGGAACCGTTCTTGAGCCACACCGTTGCGGAGTACGTCCGTAGGGAATTGTTGAACAGGTACGGGGGAAGCATGTAAACGTCCTTTGAGAGTCTGAAGGCGGAAACGTTCTTTACATCCGAGCCAGCCTTTATCAGCACGGCAGGGTAGACATCGTTTATGGCAAGGCTCTTGTAGCCGACGAAGTGCGTACTCACGTTAATCGTGACAACTGTCACGTTGATGGGCACTTTAAACGGCGTGTAGGTCACGTTGAGGGCGAAGCTTGATGACGCGGTCTTGCCCCCGGTCTGTACGAGGCAACCGGCCGAGAAAACGACGAGCACCAGCACCAGCGGTACAATCTTTCTCATCATCGGAACATCCCTCCTTTCAAATTTTGAGATGATTGTAACTACTGTGAAGAGTATATAAGGGTTTCGATAAGGCTCATAAACCCCAGTGGCAACTAAGGTGGGGGGAAGATATGAGAACGCTTATACTTGCCCTTGGAAACGAGCTGATGAAGGACGACGGAGTTGGGCTCAAGGTCGGTAGAATTCTCGCCGAGAAGGGCTACAACGTCCTTGAAGTTGGGACCGACATCTTCATGCTATCAAGCCACTACAACGGTGAGGAGCGGATTATAATCGTTGACGCAATTCTGAGCGAGACGCTCAAGCCGGGAGATGTTATACACCTCAAAGGGGAGGATGTCTTCGAGAAGCTGAAGGCCGAGATAAGGAGCGCTCACTTCATGGGGGCGATAGACGGCCTTAAGCTCCTCATGAAGCTCGATGAAAGGCTCGCCCGGGCGGAGGTTCACTTCGTTGGAATAGTTGCGAAGGAGATTGACCTCGGAACCGAGCTCAGCGAGGAGGTCAAAAAAGCCGTTCCCAAAGCTGTTGAGCTCATCGAAAAAATTGTAGCGGGGGATTAAGACCTGAGAACCTTCAGCTCGTTCTTGAACATTCCCCAGTTCAGGTACAGGTGGATTGCTATGAGGGCCAGCATGACCATTCCGTAGTGCACGTGGAGCTGGAGGAGTTTCTTAGCGGGCTCGCCGAGGAAGCTTCCCCTGTGTGCGGCGATTGCGCTCGATATCGTCAGGAACACTGCTCCAACGTAGAGGGCTATCAGTATCGACGATATTATTGCCTTCGTCTTGACTATCCTCTTTCCGTTTCCTGCCATCCCTACCACCGGTTATGACGAGTGTCATGCCCTTTTAAAAATCTTTTGTAAAATGAAACCCTTTTATTGGTAACTAATCACTGGCTCGATGTCAAGCGCCCCTGAAAAAACGTATGAAGTTTGATAAAAATTAAAAGAATCAGCCAAAGAGGAGTTGTAACTCCCTCCGCATTATGCCCCTGTTCATGATTATGTGGATTGTTATCAGGACCATCATGAAGAGACCGTAGCGGGCGCGCAACTTTAGGAAGTCCAGGTGAGTCATTCCGAGGAACGTTCCGTTCTTGCTCGCCACTATCGTGCCGATTGTTATGAAAACTACCCCGAGGAACCCTACGAGGAGCAGGAGCGAGAGGAAAGCCTTCACTCGCAGTTTCTTCCGGAGTTTGGGGTTTTTCATAGCCTCTTCAAAGGCTTTTTCCATCGGGTTCATGGGACCACCGAGTTTAAAAAGGAAAGCCAGATTTAAAAATACTTTGAAAAATTTTCATTTAAAACCAAAGGTTGGGGCTCACATGCCCCCGCTGACCGCTAGCTCTATTATCTTCCTTATTTCAACGAGGAACTCCATCGGAATGTCCTTGAGCATTGGCTCGAGGAAGCCCTTCACTATGAGCTGTGTCGCCTTCTCCTCGTCGAGTCCCCTGCTCATGAGGTAGAACAGCTCCTCCTCGCGTATCTTGCCTATCGCTGCCTCATGGCTCAGCTCGGCATCGTCAACCTTGCTGACCAGCCCGGGGTAGGTCTCCATCGTGGCCCTGTCGCTGAGGAGCAGGGCATCACAGCTTATGTGGCCCTTCGTCTTAGGAGCCTCTGCCCTTATGATTCCGCGCGTTATCACGGTGCTCTCGTCCATTATCACAGCTTTGCTCGCGTTTATTCCCCCAGCGCCTTTGCCCCGGAGGTACATCTCACCGCCCAGGTCCACGAACCAGTCCTTCTGGCCGAGTAAGATACCGTTCAGCTCGACGTAGCCGTTCTCCTCCACCCAGTACTTCGGATTGGCGACGTTGCTCCTTCCGGTTCCGAGGCCGACGGTGGTGTTGATGAAGCGCGCCCCCTTTCCTATCCTCGCTCTCGTCATGGGCCTCGTGTGGACGTACTCCGGCCAGTTCTGCAGAACGGTCAGCTGGCCCTTCGCTCCCTCGTGGAAGTACGCCTCGGTCATGTCGAGGTGGAGTGAGTGCTTGACGAGTATCGGAGCCGTACAGCCCTCTATGAGGTGGAACTCCGTGTTCTTCTCCGCGATTATGATGATGTGCGGTGCCTGAGCAAGGGCGCTCTCCTGTATCAGGAAGAACAGGTGGAGCGGGAACGGGACCTTAAGGCCCTCCTTGACGTAGAGGAAGATTCCACCGTTCCAGACTGCTGTATGGTAGGCCGTAAGCTTGCTCTCGTCAACGCGGAAGAGCTTGAGGAAGTGCTCCTTGACGAGGTCGGGATACTTTCTCACCGCCTCCTCGGTCGGAAGGACTATCAGGCCCTTCTTGGCCCACTCCTGAAGGAACTGGTTGTAGATAACGCCGGTGTCGGTCTGAACCGCTAAGCCGGCTATGTACTTCTGCTCGACCTCGCTGATTCCAAGCCTGTCGAGGAGAGCCTTCATCTCCGGTGGCAAATCGTCGAGGCTCTCGATGTTCTCGGGCAGGCCCTCGATTTCGGGCTTCGCTATGAACTGGAGCAGTTCCTCCTCGCTTATGACCGGGTCGTTCAGCGGGGCCCTCTCGAACGCTTCTAACGCCTTGTACCTTATCCTCGTCATCCACTCCGGTTCCCTGTTCCTCTTTGCGAGCTCCTCAATCTGGTTCTCGATTATGGCCTTGGCATCGCTCATGGTTATCGTCTCGGTCATGCTCCCACCTCCTCGAAGATTCCGGCGAAGCCTTCCCTGTCTATCCTGTCAACGAGCTCTCCCCCGCCGGTCCTCACAATCCTGCCGTCCTTCATGACGTGGGCGGTGATTCTGTTCTTGTCGATGTGCTCGAGGATTCTGCCGTAGTGGGTTATCAGGAGTATCGCGGTTCCCCTCTCGTGGAGCTCCTCAATCTTCCTGCTGATTACGCTGAGCGAGTCAACGTCAACACCGCTGTCGGGCTCGTCCAGAATCAGGAGCTTCGGCTCGATGAGAACCGCCTGGAGGAGCTCGAGCCTCTTCCTCTCGCCGCCGGAGAAGCCGACGTTCACGTAGCGGTGCAGGTCCTCCTCTTTGAACCACAGCTCCTTCGCCTTTTCAACTATAAGGTCGTAGGCCTCCACCGGGTCGAGGCCCTTGAGCTCGACCAGAACCTGCTGGAGAAAGTCGATTATCTTAACGCCCTCGACCTCGGGCGGAACCTGGAAGGCCAGCAGAATCCCGCGCTTGGCCCTCTCGTCCGGGCCGAGTCCGGTTATGTCCTCGCCCTCGAAGAGAATCCTTCCGTCCCTGACCTCGTACTTTGGGTGGCCCGCTATCGTCAGGGCGAGAGTTGATTTACCGCTCCCGTTGGGCCCCATTATGACGTGGAACTCGCCGGGTTTGACCTCGAGGTTGACCCCCTTGAGTATCTCCTTGTCCTCAACGTTCACGTGAAGGTTCTCAACTTTGAGCATTAGCTCACCCCCGTGGGTAACGTAGATGGGACGTTTTTTAAGCATTACTGGACACGGATGTGAATTCCAAGAGGGGGAGAAACGAAAAGTAGAAAAGACCGCTCAGTGGGCGAGCGGAAGGGTCTCGCGAATCTTCCTGAGGAGCTCGTCCTTGGCCGGCGAGTCCTCGAGGGCTATCTCAAGCACCTCGTCAATCCGCTCGACCGGGTAAATCTCTATTTTCTCGGCCTTGTCCGGGCTCAGGAAGACGTCCTTCTCGTTGGCCTTGGGGATTATGACCTTCTTTATGCCAGCCTCGATGGCGGCTTCAATCTTCGGCGTCGCACCGCCTATCGGCAGGACCTCGCCACGGACGCTGAGCGAGCCGGTCATGGCAACGTCCTGCCTTATCGGAATGTTCTCAAGGGCCGAGATGACGGCGGTGGCAACGCTTATGCTCGCCGAATCGCCTTCGACGCCCTCGTAGGTCTGGAGGAACTGGACGTGGATATCGTACCTGCTGATGTCCTCGCCCTTGTAGCGCTTGATTATGGCCGAGACGTTCTGAACGGCCTCCTTCGCTATCTCTCCGAGCTTTCCTGTGACGATTATCTTTCCTTCTTCCTTGCTCGCGGCGGGAGCAACAACCGCTTCAATCGGCAGTACGATACCGCTCTCCTCGCCGATAACAGCTAAGCCGTTGACGCGACCGATTTCGCTTCCCTCGCTCTTTATGACCTGGTATTCCTTCTTCCTCTCGATGTACCAGTCGGCGAGTTGCTTTTCGAGGGGCTTCGCGAGCTTGAGGGCCTCAAGAACGTCTTCCCGCTCGACAACCTTCTTGCCCTTCTTTATCGCGATGTCTCCGGCGGCCCTCACTATACCGCCGAGGTCGCGGAGGCGTAGCGTTAGGTGGCCCTTCCTGCCGGCCCTCTTCTGAGCTTCGCGAACGATTTCCTCAACGGCCTCGCGGGTGAAGTGCGGAATCTTGCCGTCGCGCTTTACCTCCTGGGCAACGAACTGGACGAGCTTTCTCCTGTTCTCTATCGTGTCCGGCATCGTGGTTCTCATGTAAACCTCGTAACCGTAGCCCCTAATCCTCGAGCGGAGCGCGGGGTGCATCTTCTCTATCGTGTCGAGGTTTCCAGCGGCAACCAGTATGAAGTCACAGGGAACCGGCTCGGTCCTCACCATGGCACCGCTCGAGAGCTCGCTCTGGCCCGTAATCGGGAACTTCTTCTCCTGCATCGCAGTGAGGAGACTCTGCTGCATCTTGAGGGTCAGCGTGGCTATCTCGTCTATGAACAGGACGCCCTTGTGGGCGCGGTGTATCATTCCCGGCTCAACTCTCTCATGAGCAGGAGTACCTAATCCACCACTCTGGAACGGGTCATGTCTAACGTCTCCAAGCAGTGCACCTGCGTGCGCCCCCGTCGCGTCTATGAACGGGGCCTTGGTTCTTCCGCAGTTGTCAACGAGGAGCTTGGGAACGAGGACGGTGTTCCTGAAGCGCATGTTCGAGAGCGCCATCATGGTGAGGATTATGACGAAGATTCCCATGAGGAGCGTCGTTGCCGTGAACTGCAGGAAGAGGGCGAACATGACGGTGAACATGACGAAGAGCAGTATGTAGGACTTCATGCTCTCCTGGCTCTTTGCCTTCTCGCGGTACTTCTCGACTATCCTCCTACCCTGGCACGCCGGAACGGTCTTGATTTTGGGCATGTTCTCGTCTTCTGGATTCGGGAAAACGAGAATGTCTTCGAGGTTCTCTGTTGGGAGGAGCTCCGCCATCGCCTGGCCGAGCATTGACTTGCCCGTTCCCGGTTCGCCGATTAGGAGGACGTGTCTCCTCTGGGTCGCGGCGGTTTTTATGACCTCGACCGCGTGGTCCTGCCCAATGACCTGGTCTATGAGCTTCTCGGGAACCTTGATTTCCTCGGTCGTCTCGAACTCGACGCCAAGGTCCAGTTTTTCCCCGTACTCGCGCGGGAGGGGTTTTTCCTTAACCATCTCCTCCTCGCCCATCTCCTTTCCCTCTCTCATCTCTAAGACCCAATGAACCGGGCGATTTATAACCTTTTTCGACGGCGGTGGAAAAAGATAAAAGCCCGGACGAGAACTCAACTCAGGTGAGAGTATGAAGGTTGAGGAGCACGTTGCGTTTACAGCCAAACACGGGGACTGGAACGTCGCCAAAAAGCTGACCGATATGGAGAACGAAAGGATAGCGCACTTTTTGGCCGGAGTTTCAAACACTGTCAACGCGAAGATTGGTGGCTACCTGAGCGATGCAATAGACGTTGAGGGCGTGAAGGCCCTCGCGGGGGAGCTCAGGAAGGACTCGCTGGCCGATACCGTCGTTGCCCTCAAGTCCCCCGGAACCGCGAGGAAGCTCGGCAACCTCGTGAACGAGACCGACAAGAAGCTCAGGAAGCTCCTCGTGGATGTCGCCAAGGCCTACCTCGTCAGAGAAACACTCAGGCCCCTTGTCCCCATTGATTACCCCGAGGGAATCCTCGAAGGCGTTGACGTGGAGTTTCCCTTCGAGGACGAGCACGTCAATTTCACCGCAAAGCACGGACGCTGGATAGTCGTCAAGAGGCTCATCATAGACGAGAAGACCCCGATGCTCGACGTGGCGAGACTGCTCGCGAGCATAAATGAAACCGCCACGCTCAAGCTCCCCGTTTACGCGGACATAGATGTAGAGGGAATTGAGGAGGAGTTCTCGGCCTTCAAGAAGGTCAAGAAGTCGGACATTCCAAAGGTCATTGAGGTTTACGAGGCGTTCGAGCCTTCACTCTACGCGGACGAGCCCTTTGAGGAGCACGCGAGGGTTTACGCCCTCAGGATTGCGCTCGATAAAATCGGCCTCAACCTTGACGTTCCGGCTAAATCCCTCGAGAAGTACCTCGAAAAGAAAGGATGATGAGGCCGAGGACACCCGAGGAAACGATGAGGAATCTTCGCTTCGCTGACGGAGGTGATTGAGATGGAGAAAAAGGTTGTCTACACGGAGAAGGCCCCCAAGCCGATAGGGCCCTACAGCCAGGCGATACTGGTCGAGGGCGGAAAGCTCCTGTTCGTTTCCGGCCAGATACCGCTTGACCCAGAGACCGGAGAGATAGTCGGCGAAACCATCGAGGAGCAGGCCGAGAGGGCCATAAGGAACATGCTGGCGATAGTTGAAGAAGCAGGGGGAAGCGCTGAGAACGTGGTCAAGGTTACCGCCTTTCTCAGCGACATCAACGACTACCCCAAGTTCAACGAGGTCTACGAGAGGTTCTTCTCAAAGGCGAAGCCCGCCAGGGCGGTCGTTGAAGTGGCCAACCTGCCCAAGGGCGTTAAGGTCGAGATTGAGTGCATCGCCGTCCTCTGATTCTTTCCCTTTTGAGGTGGAAGCATGAAGGTAAGGATTAGGCGCGAGCTCTTCGAGTATCTCCTTCAGCTCGCGAGGAGCGCGTATCCCAACGAGTTCGCTGGCTTTCTGAGGGAGAAGGAAGGAATATTCGAGGAGGTTCTGATAGCCCCGAACCCGCACGCGGGGCCGAGGAGCATATTCTTCGACACGTGGATGCTCCCCTACGACGAGAGCATCAAGGGAACAGTCCATTCGCACCCGAGTCCGGCTCCTTGGCCGTCCGAGGGCGATTTGGAGTTCTTCTCGAAGTTCGGCGGGGTTCATCTCATAATAGCCTGGCCCTTCACGGAGGAGAGCGTGAGGGCCTACTCGAGCGACGGTCGTGAACTGCCAATTGAGATTGTTGATTGATTTCATATGAAAAGTTTTATTAATCCGGGAGTCTCTATTACCTCTGGTGATGTTCGTGAAGGTCGGGGAACTCTTTGAAAAGCTCGATGAAAGGCAGAAAAAGACGGTTATGAGGTGCGTTGAGAAGTGTGGAATCCCAGAACTCGATGCTGAGATAGAGCCCGAAGTTAAAGAAGAAGCTGTGAAGTTTCTCAAGGTTCTTTCGAACCCCATCAGACTGGCCATTTTAAAGCTCCTTCGCGACCAGTGGCTGTGTGTCTGCCTAATTTCCGAGGCACTCGAGCAAGACCAGACCCTCATAAGCCATCACCTCAGGACACTCAAATCCCTTGGTCTCGTCGAGGAGAGGAAAGAGGGAAGGATGAGGTTTTACAGAACGAGAAAAGACATCCTCGAGGATTACCTGGCCAAGGTTAGGGGGGAACTCCTCGGTGAATGAGTGGCAGAAGCTCGTAGATGAACTTATAAACGAGCTTGGAGGCTATTGGAAACCCTTTGAAATGCTGGCGGCACTAACTGAGGAAGTTGGGGAACTGGCCGACGCTATGCTCGCCCAAGAAGGCATAAAAGGGAGCCCTGGCGAAGGAAAGCTGGAGGAAGAACTGGGGGATGTACTCTTTGCGCTCCTCTGCATAGCCAACTACTACGGGATTAACGCCGAGGAAGCGCTAAAGGTGAGCGTTGCGAAATACCGGGCTAGAGACGTCAAATCAGGGGGTTCGAAAACCAAGTAAATTTTTCCCAAGTAATACGGCATGCCTTTAACATTTTGTTCTATATATTTCTCAAGTAATGGGGAACTACAAGCGTTTTCGAATAACCTAATGGCCTGAAATACCACACAGAACGAAATATTTTTATAGGAGTTGAGAAACTCTCTAAGTAAATAAAGCCGGAGGTGAGTGAATGAGCGATAAAATAACCGCTATCGACATTAGGATTTTGAAGCTGCTCGCCAAGAACGCCCGTCTTACATACAAGGAGCTTGCCGAGCTTCTCGGCACGACAAGGCAAAGGATTTCGAGGAGGATGAACAGACTTGAACGCAACGGGGTTATACTCAAGTACACAGTCATTCCCAACTACGATGCTCTCGGTTACATTCATGTCATTCTCGGTGTTAGTGTTAAACCCGATGTTAACCTTGATGAAATCATCGAGGCACTAAAAGAAGACGACAACATAAAGATAATTGAAAGGGCAATCGGCTCCCACAACCTGATACTCCACGTTATCGGCCCTAAGGACATGAAAGAACTCGAGAAAATAGTCTCTGATATAATGAAGAAGGTACCTGGGATAGACCACATAGACATTACGTTCGTCACGGACGTTGTCAAGTTCGAGGCTCTCTGAACTCTTTTTCTTCACATTGATGCATGGAAACTTTAATAAGCCAACCCCAAAACTACCCCCAGGTGTCAGGGATGCTCGAAAGGCTCATCACTGACGTTGCAGTCGTGGCAGTGCTTGGCGCTGGGTCCTACAAAGTGGGCGCCCTCGACGGAAAGGGTGCCTTTTCGGCGGCCCTCCTTGGATTGGCTGTCATCGAACTCGGTGGCATCTATCCTTTCCTCGCGCTCCTCGCTTTCGTGGTCCTTGGTGTTTTAGCAACCAAATACCGCTACGATGAAAAGAGGAAGAAGGGCGTTGCCCAGTCCAACGGGGGCATAAGGAGCTGGGGCAACGTGATTGGCAATGGTCTCGCGGTGGTTCTCTTCCTAGTCCTCGAGAAGCTCTCAATGATGGACACATTTTGGGCGGCGACCTTCTCGGCGATAGCGACCGTTAACGGCGACACACTCGCGAGCGAGCTTGGAAAAGTCTTCGGCAGGAAGCCGAGGCTCATCACGAACTTCAGGCCTGCAAAGCCGGGAACCAACGGCGCAATCTCACTCCCCGGCGAGCTCTTCGCCCTCCTCGGTTGCCTGGTGATAGCGCTCTTCGCCCTCCCTCTGACGGCCCACAAAACTCAGATGCTCCTGGCCGTCGTTCTCGGTGGCTTCGTAGGGGTCAACCTCGACAGCCTCATAGGGGCAACGCTTGAGAACAGGGGAATCACCGACAACAACTCGACGAACTTCCTCGCTGCCCTGATGGGGGGCCTGATTGGAGCGGGGATATTCTACATCCTTTCGTGAGCTTTAAGAACCTCTTCTCCAGAACTTGGGACGGCGGATGATGACTACGGCGGATTCCCGAGCGGTGAGGACGACCTTAGGGTCTGACGCCAGAAAAAGGAAAAGGGGTCACTCCCCCTTCTCGTTCTCCCTCAGGAACTCCTCGTAAACCTCCCAGAGGGAAACGAGCGTCGCCGGAATGCCGTGCTCGGTGGCAAAGGTCATGTACGGGGCCAAATCGACGACGTAGTCAGCGAACCGGAACAGACCGCGCGGGATTCCCTCACGCGAGCCGATGAAGACAACCACCTCCCTCGCGTGGTGCATGTCCCTGGCGAGCTTATCTTTGACCTCTGCCAGGGTCGGCCCCTTCGGGTCTGTGATTATGAGCAGTCTCTTGTTCCTCCTCTTGTCGCGAATCACCTGGTAGAGGTCCCAGAGCGAGACGGGAATCTTCTCCACCTTCCAGGGATAAGCCTCGCGCTGTATCTTGTAGCGGCTCTCCTGGCCGGCCTTGACGCCCCTCAGGAACTCCATCAGCTCAAAGGCGTCCATCTTCTCCTTGGGCGCTATTATGAGCTCCTTAACTTCGAAGGCCTGCGCCGCACGACCTATCTTCTCGCCGAACTTCCTGCAGGCTTTATAATCGCCCCAGTAGGGCATCTGGACTATCGTTAGCTTCCTGAAGAGCTTCCTCGCGTCAATCTTGTCGGGAGTGTACTTCCTGTACTCCTCACCCGGAAGGACGGAGATGTAAGCTCTGTCACCTATTATCTCGACCTGAACGACCTTGTCGGGCCAGCTGAGGTTCACGTCGGCGTTGGTGAGCTCCTTGATTTTGGCCCCGAGAACCCGGTTCACGTCTATGCTTGAGAAGTCGTGCTTCCCGCGCCTCTTGGTTTTGACGGCATAAGTTTCATTCTCGCCGATGAGGTGTGCAATCTTCTCGGCGCTCTCGGCTATCCTATCGAGGTCGGCCTCGGTCTCGACCAGAACCGGGATTACCCTCTCGACCTCGGGAATCTCAAGGAGCTTTTCAAGGGCATTTTCATCAGCCTCGACCAGAACCAATCCCGTGTAGCCCATCGGCGCAATCCAGACCTCTGCCTCTGGAATTGCCTCTCTGATGTAGTTGCCGGCAACGGCCTCCATGTCGCGCTGGGTCTTGACGAGGAACTTCATTCTCTCACCCCCTCTGGAGTTGGAAGGGCTTTTAAAAAGGTTCTCGATTTCAAAGCTCCCTGAAAACCCTCTCAAGAACCGGGTCTGGGATTCTATACCCTCCCCCCGCCTTCTTGACGTAGCCGGACTTGACGAGGTTCTCTAGGAGCGCCGAGAAGTTGGAGTCATTTATGTAGCCGAGCTTCATCGTCACGTAGTCCTTGATGTCCCTCCAGCGGGAATAGCCGAGCGCTACCGCCTTCAGAATCACACGATAGCGCGGGCTGTACGAGAACAGCCTTAAGAGTTCCCTGCCGACTACCGCCTTAGCTTCCTTCAGAACCTCCGCGATGGCATCGTCATGGCCAAGGTTGCGGGTTGTTCTGATGTAGCCGTAGAGGGCAAGCCAGCCGGGTATGCCGTCGAGTTCCCCCACGGCCATTCTGAGCTCGTCGTCTCCCACGGGGACACCTGCTTCCTCAAAGCCCTTTCTGAGGAATTCCTCACTCAGCTCGGGCGAGAACCTCTTGAGCTCGATGTCGTGGTGGTACCTGCCGAAGAGAGGTGCCTCAGGGTCGTGAAACTTCAGAAAGTCGAAGAGCAGACCGACCTCTGAACCGGTAAGTACGAAGGTCAGGTTCTCAAGGTTGTCCACGGCATAGGCGATTATGCCGTCGTACCTCGTTGCACCGCCGAACCTGAGGTACTGAGCCTCGTCGAAGGCTATAATCACCCGGCCTTTTTTCTCCCCGTACTCGTTGAGAGCCTCGAGCAGTTCCGTGAGAGAGAAACCTTTGGGAGAAACCTCAATCCTTAAGCCCGAAACGGCTATACCGCGAATTCTTGAGAGAAAATCCTTGAGCTCCTCCAAAAGCCGACGTCTACCTTCCAAAGACGAGACAATCGCCCTTCCTATTGCGTACCTGCTCACAGAGGAATATTCGGAGTACGTCTTCCTCACATCAACCTTCACGGACGGGTAAGGAAGCTCGTTGAGCGCGACGTTGAGGAGCGAGCTCTTACCGAGCCTCCTGATGCCCAACAGCAGTATAAGCCTTTCCCCGCGCTCCACGACGTCTTTAATCTCCTTTAGTTCTTCATCTCTGTCAAAGAGCTCCTCCCGTTTGGTCTTGGGGTAGGGTGAGAACAGCACAACTCGCACCCCCGCAAGTTACTTGTAGGGGTGCAAGTTAATAAGCCTTTTGGAATGTGTGGGTAATCTGCCAAAGCGGAACCAGAAAAGAGATTTTTCAGGAGGCCATCAGGCCTCCGGCTCGGCGAGGACCTTAATCTTTCTGACCTCGGCGCGCTTAATCGGGTATATCTTCCTCGCTTCCTTGGCAATCTCCTGGGCAATCTGGCCGTTGACGGACTGGAGAACGAAGTCGGCGAAGTTGAGCTCCTCGGCCTTCTTGTAGATGATGTCCTGCATTATCTTCCTTATGGCCCTCTCCTGGCTGGTCTGAATGCGCCTGTAGGCTATGACCATGCCCATAACGCGGAGCTTGTAGCCGTCCTTGGTGGTGATGTTGAAGATTCCGTCAACGCGAGTGGTTCTCCTCCTGACGAGACTCCTTATGTAGCTCCTCGCGAGGGTGTGCCCCTTGAACTTGGTGTAAGCGTTCTGGCCCTTGACGTCGTAAACCTGGAAGTAGAGCTTGACGTGGCTCTTGGTGAAGTCGCCGGTGAGGTCCCTAAGGGTCGTCTCGATAACCCTTCCAACGACCTTCTCCGGCTCGTCGGCCGGGGTGAGGCCAATCTCCTTGCTTCCGAAGAACTCCGGAGCGTAAATCACGAACCAGTCTTTCATCTTCCACTTATCCTTGGTAGCGGCTGCCCTACGCCTTGGGTTACCCCTTGCCATCTTAACACCTCCAATTCACACCTTTTCGGTCATTTCCTCGGCGACCTTGACCGAAAACACCAAATCATCGAGCGCTTTGATGAGGGTCTCAATCTCACCCGAGTATTTAACCTTTGTTATGACGTCTCCATCAACCCATCGGGTTCGCACATTTAAACTTTTCTTTAGCTCCGCCGGCATAGCCTCGTTGTCGACCTCTATCGCCTCCGCTATTGCCCGGGCCTTGAGTTCATCGCCGTAGTGCCACCGTATCTCAACGTTCGCCTCAATCCTCATTTCTCTTCACCTGCTTCGCCAGTGCCTCGTTGAAGTACCTGATGAACTCGTCTATCCTGCCCTTGGGGAACCTTATGCCCGCGGCAATAGCGTGGCCACCGCCCTCCCCACCGAGCTTCTCGGCGACCTCCTTCAGGGCCTCTCCGAGGTGGTAACCCTTCTTGAGCGCTTTCTCGGTTGTCCTTGCTGAGGCCTTAACGAGGTTCTCGTCCTCTTCGCTGTCCGCTATCACAACTACGGGCTTCTCTGGGTTGGCCAGACCGGCGTTGATGGCCATGTTAGCCACTATGCCTACGAGCGTGTCCCTTATGTTCTTGCCGGCGTAGAAGACGTAGGCGTGCTCGCCTTCCTCGGCCATGCTCCAGTTCTGAATCAGGAACTTCCTCGCCTCTATCTGCTCCCTCTTGTAGTCCTCGAGCATCTTCCTGGCCTTCTTGTAGGCGTCTTCATCGCCGAGGCATATCGCCACTCCGAGTGTTCCCGCGTTCAAGCGACCGGTCGCGTTGAGGAGCGTCGCGAACTCCCTCGCCTCGTGCCTGACGTCACCCTCGGGATAGAGCGGGCTTATCACCACGTCGCCGATGAGCCTGTCGATGGCCTCTTTCGGTGCGGAGTGCTTTATCATGTGGATGAGAAGGGCCTCGTGGAGCTTTCGTTTTTCTTCCTCGCGGAGCTGCCAGTAGTGGACTTCCGGGTCGAAGCCCCGCGCGCGGAGCCACTCTATGGCCTTTCTCTCGTCGCCGGTAATCTCTGGTATTTCGGGATTGGTCGCGTAGGCGAGCATCTGGTAGAGCGGTCTGCTCTCCCTGCCGAAGAGCCTCAACTCCTTCCTGACCTCAAGGATTCCGAGCTTCTTGCCGTCCTCAAGGATTTCAAGGTTGAGGCCGTGGAATTGACCGTCTATCTCCTGCATGTCGCCGACCGCGCCAACGGTCGCTATGTAGGCCAAATCCCTGTTCTTCTCGTTCATCTCCCTGGCAAGAAAGTAGGCGACGCCGGAACCGCTCAAATCGCGGACGCTGTTGGCCCCGAAGGGAACCGGGTTAATGAGAACCTTGGACTCGCTCGAAAAGTCGCCCTCCGGCGGGTGATGGTCGGCAACGACAACCGTCCCGTCGAGCTTCTTCTCAATCAGCTCGATTGAACCGCTTCCGAGGTCGCTGAAGACGTATATCTCCCTGTTCTCCCGCGCGAGCTCGTCGATGAGCTCTTCACTGACCTGCTTGACGATGCTGAGCTGAAAACTTCCGCCTTCCCTTGCCACCGCTTTAGCCAGAATAGCGCCGGCGGTAATCCCGTCCGCGTCGCGGTGCGAGATTAGCCTTATGGTGTGACCTAACTCGATGTGCATCTTAATAAGCTCGGCTCCCTCGCGAACCCTCTCCAGAAAGGCTTCCCTGTCCACGGGGCATCACCAAGGAAGAAGAAGGGGAGGGTCAGCGGACGAGGAGCTTTGCCTGCTCCGGGTCGTAGCGCCACTTCTCTGGGAGCTTTCCAGTTCTCCTGTAGTACTTAACGAGCCTCCTAATCTTGCTCTCGATGAGCTGAAGGCCGCGCCTTGAGTGCTTGTCCTTCGGGTGCTGTTCGAGGTGCTTCCTGAGGTTGACCGCGCGCCTGATGAGGAACATCAAGTCCTCGGGAATCTCGGGCGCAAGGCCGTTCTCCTCGAGAATCTTGGTTATCTTCTTGCCAGTGACGAGCTTGACGCTTGGGATGCCGTACTGGTCGCGGAGAATCGTTCCTATCATGGCGGTGCTGTAGCCCTCTTTCCTGAGCTTAACGACGAGAGCCTCGACCTCCTCGGCGGTGTACTCCACCCAGGTCGGCGGAGCGGTCCTTGGAGGCCTCTTTGAGCCTGATTTACCTCTCTTTCTCGCGTGTATTCTTGCCATACAACCACCTCCCGGTGACGGCCAGCTCCCGCCAGCCGCCCCTTCGCGTTGGGAATTGATGAGGGATTTAAAAAGGTTTGCCCCGCTTGACTTCAGGTTCTTGGGAATTCACAGCCCGCAGAGAGAAATCATCCAGCGTATTTTCCCCATATCTTGTGTTTTGGAGAATCAGACAACAAACAAAACATTGCCGACCTAATGAATTCACACAAGAAATCTGGTAGCGGGGGGAGGATTTGAACCTCCGACCTCCGGGTTATGAGCCCGGCGGGCACTCCTAGCTGCCCCACCCCGCTGCTCAACCCGTTAGTTAGTCATCAGGAGAGACTTTATAAATTTTTCGGAGCGGGCTTTATATTCTTCAAGGCCGTTCTTAGGTCGGTGGTGTCATGTACCTGACGAAGGAAGAGGAGCTGGTTTTGGCCGGTGAGTACGGCTACGCGCTCCAGAAGGCGATGGAAATCCTCGTTGCGCTCGGCGACATCTACGGGGCGGAACGGTTGATTCCCATAAAGAGCGCCCAGATAGCAGGGGTTTCCTACAAAAACCTCGGCGAGGCCGGCATTGAGTTCCTGAGGGACTTCGTGGAGGCAGGAGCGAAGGTCAGCGTCTACACGACCCTCAACCCGGCGGGAATAGGCGACGACGAGTTCATGGAGAAGCAGAGGGAAGTTTTGGAGCTCTACCGTGCCATGGGGATAGAGGTGACCTCGACCTGCACCCCCTACTACGGGGCGAACCTTCCGAAGTTCGGCGACCACTTAGCTTGGAGCGAGAGCTCGGCGGTTTCCTTTGCAAACTCGATAATAGGTGCCAGAACCAACCGCGAGGGTGGGCCGTCAAGCCTGGCATCAGCCATAGTCGGCAAAACGCCGGAGTACGGACTCCACCTCGACGAGAACAGGAAGGCGACCGTGAAGGTGAAGGTAGAAGCCAAGGTTAGGACCTTTGTTGACTACTCCGCCCTCGGCTACCACCTTGGAAAGGCCCTCGGAAACGACGTGCCCTACATAACCGGCCTGAAACCGGAGAGCCTCGACTATCTCAAGGAACTCGGCGCTTCTATGGCCGCTACCGGTTCGATAGCGCTCTACCACGTCGAAGGCGAAACGCCCGAATACAGGAACGCTATTTCCGACGGGATAGAGACGGTAACGGTTGAGGAAGCTGACCTGAAGGCCGTCAGGGAGAGCTTCTCCGACGATTGGAGCGAGATAGACATGATTCTCATCGGCTGTCCGCACGCTTCCCTGGTGGAAATCAAGGAGATAGCCGAACTTCTGAGAATGCGCGGAAGGCCCCTAAAGATACCGCTATTCATAACCGCGAGCAGGGCCGTTAAGGCTTTAGCGGATTCGCTTGGCTACACCGAAACGATAGAGCGCTACAACGGGCGGATTATAGCGGACTCGTGCTTCGTCGTGTCTCCGATTAAGGGCTGGTACAACGGCATCGCCACCAACAGCGGGAAGAGCGCCTTCTACTTCCGCTCATTCGGCTTTAGCGTAAGGCTCGACGACGCCGAGAGGCTCATAAAGGAGGCACCGTGAGGTGGTAGAATGAAGCTGAAGGGAAGGAAGGTCGTTGGCGGGAAGGTCGAGGGCGAGCTGATAGTGTCAAAGAAACCGCTCTCTTTCCTCGGCGGGGTTGACCCCGAGACTGGAATCGTCACCGACGCGGAGAGCGACATAAGGGGCCAGAGCATAGCGGGCAAAATCCTCGCCTTCCCGCGCGGAAAGGGCTCCACCGTTGGCTCCTACGTGCTCTACGCTCTCAAGAAGAACGGGAAGGCGCCGAAGGCGATAATCGTCGGCGAGGCCGAGACGATAGTGGCAACGGGCGCGATAATAGCCGGTATTCCAATGGTTCAGGGGATAGACATTTCAAAGCTGAGGAGCGGAATGAAAGTTAAGGTTGACGCCGACTCTGGTGAGGTTGAGGTCGAGGAAGGTTGAGCCGTTTCCATTTTTTCTCGACTTCGCAAACCTTTTGAGGTCTGATTACAACATCCCGATGGTGGTATTGTGAGCGAGAGCGTTCAGGTAATCATCAACCGAATCGAGAAAATCGAGAGGGAACTTGAAGAGCTGAAGCTGGAGCTTCTAAAGCTTCAGGCGGAAAAAGATGATGCTGATGTGATTCCAGAGGAGGAGTACCAAGCGCTCAAAAGACGTGCTGAACACCTAAAAGAGAACCCCGATGAAGGCCTCACCGTAGACGAGGCAATTAAGGAGCTTCTAAGTTAGGTGAGAACTTTGTACAGGGTTATTGTGGACAGGAGCGTTGTTAAAAGGCCAGAAAATACCTAAAACCCGCTCAACGTCGGAAGCTGGCCGAGTTCCTTGAGGCGTTGAAAACCAACCCCTACCCGAAACCACCCTACGACCTGAAGCCCGTGAAGGGTAGCAAAACAAAAGAGACGAACACCTATCGCTTTAGAATTGGAGATTACAGAGTTTTCTACACGGTTTACTGGGACGAACGGCTCATCATCGTGACGGAAATAAAACCGAGGGAAGGGGCATACCAGTGAGGAGGACACCAGTAAAGGACTAACTTTTTAACCCTCCCCCCAATTTTAATCCAGGAGGTAAAAGATGCCGAGGGGAATCTACGAGTGCCTTAACTGTGGCCACCGCGAGGAGAGGGATTCCACCGAGCCCCTTCTTGAGCGCTCGTGCCCCCGTTGCGGGGGGGACATGATTCTAGTGGGCTACACGAGGGAGGATGCCGAAAGACCACATAGTCCATCACTGGAACCGGCTTCCCCCCACGAGGTGCAAGTTGTCGAGACGCCGGGCCTTCCGCCGGAGGTCGAGGCCAAACTCAGGACGTTTTACAACCTCCGCTTTGCAGGCTTCGACGGGAGGGTCTTCATTTTTGAGGTTGAGGACATCCTTGAGCCGAACTTCGAGAAAGTTCTGAGCGAGATGGAGAAGCTCGGCTACTGGTGCGCTCTGAAGAAGCGCGATGGTAAAATTCTCCTCTTCGTGTTCCCAGCGGGGGAAGTTAAGCCGGACAATAAGTGGCTACCCTGGGTTTTCCTGCTCGCGACTATAGCGACGACGTTCTTCGCTGGTTACATGCTTGCCCTCAACTACATCTCAGCCCTCGATTATTATGGACTTCCGGGGATGAGGGACCCCTATCTCATAGCACTCTCATTCTCGGTTAGCGTCATGGCAATTCTCGGCACCCATGAACTCGGCCACAAGATAGCCGCTGCCTACCACGGCGTCCGCGCAACGATGCCCTACTTCATTCCATTCCCATTCAGCTTTATAGGAACCCTCGGCGCGGTGATAAGAGTCAAGTCTCCCCTTCCCACGAGAGACGCGGCGATAGACCTTGGCGTTAGCGGACCGATAGCAGGCTTCTTGGTGGCTATTCCCGTCACTGCCATAGGATTAAAGCTGTCCATTGTAGTCCCCCAGAGCATGGTCCCTCACACAAGCGGAGGTGTTTACTTCGGCACGAACCTGCTCTTTGAACTTTTGACAAAGGCCGTACTTCACATTCCAGACAATTACGTGATATTTCTCCACCCGATTGCAATGGCCGGCTGGGTCGGACTGCTCGTCACGTTCCTCAACCTGATTCCCGTTGCCCAGCTCGACGGGGGTCATGTTCTGAGGGCGTTCATCAGCGAGAGGACGCACAGAATAGTGACATACGTCACTGCCTTTGTTCTCATCGGAATGAGCTACCTGTGGAGTGGCTGGTTCATCTGGGGGTTGCTGGTTCTGCTTATAGGGGCCGCCGGTAATCCCGGAGCACTCGATGAGGTATCCCCGATATCAAAGAAGAGGATAGCCCTCGCGATACTGGCGGCCCTCATATTCATCCTCACCGCAACACCGAGGCCGATATGGACTACTTAGATTTGCCCGCCTCTTTAAGTATCTGCTCGATGTCGTAGTAGATGCTGTCCCTTGAAACACCGAAGACCCTTGCGAGCTCGGAGATGTTGAGAACCCGGGGATTGTAGTTGAAGGCCTCAAGGACCATCGCTATCAGCTTTCGCCTCTCCTTGAGGGTGTACTCCGCGGTGGGTTTCTTCTGTTCAAAGACGTTGTAAACGACTACCCCAACGGCGTACGTTCTCCTTGTCACCGGTGTGGTATACGTCTTAACTTCAAAATCAACTATTTTGGCCCTGTCAGGGATTATCGTGTTGAGCTTTTCGAGTGTTTTGTTGATGGCATCTTCTTTGTTTTTGCCGGAGGAGAACTCGGCACGCACAACTTTGTACGCTGTTAGGGACTTATCAACGGCTAGAACAACCCCAAGGTTCATGAAGGCTCCAAAGCTCAGCAATATCTTTGCAGAATTTACAAAACCCGGGAGGGTACATAGGATATTTTCTGATTTTTTGTTGATTTCTTCAATGCAATCCTCAATGCTTGATGATTCACAGTGAAAGCTTAGTAGCATGAGCCAACACCTCTTGGAGGTCTTACAATATTGGGCATGTTTCTCCTCAGTATTGGGTAGAAAGATATATAAGCCTTTTTAGTCGAGTTTAGGTTGAAGTAACTCTCTGGAGGTGATTTGCCATGATGAGAAAGGCCCAGGGTGCAATTGAGTACCTGTTCATGATTGCCGCGGCGCTAGTGATAATCCTGATAGTTGTTAGGCAGCTCAGGGGCAAGGGAAGCAGCGCCAGCACTACTGCAAACACAGCAGAATCCTCGATAGGAAGTGAGCTTAACAGCATGATGAGCAGCAGCTGATAATAGTATTTCGCTATTTTATCCTCTCCTTTTATCTATGTACAACAAAAAAGACATCTCGAATATCCGGCATCATGGTGGTACTATGAGAACGGCTCAAGCTTCAATTGAGTATATCTTCATGACTGCGCTTGCGTTGGTGGTAATTTTGGTAGTTATCAAGACATTCATAGATCCCCGTACTGGGACACTCAAAAGAACAGGATCTAAAATTAACACGACAGTAAACGACACTGTCTCAACGTTAAACTCCATGATATCCACACCCTAATTTTATCCCAATTTGCCCATCTCCAGTAATTATAGAATTGTTGAGTATTGTTAGTTGCTTGCCCACAACAGTTAAGCATCTTCCATCGTGAAGATATATAACTGTATGTTTTCCTAGAGATACAGCTACTCCATTAAAACTAAGATTAAAATAACAATATGGCACCATAAACAGAACAGTATTGTTTTTAAACAATATTCTCCCTGTGACCTTAGCAGTCTTATCCTGCGCTTTGAGTATATAACTGCTAGGATTTACATTAAACACCGAAATATTTTGAAAGAGTTCATTATCTCCATATCGTAGGCTTACATTTAAAAATGATGTCCCATTGATGTACAAGCTCAAACCATCATTGTACAAGGCCAGATTTATAGAAGAAGTAGCTTGTTTAGAATAGTGTAAACTGAATAACTCAATACGCTCTCCATCTTTCCAGGATTCACCAAAAAGGAGGGTACCATGAGAGAGTGCGTACTTAAAAAGGGGCCAATAGACATTGAAGAGAGCACTTGAATGTTGCATAATTGAAAACATCCAGGTACTAAAAATGACATATGTTGGATGATATTCATTAGTTAGATTTACAAGATTTTTATGGTTTAAATAGCCAAGACCAAAAGTATCAACCATATAAGGAACAACACTGAGATTCAGGTAATATGCATTCATGGGGTTTATTGAAAGATACGTTCCGGTAGTAAGGTTGTGAGACACGATAAAATCATTGAGATTATTCCGTAGTTCCTTGGTGTGAGGACCCATTGAGAGAGCTAAATTCCCTTTAGGGTAATTTATAATTATCCCAGTATCCACCAATAACAAGGTAATAAAAATAACAGATAAAATTTTAAAAAATTCATGCTTAGATGAAACATCAATTGGATACAGCAATGCAAGATAAAGTACTAAAAACATTGAATATGCATATCTAACATTTGGAATGATTGGCATCAATATGAAATAAAACACAAAATTCAAAAATAGGAGAATGTTC
This sequence comes from Thermococcus henrietii, assembly GCF_900198835.1. Lineage (NCBI taxonomy): Archaea > Methanobacteriati > Methanobacteriota > Thermococci > Thermococcales > Thermococcaceae > Thermococcus > Thermococcus henrietii. Next base: position 1,187,029 of record NZ_LT900021.1, on the reverse strand, counting down.
AACTCAGAAGAAGCCTCATTAAGGTTGTTCTTAAGTTTTTCCAGAATTATGATAGAAAGAAGAAGAAAGAAGGGAACAAGGTACACAAGCGTTTCAGGATAATTGGATTGTAGGGTAGAAAGAACATTGTGCATCATAACAAATATGCCAATAAAGGGATAAGAACGAGTTGTTTGTTGAAAATATGTCTGTGTAATATATGTATGAGAAACTAAAAATCCCAGAGGAACCTCAATAAGTGCCTTGGTTAATAAGATTATAATAAAGGAAACAATGCCGATTTTTAGAATTTTGGGAATCTTTATTAGAACATCACGAAGAGCATTCAAGTACCTAATATTGAAAGTATAAATAGTCAAACCAAGCCAGAAGAATAAGAACGCAATTGAAGTATAGATATGGCCTATTTTAGTAATATTATGAATTCCAGGAGCAATGCCTAATATTCTAATTAGGGGGGAGGGATCAAGGAGAACAAGTATCACTATAACAATAATCCACAATAGATAGGATATGAGTGCAATTAGGACTTGCTTAAACGTAATAATATGTTTAGTCAATTTTTCAAGAATCTCGATAAGTCGGGGGGAGGTACTAAAAATAACAAAAGTGTACAATGAGATAAGATAAGGGAAAATCGTAAATTTTGTTGCACTACCTATCGCGGCTATCGCAAGAGAAGCATATGCAAATTTCAGATGTTTAGTATGTAAGTACTCCACAAGGGCCCAGATAGATAAAAGTGTAAAGAACTCTATCATTGTATCATGCAATACTAATGTATTTATATGAATCGTAGTCGGATCTAACGATACAACAAGTGAAAATAACACACCTAATTTATAATCCCTAAGTTTGGATCCAATGATATATGCAATAATAACCGATCCCAAACCGAGAACTAATGAAAACAATCTACCAGAAATATAAGTATCTCCAAATACTCTCAACCAAAGAGCCAGGCTATAATAATACAACGGAGGGTGGACAGCAAAAATATCCCTATATGGCAAATATCCATGGTTTATCAATCGTGCAATCATTAAATATGTTCCCTCATCATAATCAACATATTCATTTTGAACACTGAGCAGAGGCAGTCTAAGTAATAGGTATACCACTACAATACCCAGAATTAAGAGTAGTGAGAAGGTTTTACTGCCCTTGGAGTCCATGGCAAATCCCCTCTCTAGGGGCATTAGGCTTTGGGAGATATATATAATATTTTCCTATAGAACCATTTAACTGGTAGTAAAGTAAGATACATTGAACCATTTGTTTTGTATACCTAGAATTGGGGTTTAATGCAGTATTATTGTTCAACCGCTCTAATGTTATTATCTCGGAAAACTTTTGAGATGCAATATCATTTAGGAACACACTTTGGTTCCAAACTCCCGCATAATAAAGGCGGGTTAATAAAAATATGTCAACAACAGGACCCTTATGCGTTTTAAATGCAAGATATGGATCCTCAGAGAATATAGTCCCATTGATCGTCTCTAGTTTATGGTATAGGGGAGCATAATTTATGCTAATTTGTGTAGAATAAAACTCAGATATAGAGTTATCAGTTAATGCAAAGTTTACTAACATGCCAAACAACAGGATACTAAGTAAGAGCCGTGTTTGAGAGCTGGATGAGAAAGAGAAAAGTAATCCTATCATAACTAAGCTTAACACGAGAGGCTCTATAAAGTAATTGATTGAGCTTCCAGGCTTACTATATGACACAAGTGCCCACACAATAGAAACTATAAAATACCCAGTTAAAAGCGTGTATTCTTTATTGATCCCTTGTTTCTGTAGTATTAATAGTGTAGCATAAACACTTAGTGCAATTAATATCCAGTAGTATAATACGATCTGAACCCCCCTATAAAAGATATCAAAATTCAAATGTTGATACATGTTAGCTAAGATTACATTGTCAAAGTAATTTGGAAGAGATAAAGACAAGACAATCTGGGGGAAGACTACAAGAAAAACAAGTTCAATAACCCGAGCATATTTTTTAGAAATGAGTAAATATACAAAAATAACAAAAGGCAATGAGATAAAAGATTGTTTTGTCAAGATAGCAAGACTTATGGTTATAAAAGATAGGAAATGTTTTTCCTCAAAAAACAGCAGAAGGGAGATTAATGTAAACATGAGACCAAGCATATCGACCCTATTGAGCAGTGACCACATAAATATGGGAGGTAATGAGAATAGGGAGAGTGCTATTACTCCAGAGATTAATTTGTCAACTTTAAGTTTCCTGAGAAGTAGATACACCAACATACTACTTACTAAGGTCGAAGTAAATGATAACCCGCGTCCAGCAGTAATAGGAGAAAAACCAAATTTAATAAGCATAGAGGAAAACCATTGGAATAGGGGAGGATAGGGAACAACCAGGACTAATTTTGAAGTATGAATATATGATACATAAAAATTGTGACCTTGGGAAGCCAGCCAACTTTCATATGCAATTGGACCTTCACCGAAATCTATTGCAACACCTCCATGAGAAACAACTCGATAGCCTGTAACTATGTACATCACGAAAGTAACTAGTGATATGATAAAAGTATATTTCATAATAATTCTCCAGGGGCATTTATTTTGTGAATCAAACATTGAGAAAGTTACCATGATTTCACAACCCCCTCAATAAGGAATAAAGGGCGAAACATTAGAGTAGTGTATGATTCACATGGAGTCCAACATCCCTTACAAGAATTTCTGAGTTCCAATATTTCATTTTTTTGTGAACTAACTAACCGATTTAGGTCGTAGTCATAATCCTTAATGTTACCAAGCGGTTGAGATTTATATATACACATTTGGACTTCCCCATAAGGATTAACCCATACGCTCTTCTCCCCAGCAAAGCACGGATGACGTTTTCTTTTAGTGTAATACTCAGAAGATAATGCCAAGAATACACGGCAGAATAGAGTTGACGGATTTAGGGAGATACGAGGAAAACATGATACTATCCGTTGTGCTTCTTTGAGAATTTTTAGGGTAGGTTTTGAGCCACGACTATCATCATGATGATAATAGGCCGCAGTCTCATATAGGGATATCACAAAATCTGCTGCAGAGGCCGGAAATTTAGTCTTATTGAAATAACGAAGCAAGGCCTCAAATTGACCTAGATTCCAAGGAGTAATTGTATATTCAAAATTGACATGTACGTTTTTAAATTCATCAGTTAACTGTTTTAATTGTAAAAATGTAGAAATAGAATTTTCAAAAGCGCCAGGAATTCCACGTAGTTTATCATGAACCTCCGGAGGACCATCTAAGCTTACGGAGACATAAAAAAGCCTCTTTGGCATAGTTTCTGCGGCAATTTTTATTATATCAGTTATCTTATTTGGCAAGGACCCATTTGTATTTAATGAAACTAATTTTATGCTATCTGGGAGTGCAATTAGAAACTTGTCCAAACCTTTTTTTAATGTTGGCTCTCCTCCAGTAATAGAAATCCATCTAAGACTAGTAGTTTGTTCAGAAATTTTAAGAAACTCTTTAAAGGATAATTCCCTCCTCAAAAGTTCTGGATTCTCAAGATATTTACGCCATATATTACAATGATTACACCTATAATTACAAATATTGGTAACTGAAAAGTTCGCTTTAACAATTCCCTTGGTATGATATAACTGAAACCATGTTTTCGCAATCATTAAAGACACCCAGTTAGCTATGAGCGCTCTAAACTTATGCTTTAGTAGAGACTTGAATTGAATATTTAAAGATTACTCCAAAAATAGACACACGAAAAGTTTTAATGAAGACAACATAATAGAGATAACGGTGAGCAAACATGCCCTTCCTATCCTTCGGTTCCAAAAAGAAGAAAGTTAGAGAGATGCTTGAATCGGGACAGTTTGAGCTACTCGTTCAGGAGGCCATTAAGGACAAGAAAATTATGAGTGCAATAGTGGAACTCCTCGACGATGAGAATCCAGGAATCGTTGGAGATGCGCTCTTAGCCCTGACCCAGGTATTGGAGACTGACAGGGATATTCTCTCAAAGTACCTCGATGAGAACAACTTCAAGAAGCTCATGAACTTAATCCACCATAGGAATCCCTACATCAGAGAAAACGCCATGGTGCTCGCCTACGACATAATCAAAACCTATCCTGAACTGGCCAGAAAGTACCGCTCCTGGGTAGTTGAAGAGATAAAACGGGGCCTCCGAGAGGGCAAAAGGGATGAGAAGGGCTTTCTGCTGGTCGTCATAGGAGAACTCGGGCTCAGCGAGCTCAAACCCCTTGTGGAAGAATTCACCAGCGTGGAAGACAAGGTTGTCCTCCCGTTTGAAGGCAAGAAGTGGGTCCCCCTCGGGGAGATAGCCAAGGAGACCCTCGAAAAGCTCTGAGGTGGGTCCATGCCAAACATCCTCCTCTTTCTGGTTCTCCTTTTCCTTCTCGCGCTCGTTGGGTGGGCAATCTTAGCCCTCACCATAGCGATTCTCAAGTGGCTCGCGGTGAACGCGATTACCGGCCTCATCATAATCGGCGTCCTGAACTTCCTTGGGGTCACGCACGTCCCAATAAACTGGCTGACACTGCTAATCCTGGCCATTGGAGGAGTCATCGGCGCGTTTATACTCATAATCCTATCCCTCTTCTAGGCTAACTTTTATAAGTGGCCTCTTTTAACCGGGAACGGGAAGAGAAAGGGGTGATGCTCATGTCTCACAAGTCAGCGGAAATGTACGAGCTCAAGAAGAAGGTTGAGGAGCTGAAGAACTATCGAGGTCGAGCGACCGAACTCGTCAGCCTCTACATCCCGGCCGGCTACGACATCAACAAGGTCATGCAGCAGCTTCGCGAGGAGTACGGAACGGCCCAGAACATCAAGAGCAAGTCCACTCGAAAGAACGTTTTAGGAGCGCTTGAAAGGGCGATGCAACACCTCAAGCTCTACCGCAAGACTCCGGAGAACGGCCTTGCCCTGTTCGTCGGTAACGTCAGCGAGCAGGAGGGAGTCAGCGACATAAGGCTCTGGGCCATAGTCCCGCCGGAACCGCTCAAGGTCCGCCTCTACCGCTGTGACCAGACCTTCGTTACCGAACCGCTTGAGGAGATGCTCCGCGTTAAAGATGCGTACGGCCTCATAACCGTCGAGAAGAACGAGGCCACCATCGGACTCCTCAGGGGCAAGAGGATTGAGGTTATAGATGAGCTCACCTCGAACGTCCCTGGAAAGACGAGGGCCGGTGGTCAGTCGGCGAGGCGTTACGAGAGGATTCGCGAGCAAGAAACGCACGAGTTCATGAAGCGCATCGGCGAGCACGCCAATCAGGCATTCCTCCCGCTCCTCGAGAAAGGCGAGCTGAGGGGAATCATCATCGGCGGTCCCGGACCGACCAAGGAGGAGTTCGTTGAGGGCGACTACCTCCACCACGAGCTCAAGAAGAAGATTATTGGCGTCGTGGACATAAGCTACCACGGCGAGTACGGCCTAAGGGAGCTCGTCGAGAAGGCCAGCGACATACTCAGGGACCACGAGGCGGTCAAGGAAAGGAAGCTTATCCAGGACTTCTTCAGGCACCTCGTCAAGGATACGGGAATGATAACCTACGGTGAGAAGGAAGTCCGCCAGGCCCTTGAGCTCGGCGCCGTTGACACGCTCCTCATCAGCGAGGGCTACGACAAGGTTAGGGTTAAGGCCAAGTGCAACAACTGTGGATGGAGCGAGGAGAAGACGATGAGCGAGCAGGAGTTCCACGTCTACAAGAAGAAGCTGACCCACTGCCCGAAGTGTGGCAGTCAGAACATAACCTTCGAGAAGTGGGACGTCGCGGAGGAGCTCATAAAGATGGCGGAGGAAGCCGGCTCGAACGTGGAGATAATCTCCCTCGACACCGAGGAGGGCCAGCAGTTCTACAAGGCCTTTGGTGGACTCGGAGTGTTCCTGAGGTACAAGATTCACTGAGCTACTTGTAGGCGTCCTCCCTTTTCTTAACCTTGTGGATTAGAATCCTACGAGCCTTCCAGTTCACAGAATAGATAATGCGGTATTCGCCGATTCTAACACGATAAATATCAAGGTCTCCGGAGCCTTTAAGTTTGACTATGTCAAATCTATCCTTGGGAACCGCCTCATATCTAAGTGCATCTTTTAACTCCAGAAATTTTCTGAGGTTGGCCTTTGGTAAGAACTTTAGAGCCTTAACTGCCTCCTTCTTTATTTTGACTTCGAAAGTCATGAGTCCTCCTCCAGAATCCGCTCAAGCTCGTCCGCGTCAATCCAGTCTTCTTCCTTGAAATCTCTTGCCTCCCTCTCTATCTCCTCAAGTTCTTCCTTGGAGAGTTCGCCCCTCACAATGGGAACCAGCATAGCCTCAAGACGCTGGATTTCCACCTTCAGACGCTCAAGCTCCTCCATAACGTAACGCACGTTAGCATCGCTTACCCGCTCCATGTTCCCACCGCTTTAAATTCTCGGCATGATATTTTAATTTTCCCTTCGATTCGCTCAACCAAATGATACACCGAAATTATTATAATTTGCATGCATCGTTTTAGGAACCTTTAAGTATCGGTACCGATACTTAGTATCGGGGGCGATACCTGGCCTGGTCCGGAGAAAAGAGAAAAGATGAGTGCCTTATTCACATCTTCTCCGGCGCCTCTATGCCGAGCAACTCCAGCCCGTTCCTGAGCACTTGCTTGACCGCCAGAACGAGGAGCAGGCGCTCCTCTTTTACGCCTTCCTCAGCTTTAAGCACCGGGTGGTCCATGTAGAACTTGTTGAAGAGCGAGGCCAATTCGTTGAGGTAGGCCGGAATCAGGTGTGGCTTGATGTCCCTGCCTGCGCTCTCTATTACCTCAGGGAACTTTGCGAGGAGCTTGATGAGCTCCTTTTCGCGGAGGGTGAGCTTTGAAAAGTCGGCCTTCTCAAGGAGGGCCTTCCAGTCGGTCTCGACTTCGCTCTCCCCGGCCTTCCTCAGGATTGACGCACAGCGGGCGTGAGCGTACTGTATGTACGGCGCGCTCTCCCCCTCGAAGTTGAGGACATCCTCCCAGCGGAAGGTTATTATTTTGTCCGGGCTGTACTTGACGAGGTTGAAGCGAACCGCGCCGACTCCGACCGCTTCGGCTATCCTCTCCGTCTCCTCCTCGCTCAGGTTCGGGTTCTTCTGCTCGACCAGTTCCTTCGCCCTCTGGACGGCCTCGTTGAGGACCTCATCAACGGTGAAGCCGACCCAGGTCCCCTTCCTGCCCGAGAATTTACCTTCTGGCCTGACAACGTGCTCGTAAGCCAGGTGGTGGAAGTTCTTCGCCGAATCTTCGAAGCCAAGGAGCTGGAGAGCATATTTAATCGCCATCTGGGGGTGCCTCTGCTCCGCTCCGATGACGTTTATGACTATATCCCCCCTGCCGAACCTGCCGGGCATCTCCTCTCCGTCCGGAGCCGTCGTCCAGGTCTCGTGGTTCTCAATCTTGTCCCAGAGCTTGTAGAGCATATCAGCTTTTACCTTGCCGAACTTCCAGAGGTGATAGGCTATGTCCTTGCCTGTGTAGGTTGCCGTTCCGTCGCTCCTCTTGAGGACGAGGAAGGGGTTCTTCATGTCAGGGAAGAGCTTCCTGAGGTCCATGACGAACGCTCCCCTGTACTTGCCCTCCTTCCCCCAGAAGAAGTTCTCGTTGGCCTCGATGAGTTCGTAGGCCTCCTCGAAGATTCCGCTCCGCATTATGTCGCTCTCCCAGCTGAGCAGGTCGTAGGCGATGCCCATGCGGTAAGTGGTGAGCATTTGGGCTTTAACAACGCGCTCGGCAAGCTTCCTGCCGATTTCGGCTATCTCATTGTTTCCTTCCTCAAGTTTCTTCATGAGCTCGCGAACCTCTTTATCCACCTCTGGGTTCTCCTCGATGCGCTTGTTGACCTCGACGTAGAGCAGTCCCATGATGTGGTCTATGAAGTCCTCCTTGAGGCCCTTCTCCCTCAGCTCCGCCTCAATCCTCTCGAACTCCTCCCTCATGTTGAGGTAACCCCAGAGAACCTGCGCGAACTGCACTCCAAGGTCGTCTATGTAGTTCTGAACTTCAACCTTGTAGCCGAGCCTGCGCATAATCCTCGCCATCGTGTCACCGAGAACCGCGTTCCTCGCGTGTCCCATGTGGAGCGGTTTTGTTGGATTGACCGAGGTGTGCTCGACGATGACCTTTTTGCCCCTCCCGATTTCGCTCTCGCCGTAGGCGCTTCCCTTCTCAAGGATTTCCCTAACCAGCTCGCGTCCGAAGTAGGAGTAGTCAACGTAGAAGTTGATGTAGCCGTTAACCGCTTTAACCTCCACTATCCCTTCTGGCTTCTCGATGCGCTCGACGAGCTCCTCCGCTATGAGCTTCGGGGCCTTCCGGAAGACCCTCGCGAGCTGAAACGCTATGGCCGTTCCGAAGTCGCCGAGCTCAAGGCTTGGCGTATCGTCGAAGGTTATCTCGCCGTCCCACTCCTTTCCGGCCTCGGTGAGCATCCCGTCGAGTGCCTTCTTCAGAGAAAGCCTCGCCCTCTCCTGTATCTCCTTATAGACCATCTTCACCACCGCCGGCACTACTACCTAACCTTTAAAAAGTTCTCCCGCGAGTTTACAACGGGGATGGGTATGAAGCACCACGTCGGTGAGCACAAGGCCAAGAAGGGCCTCATAAGGATTGAGTTCGACGAGGAGAACGGTGTTGCTGAGCACGTCAAGATTACGGGGGACTTCTTTGTTCACCCGGAGGAGACCGTCCACGAGCTCGAGAAGAAGCTTGAAGGACACCGCCTTGACGAGCTCGAGCACCTGATTGACGAGTTCTTCGCGATGCGCCTCGACGTGGAGATGCCCTACGTCAACGTTGCGGACTTCAAAATCGCCCTCAAGAAGGCCCTCGAAGGGTGACGGTAGTGCGGGTCAAACGAACCTTTTTACTTCTCCTGGCAACGTTCTTCGCTGGGACATTTCTCGGCGTGGCTTACGCTTACCTTCAGCCCGAACGAGCCGGTGAGTACGTGATGAAGCTCGCCAAGGAGATAGGGGGGCTGCCGGATAACCCATTTGATAACTTCCTGATGATTTTCACGCACAACGCGGGAGTTTCGCTCTTCGTTCTCGTCTCAGGGCTCTTCTTCGGACTCGGGCCCTGGGTGATGATACTCTTCAACGGTCTGGTTGTTGGAATCGTGGCAGGCTTCCTTGTTGAGGTGGGGACGCCGGCAACCAAAGTCATACTCGGGCTCGTCCCCCATGGCATAGTCGAGATTCCGGCTTTTGTCCTCGCGGGAACCGCGGGGATAGTCTGGTACAGAAGTATTCGTGAGGCGAAGGAACCCGCAAGGGGATTCAAAGAAGGTATGAAGAGGGCCCTACGGCTCTACGCGGTGACGGTTGGGATGCTCCTAATTGCGGCCTTCATCGAGGCGTACGTAACCCCCAAGGTTGCCGGCCTCTGAGACCTCGAAGGTCCCGCTCTCCTCGTAGGTTTCTATTTCCCTCAGTATTGCGTCCATCGGGTTTTCAAGGCCTGCGACAACGCTTCTTATGTAGTTCCTGTAACTCCCGTTGGCTTCTATCATGCGCTCAGCGACCTCGGCAACCTCCGCCGGGTCGGTTGAGTGGAACTTAACGCCGAGCTCGACAAGCCACCTCGTTACCGCGAGCAGTTTTCCGGGGTAAGTTGATATCGTCGGCGTTCCGAGGGCTATGGCTTCCCTGTTCATGGTTCCGCCGGCACCTATCATGAGCCTCGCGTAGTAGAGGAGGCTGAGGCTGTCGACCGGCGTTTCGGGCATTATCACGTTGTCAAAGCGCTCAAACCTTTTCCTCTGTTCCTCCGTCCTCGGGAAGAGCACGATGGGCATCTCCGGCAGGAGGGGAATAACATCCTCGAGGACGCTCCTCTCTGGCCCGTTGAAGTAGTTGGCCTTGACCGGCTCGGTGCGCATCACTATGTAGCCGTTCCTCTTCAGCCCGAGCTCCCTGAGGACCTTTCTGTCGGGCCTGAAGCCGTAGAGATGCGCCAGTTCCGAGAAGCCGTTTACGGGCTTCATGCCGTTGGGGTCGGCACCGCACTTGAGGAGCTCGTAGGCGTCTATCGCCTTCGGGAAGAGGAGGAGCTTCGTGAAGGGCAGTATGAGCTTGTTTTGAGCCACAGCGGTCTCGTTATCAACGAAGCCTATACTCGGAATCCCGAGGCCGAAGGCAACGCGCGGTGCCTCGACTGAGTGCTTGTAAACCGCCAAATCAGGCTTCTCCTCGATTATCAGCCGGCTGAGCTTGTAAACCCTCTCGGCGCTCGCGATGAGCTTGCCCTCAAGGGTGGAACCCCCGTGCTTTCCGACCACGTAGTAGTCGAAACCGAACATGTCGAGGATTCCGGTAAGACCGTCGAACTCCCTCGTCGTGATTAGAACCTCGTGGCCAGTCTTCTCCAGTTCCCTGATGAGGCCCTTGAAAAAGTGAACGTGAGGCGCGTTCGTGATGTCAATCCACACCTTCATTCTACCACCCGCCGATGAGTGAACGGCTTTGTCCAATATAAGGCTTTCCAAAAAACGGTTGCAGAAGCGTTTTTACGGACGTTTCAGATGGCCCCTTTCAATGAAAAACGCTTTCTAACGCTTTCCTTCCGTAACCGGGGTTCTCACAGGGTCACCGAAAGCAGGTTTCATGAACAGGGATGTTCAGTATAGTAGGACAAAGTGGGGACACCCCAAAACGATTCCAACGCTTTCAAAATCGTTACCTCAAAAAGGCTTTTATCCGGCCGTTCCAACCCGCTCCGGTGGAAGTGATGGACGGGATAAGGGAGATAGCGGTCATAGGCCTCGGCTACATAGGCCTCCCAACGGCGATAATGTTCGCGAACGCCGGTTTCAAGGTCACCGGTTATGAAATAAGAGAAGAAGTAGTCGAGAAGATAAACTCAGGGAAAGCCCATATCGTCGAGCCCGAGATAGACGAGCTGCTCAAAAAGGCCGTTGAAAGAGGCAACCTCAGGGCAACCTCAGACCCGGGGGAGATACGGGGGAAGGATGCGTACATAATCTGCGTTCAAACCCCCCTGAGGGAGGACAAAACGCCGGACCTAAGCTACCTTGAGAGCGCCGTTAAAACCGTTGCAAAGGCCATGAAAAGGGGCTCGCTGGTGGTCATAGAGAGCACCGTTCCGCCCCTCACGACGGTTAAGATGGCAGAGCTCATCGAGGAGCTGACGGGCTTCAAGGCGGGAAAGGACTTCTACATGGTCCACGCGCCGGAGAGGGTAATGCCTGGCAGGATTTTCAAGGAGCTCGTCTACAACTCCCGCATCTTCGGCGGGATAACGCCCGAGAGCGCCGAGATGGCCGAAAGGCTCTACCGCTCCTTCGTCAAGGGGCAGACGTTCAAGACGAACTCGACCGTCAGCGAGGTTGTCAAGCTGATGGAGAACACCTTCAGGGACGTGAACATAGCTTTGGCGAACGAGTTCGCCTTTCTCGCTCACCAGTACGGGATAGACGTCTTCGAGGCAATAGAGCTCGCCAACACGCACCCGCGCGTTAGAATCCACACACCCGGAATAGGGGTCGGCGGCCACTGCCTCCCGAAGGACCCGCACCTCCTCCTCTGGCCGGCCAAAGAAGACTTCGGGCTCATAAAGCTCGCGAGGGAGATAAACGACTCCATGCCCCTCTTCACGAAGGATTTGCTCTTCTCGGCGCTTAAGGAGCTGAACGTTCCGCCGGAGGATGCTACCATAGCAGTTCTCGGACTGGCATACAAGGGCGACAGCGACGACACGAGGAATTCGCCGGCGCTGGCTTTCATCGAAGAGATAGAGGGGGACGTGAAGGCCGTTAAAACCTACGACCCCTTCGTCCCGGGCACAAGCGGGAGCGTCGAGGAGGCCGTTGAGAACGCGGACGCGGTTGTCATAGCGACCGACCACACGGCGTTCAAGTCCCTCGACTGGGAAAGCCTTGGGAAGCTCATGCGGACGAGAATTCTCATAGACGGCAGACACGTGGTCGAGAACCCGCCGAGGGGCTTCCTCTTCAAGGGCATCGGGAGGGGTGAGTTTTGAAGCCCGCTTTCGTCTTTGGAACGAGGCCGGAGATAATAAAGCTCGCGCCGGTCATAAGGGCGTTCCTTGAGAGGGGTGTTGAACCCCTTCTAATCCATACGGGCCAGCACTACGACTATGAGATGAGCAGTGTCTTCCTTGAGGAGCTTGAGCTTCCGCCGATAGACTACCACCTCGAAGTCGGCTCCGGAACCCAGGCAGAGCAGACCGGAAAGGCGATGATAAAAATAGAGAGGGTTTTGATAGACGAGAAGCCGGACGTGACGCTCGTTCAGGGTGATACCAACACGGTTCTGGCAGGAGCCTTGGCCAGCGTCAAGCTCAAAATCCCGGTGGCCCACGTCGAGGCCGGCTTGAGGAGCTTCGACAGGACGATGCCGGAGGAGATAAACAGGATTATCGCAGACCACGCGAGCGAGGTTCTCTTTCCCCCAACGGAGGAGGCGAGGAAAAACCTCGAACGCGAGGGGATAACCGAGAACGTCTACGTCGTTGGCAACACGATTGTTGATGCAGTTTTACAGAACGCCGAGGTGGCTGAGAAGAAGAGCGACGTCCTTGAGAAGTTTAACCTTAAACCAAAGGAATACGTCCTCATAACGGCCCACCGCGCGGAGAACACCGACAGCAGGGAGAACCTTGAGAGGCTCGTCCAAATCCTCGAAAGCCTGCCGATGAGAGCCATATACCCGATGCACCCGCGCACGAGGAACCGGCTGAGGGAGTTTGGACTCCTTGGACGAGTAGAGGCGATTGAGAACCTGACCGTCACGAAACCCCTCGGCTACCTCGACTTCCTCAGGCTTGAGAAGAACGCCTTCGCGATAATGACGGACTCGGGAGGAATACAGGAGGAGGCCATAATCCTCGGCGTGCCGTGTCTCACGCTTCGCTACAACACCGAGAGGCCGGAGACTGTTGAGGCCGGCGGAAACGTGCTCGTCGGCCTCGAAAAGGACCGCGCCCTTAACTATCTTGGCCAGTTGATGAAAGACAGGGAGTTCTACGAGAGGATGGCGAACGCCCCGAACCCCTTCGGCGACGGAAAGGCCGGCGAGAGGATAGCGGAAATCCTCTTGGAACTTTACGAAAGGGGAGAGCTGAGGGTGCGGAGCTCAAGGTTCATCTAAGACATTCATCCACTTACCATTCGGCCAAGGGATTTAGTAAGGTTCTTGGCCTTTTCCAAGGTCTCCTCAATCATGTGGGATATCCCACCTTTGTCCGAGCCAAAGGTTCTGAATATGCCTAGGAATCTTTCCAATATTGATTGTGACTCTTTGGTTGCATTTTGAACAACTTTCATGGTATCGTTGTAAACTTTGGTAGCGTAGTCCATGCTGAGAGAGCTGTTACCAACGTACCACTTCGTTGGGTCCAGCAGTTCCTTTGTGGTGGAACCGTTGAGAGCGCTCAAGTTGTAAACACCATTTTGGAGCCCTATCCTATTCGTACTGTTCCCCTCTAGGACGGGCGGCTTATAGAGCACATCATTGGTACTGTTGGATACTATTCTCTGCACCTTTACACTATCCGGAGAGTTTAGGTTCTTAGACACCGTCGAGGTAAAGGAGGAGATTGTTGACATCAATCCACCGTAGACCCACCCAAGAATTAATACAAACGCTATTATCCAAACAACTTTCTTCACATTCCCACCTCCAATATTGAGTTCTCGGTTCTCCTTAAAAAATTTACAATTCACATTGAATTTTCTGCAATATTAGTGGTACATCATGGGTGATAATGTTTACAATACAAACTTAGACTAAGTTTATCATAGCTTTTTGGGCTCAATTCAAAAAATTTACAATGTTGAACGCCATCATGCAAAAAAGAATTAAGAGCTCGTGAGGAACTGGTCAAGCTGTGAGGCTATCTCGTTGGCAATCATCTCGTAGGGGTTTGCCCTGCTGAGCTTTCCGACCTTTGCCCTCAGGTTCCACCAGTAGGCAACGCCACAGGTCTGGTTTGCCACCTTAAGCTTCATCAGCCTGTTCATGCTGGCCTGACAGAACTTCTCGGAGGATTTCGAGATTGCGCTTTCTGAGAACTCAAGGCCGTGGTTGATGGTATCGACGGCGGACTTAGCGTCGCCGGCGTAGGAGTAGTAGAGGATTCCCGAGAGCGAGACCATTCTGTAGAGAACGCTACCCCCGTGGCCAACCATCGGGCTGTAGAACATGACAAACCTGCCTCGAAGGTCGTACATTGTTACGTTACCAACCAACACCGGCTTGAGTCCGCGCTCCCTTACGACCTTGACGAGGGCATCCTCGATGTACACCTGGTAAGGCTTCGGTGCCCAGACGGCTATGTAGACGACGTTGGGGTCCTTTGGAGCGGAGGTCCAGTTGGAGTTGCTGTCGACGATTGTAGTTCTCCCATTCATAGAAGCCCCGCTGTAGTCAGAAATGACATAGGACTCGCTGGCAACGGCAATCCCAACGATGGAAAGAACAATCAGCACTGCGATGCCCAACACTAAAACGACGCGTTTCATTAAGTCCACCTAAAGATGTTCGAGGAATTACTTTAAAAAGTTTCTCAAACCCCAGTTCCGATGTAGATGCCGTGCCTCGTCCTCACGATTCTCACCTTGATTCTGTCCCCGACTTCCGCCTTCGTTCCAACGACCTCGATGAGCCGGTTTCTGGCCTTCGCGAGCATTTCACCCTCAATCCTGCCGGGAAGAACAACTTCGGCCTTTACGACCTCCCCGGGCCGGAAGGCAAGCGGTATAAACTCGCGCTTCTCCATACCGAAGTGGCCCGGCTTCAGGACGAGGGGCCTCATCCCGGTTTTCTCCTCAAGCCTCCTCAGCCAGGCGTAGAACTCCTTGAAGGGAACGGTCTTGGCTATGACCGGGTTCCTGCCGAACTTGTAGGGAATGTAGTTCTGGAAGCCGAGGGCCGGCCAGCGCTTTCCTGCACCGATTTTCCTCGCGAACTCTATGAATGCTTCCGCCTCGTCGTCGTTGATTCCGAAGATTATGACCGGGGCAATGAGGACGTCTATTCCCGCGTTCACAAGGGCCTCCGCCATCTCCAGAACGTGCTCAAGGTCGTAGCTCTTCATTCCCATGAGCATCTTCGCCTTGTCCGGGTCGAGGGAGTGTATTGAGAGGTTCACCCTGTCGAGGCCGGCCTCCGCCAACTCCTCAACGAGCTTGTCAGTCAAGAGCGTCCCGTTGCTCTGCATCGAGATTACCGAAACGTTCGGGTGCTCCCGCAACGCCTGAACGAGTTCCACTCTGAAGGGATAGATGAGCGGTTCACCCTGACCGTCGAGGTGTGCCTCCAAACCCTTCCCCTTTATCCTCGCAACCTCGTCGAACCACTTCATCAAATAGTCGATATCAACGACGTAGTCGAGCTTTCTCGTCCTCGAATATGGCCCCTCGTCAACTGAGCAGAAGATGCAACTGAGGTTACACCCGCTAACGCCCCTTATCTGGATGAGGTTCGTTCCCCTATCTATCAAACCGAAGGCGTTGTAGCCGAGGAGCGGAACGTCAAGCCCCTCGTGGATGTAGATAACCTTCCTCTTCGTGTAGCGGTTCCTGAGGAGCGCCCCGAGGTTGTTCTGGATGTAAAGGGCTATGAAGCCTTCAACCTTCTCGTAGTCGGTGTCTATTATCAGCGCGCCGTTTCGGGCCGTGATTTGAGGCGAGACGCGGTACTTCCTCCTGATAGCCCGCTCAAGCTCTCGCTTTGGAAAGTCCGCATAAAGGGTCTCGCGCCAGATTAGTCGGATTGTGTCCCCCAAATCCTCAAACGTCACGTGGGGAAGGCGTAGCTCTATCATGGTCGTGAGTTTAACGGTGCGTTTAAAAACCCGTTGATGGACAAAACATCCGTCCGGAAGACTTTTAAATTCCCCCAGTGAAGGCATGCGGGCATGGAAACATTTTAATACTATTGGATTAAAGAGTCTACTGGTGAACTGAACTGGGGGGTAGCCTATGTGGGGGAAGATTGAGCATTACTTTGACGAGTATCCCGTCAGAAAGCAAATCGCAAAAACGCTTCTCAAGTACGGCCTCAAGGTCTCGGACGACATGAAGATAAAGGCGGGGGACATCGAGGTGCCTTACACCAAGATAGCCAAGGCTCTCGACGTTGACAGGCGTGTCGTCAAGGAAACGGTGGCGATGATACTCAAGGTTCCGGAGCTCAAAGAAGTGTACACCAACCTGGAGCCGACGGTCCACATGAAGTACGTTGGCAGGCACGTTGGATACGGAGTCATCGAGATTGAGCCGGAACCAAGGGCAATAGGAATCCTCGCCAAGATTGCGCAGAAGATAGCGGAGCGCGACATCAACATAGTTCAGGTCGTTGCGGAGGACCCGGAGCTCTACCCCGAGGCAACGCTGACCATCATAACCGAGAAGCCCATACCCGGCGACCTCATCAACGAGCTCTCAAAGCTCGAAGGCGTCAAGAGGATATCCATCTACTGACCGAATTTTTTACCCCTTATACCCACATATTCTACAAAGATTTTTGTTACTCCCTCTCAAAGAACGAACGCTCGTGGACGCTTTTTTGGACTATGGGACAAATTAGAGACCCCTATTTTAACCAAAAGTTCTAAACCTTTCTTATTCTCAGGTAAGGTTTATAAGTTATGGTTGGCAACCTTCGATAGTCACTCCCAAGAGTGCACCAACCTCCGGAGGGTTGAGTATGGAAGAAGCAAGTCCTGCCAGCAAGTTCGCTTACACGTTTATTGTGCTGTTCGTTGTATGGTTGTTCTTTACCGCCAGTCTTGACCCGCAGGAGCTCGCCATGGGGGCTATAATGTCGCTTGTAGTTGCCGCACTCACGTACGATGTCTTTACAAAAGCAGGCCTTAGAAACCTTCATCCCAAAAGGGTCGCCTACGCGATAGCTTACATACCCTACTTCCTGTGGGCAATGATAATGGCCAACCTGGACGTGGCCTACAGGGTCCTCCATCCAGCGAGGCCGATAAGACCGGGAATCGTCAAGTGCAAAACCGTTCTCAACAGCGACACGGGCAAACTTGCCCTCGCGAACTCCATAACCCTCACACCCGGAACCATAACGCTCGACGTTGACGGGGACGAGTACTTCATCCACTGGATTTGGGTTCCGGACGAGGTTCTCAGAGCCAAAGAGGAATCAGAACACGTTGAACATGCATCTGAAGCTATAACAAAGCCTTTTGAAAAGTTCTTGAGGGTGATATTCGAATGATAGGGATTAACATTTATCTCGCCCTGATTGCGATAGCAACTCTCCTGAGTATGTACAGAGTTTTCAGAGGGCCAACGACCGTTGACAGGCTCGTCGCAGTAGATATCATGACGACCATAACCACGGGGCTGATGGTTCTCTTCGCGCTCTACTACGGCAGGATGATTTACATCAGCGTTGCTCTGGTCTACGCGGTCCTCGCTTTCGGTGGTGTCATAGCGTTCGCCCGCTACCTGGAGGGAGGCCTATGAGCGTGCTCGCGGCAATCGGTGAAATCTTAGTTCTCATAGGAACGTTCTTCTACTTCCTGTCGGCGCTCGGCCTGATAAGAATGCCGGACGTTTACAACAGGATGCAGACCTCAACTAAGAGCGCGACGTTGGGTTCCCTTGGTGTCATCGTCGGAACCGGAATCTGGGCGGTTGGGAAGGGCCATTCTTTGGCGTGGATAGTGCAGACGATAGCGGTCGCGGGATTCCTGTTGCTCACCAACCCAATAAGCGCCCACGCCCTCATAAGGGCCGCCTACAAGCGCGGAATACCTCTCTGGCACGGAAGCGTCGTGGACAAGTACGCAGAGCACCTTGCGGGCAAAACAGAGGCGAATAAAACCTCTGAAGAGGAAACACCCGAAGCAGAGGGGGTGAGCGCATGAACTGCATAACGTGCATAGACTACATAATCATCGCAGTTATGATACTCTCGGCGATACTCGCCGTTGAGTGGCGTGACCTCCTGGCGGCGGCCGTTGGAATGGCGGCGGTAAGTTTGTTCGCCTCGATACTGTTCTTCATACTCCAGGCACCCGATGTGGCGATGACCGAGGCCGCCATAGGTGCCGCTCTGAGCGGTGCGGTCTTCATATTCGCCATTAAGAGAACTCAGAGGTATGAAACCGAGGAAGAGGAGAGGCCAGGGTGGTGGATAAGATGGTGAGCGTTCTAAAGAGGGGCCTCGCAATAATAACCCTCCTAATCATAGGTTATTGGCTCGCCCAGGGACTGGCCGGTGTTCCGTTCGGTCAGGATAAGATGCTCGTCGGCCAATACTACCTCGACCACGTCAAGCAGCAAACTGGGGCGGTCAACGCGGTTACCGCCATAGTCGTGAATTACCGTGGCTTCGATACGCTCGGTGAGGTCACCGTGTTGTTCATAGCATCAACAGGTGTCGCCGCCCTCCTGTGGGGCAAGAGGAGAAAGAGGACCGCAAAGACGGAAGGTTCAATAGTCCTCACAACCGGAACCAGGCTTCTCGCACCTTTCGTGATGCTCTTCGGTGCGTACATCTTCATCCACGGACACCTGACCCCGGGTGGAGGTTTCCCGGGAGGAGCGACTATAGCAACAGCGTTCCTGCTCATGTACATGGCCTTTACCGTCTACGAGATTCCACACAGGGCCTTTGAGAAGACAGAGGGACTCGTTGGAATGGGCTACGTCATCGTTGGTCTCATCGGCCTCGCGATAGGCGGTTACTTCCTCTTTGACTGGATATGGCAGACCTGGGGCTGGGGACACAACAACATCGGCAGACTCTTCAGCGGCGGCTTCATACCGGTGATTTACACAATCATCGGAATCAAAGTCGGCACCGAGCTGAGCGGAATCATCGACAACATGCTCAAGGAGGAGGTGAGCGAATGAGCCTACCACACATAAGCGCCTTCTACTTCGCCTCGATTGCTCTCGTGCTCATAGGCCTCTACGCGGTGCTCGTCAAGAAGAACATTCTCAAAATGCTCATAGGGCTCAGCATCATGGAAACAGGCGTCAACCTGCTCCTTATAAGCATAGGGTACATCTCAGGAAGGAGCGCGCCGATTCTGAGCGAGGGGATAGGGCCGAATCAGGCCGTGGACCCGATTCCGCAGGCTCTCGTTCTGACGGCGATAGTCATAGGTGTTGCCACCACCGCCATGGCTCTCAGCGCGGTTATAGTCCTCTACAAGCGTTACGGGACCCTTAACGTTGAGGAGATAAGGAGGTTGAGAGGATGAACGGGCAGTACGCTTCACTCCTCATAGCGTTACCGCTCCTCGGTGCCTTCTTCGTTCCCCTGATTAAGGGATTTGGAAAGAAGGCGATAAAGACCTACGTGCTGATAATCACCGCGATACAGACCGGAATCGCGGCGTGGGTCTTCCAGCAGGTTTACTCCACGGGAAAGCCGATAATCGTCATGGCAGGTGCATGGAAGCCGCCCGTTGGCATTAACCTTTACATAGGCTACTTCGCGGCACTTTTCGTGCTCATAGTGGCTGTGGCGAGCTTCCTCATGGCGGTATTCAACTTCAAAGCGGTGGACGTTGAGCCAATAGACAAGTACGCCATGCTGTTCCTCCTGCTGATGCTCGGAGCGACGGGAATGATAGCGACCGGCGACATCTTCAACCTCTTCGTCTTCATGGAAATAACCGCCATAACGGCCTACGCGCTGACGGCTTACAACAAGACGGGTGAGGCGGCGGAGGCTTCGCTCAAGTACATGATTCTTGGAGGAATCGGTTCAAGCTTCTTCCTCATTGGCGTCGCGCTAATCTACGGCGCCACAGGGACGCTCAACATGGCCCAGATAGCTCAGCTCGTCGGCCACATCAACCCGACGGTTGCCCAGGTCGGACTGGCGCTCATAGTCTTCGGCCTCGCCGTCGAAGCCGAGCTCTTCCCGCTCAACGCCTGGGCACCCGATGCGTACCAGGCGGCACCGCACCCAGTAACGACCATGTTCTCGGCCTTCGTCGTCAAGGCCGGCCTCTACGCGATGGCAAGGCTCCTATACCTCATGAGCTCGGTCGGAACCTGGCACAACGTCCTTAAGCTCCTCGTGGTCATGGCGACCCTCACCGTCGTCGTGGCGGAGTTCTCAGCCCTGAGGCAGAGGAACGTCAAGAGGATGATAGCGTATTCGTCAATCAGCCAAGTTGGGCTTATAGCCCTCGCCTTTGCCCTGGGAACCCAGGCGGGCGTTGACGCCGGAGTCTTCCAGATGGTCAACCACGCGATAGTGAAGGTCCTCCTGTTCCTCGGCGTCGGCTACGTCGCGATACAGCTCGGAGGAGCAGAGATTGAGAACTTCCGCGGGCTCGGCAAGAAGATGCCTGTTACCGCCTTCGGAATAACGGTCGGTGCCTTTGCCGCCGTTGGAATACCGCTGTTCAACATATTCTGGAGCAAGCTCAGGATAATCCTCGCAACGCTTCAGGCGGGCTACACATGGGCTGCTTTCCTTGTCCTCGGCGCCAGCGTCGTGGAGGCGGTCTATTACTTCAGGCTGATTCACACCATCTGGTTCGAGGGGGAGGGTGAGAGAATTTCGGAGAGCGCCCCGCTCGTGGCCATAGTAATTGCCCTGGTGATACTCGTGATAGCAATAGGAATCTACCCGAACTACCTCTGGAGCATCTCCCAGAAGGCAGGAAGCGACATCTTCAACGTGGCCCAGTACGTTAAGAACGTTCCACTCATGCCGCTCACGGGGGTGGGAGCATGAACGAGCTCATGATAATGCTCTTCGCGCCCCTCCTCGCGGGCTTCATAGCGTGGATTATAGACGTTAGGGGAATACGCGAGGCCATCGGGATAATCGGCGCCGCGATTCCGCTGGGGATACTCATCCAGTATTACTCAACGATAACGGGCAGCAACCCCCACGTGGAGTACTCCCTGAGCGTAGGAGGTTTTAAGCTCCTCTTCCAGCTGAACACGATTAACTGGTACTTCGCGGTAATAGCTTCCCTCGTCGGAGTCGCTATGGCCTTTGGAATGGCCAGCACCTCAAGAAACTCCTACGAGTGGCTCTTCGCGCTCATGAGCTATACTGGAGTGCTGGGCGTCTTCCTCAGTGGGGACTTTGTGGGCTTCTTCTTGTTCTGGGAGCTCATGACGTTCGCCAGCTTCATGATGGTCCTCAGGAGGAACAAGCACGAGTCCCTCAAGTACTTCGTTCTCAGTGTCATCGGCGCCTACGCGATGCTCATTGCGATAGGCATCATCTATGCGAAAACAGGTGCCCTCGACTTTGCATCAATCAGGCAGGCCCTCTACATGGACGCCATGGTCGGAAGCATGAGCAAGAGCCTCACGGCCCTCGTGTTCCTGCTCTTCATAACGGCCTTCGGCGTCAAGGCCGGTGCCTTCCCACTCCACGTCTGGGCACCGGGAGCTTACAGCGAGGTTGACCAGAGTTACACGACCTTCTTCAGCGGGGCTTTAAGCAAGGCCGGAGCCTACGGATTCCTGCTCCTCTACATCCTGATGGGAGCCAAGCTCTACGCCGCCCTCGGCACGTGGCACGGCCACATGATGTTCTCCTACATTATAGCTTGGATTGGTGCAATAACGGTCGTCGTTGCGAGTTTCCTGGCAGTCCTTCAGGAGGACATAAGAAAGCTCTTCGCCTACTCCTCCGTTGGACAGGTCGGCTACATACTCCTCGGCCTCGGTGTTGGAACGGGACTTGGAATAACCGGAGCACTTTTCCACGTTCTCAGCCACGCGGTCTTCAAGGGCCTGTTCTGGCTCGTCGTCGCGGCGCTCATACTTAGAACCGGCAAGACTGAGTTCAAGGACTTCGGCGGTCTGGCGGAGAAGATGCCGGTAACCTTTGCTATGGCTCTCATAGCCGTGATGAGCCTCTCAGGAATCCCGCCCTTCGCGGGCTTTGCGAGCAAGTGGCTCATCTACGAAGCGGCGATAAGCGCTCACATGCCACTCGTTGCGGGAGCGATATTCCTGGGAAGCGGTCTCGCCTTCGCCTACGTTGTTAGGTTCCTCTACGCGGTGTGGTTTGGCCAGAGACCCAGCGACCTTGAGGACGTCAAGGAGGCCCCGCTTCCGCTCCTCATAGGCATGTTCATACTCGCGATTCCGAACCTCGTCTTCGGTATCGCCCCCGGACTCGTCACCAAGTACCTCAACAAGCTCTTCGGTCAGACGGTAGTCGGTGGAACCTACTACAAGCTCGTGACCCCGACGGGAACTTACAACGCCCTCCTCGTCACCGTGCTCCTGATATTCGGCATCGCCGTCGCGGGGCTGATTTACATCTACGGGGCAAAGGCGAGGAGGATACCCATCACCAACACGTACCAGTCCGGTAACCCCGTCACCGAGGACTACAACCTCAGCATAAGGAGAAACTTCTACAGGCCCCTTGCGGAAGCCCTTGAGTTCTGGCTCAAGTACAGCTGGGACAGGTTCTACGAGCGCCTCGCGGGGATGTTTGAGGACTTCGCGGACTTCCTAAGGGAAGGCTTTTACAACGGAAACGTCCAGAGCTACTCCTGGTATCTGGCGATAATACTCCTAATCTTAGCGCTGTGGGGGGTGTTGTGAATGTTTGACTGGAAGTTAGCCCTCGAGGCGATTGGCATACTAATCTACGCGACCTTCATGGGCTTCATATTCATGGGCATCGAAAGGAAGGCCATAGCGAGAATCCAGCGGCGCGTTGGGCCGCCGATATACCAGCCAATTATAGACACACTCAAACTGCTCGGCAAGAAAGAGAGCGTGAGCCACGGCTTCATCTACGACTTTGGACCCGTGTTCGCACTGGGGGCCAGCATAGTGGCCCTGCTCTTTATCCCCATTGCCAACTTCCAGCTCTTCAGCTCAAACGCTGACTTAATCGTCGTTGCTTACCTCCTTGAAGTGCCAATGCTTGGTATAATGCTCGGTGTCATGAGCTCGGGAAACCCTTACTCGGCGGTCGGTGTTCAGCGTGGTCTGCTCACAATGGTTGCCATGCAGCTCCCCTATGGTCTGGCAATAATAGCGCTCGTCCAGCACTGGGGGACCTTTAAGCTGAGCAACATCGTCGCACTCCAGCAGGTCCACGGATGGAGCATAACGGTCCCGGCACTGTTCCTGGCGTTCATAGTCTTCGACATAGTCTTCCAGGCAATGCTCGGACTGGAGCCCTTCGATATCATGACCGCGCCTGCAGAAATCTCAATGGGTGTCATGCTCGAGTACGGCGGCAAGCACGCGGCTATACTCTTCACCCAGCACGCGGTTCAGCTGTTCGCCGAGACCGCGTTCTTCGCGGTGCTCTTCCTGGGAGGGGCAAGCAACCTCTTGGTGCTCCTGGTAAAACAGCTGGTCGTGCTCTTCATAGCGATATTCGTCGCCAGCATCTACCCACGCTTTACAATCGACCAAGCCGCGAAGTTCTTCTGGAAGTGGCCGACCATACTGGGAATAATAGCCGTAATCCTCACGATGGGGTGGTGAGGTATGGAAAACGACTTCATAAGCTATGAACTCAAGGAGTTCAAGGTCTTTGAGCCCCTCTTCAGGTGGGCGAGAAAGAAGAGCCTCTGGATAGTGGCCTTCTGTACGGGATGCGGTGGTATAGAGATGCCTCCGCTGGCAAACGCACGCTACGACTTCGAGCGATACGGTATAATGCCCAACCCTGCACCAAGGATGGGCGACCTCTTCCTTATCACCGGCTACGTCACGCCAAAGACCCTCAAGAGAATCATCATAACGTACGAGATGATGCCGGACCCCAAGTACATCCTCGCCCACGGCTCATGCCCCATCAACGGCGGTGTTTACTGGGACTCCTACAACGTTGTCAAACAGCTAGACAAATACATCCCAATCGACGTGGCGATAGCCGGCTGCATGCCGAGGGCCGAAGCCGTCATGCAGGGAATCATGGACATCATGAGGAAAATCGAGGACGGAACGGCGGATGGTTGGAAGAGGTATAGGGAGAACTACGAGTGGTATAAGAAGAACCAGGACGAGCTCTTTGGAGAAGGATGGCGTGAGAAGGACGCGAAGAGGTGGTTGGCATGGCTGTGACCGAGAACAAGGTTGAGAACAAGGCGGAGGAGAAAGCAAACACCCAGGGGGTCCCCACGGAGGAGAAGCCAGAGCTCCCCAACACCAAAGAGGGCAGGCTCGTCAAAGAACTCCTTGAAAAGGCCCCCTACGCCGAAGGAAGCGTCAGGCGCGAGAGGAGGGTTGAATTCAAGGTCCCGGCCGAGAGAATCCACGAATTCCTTGAGCTCGCCAGTGAGCGGTTTGAGATGCTCATGCAGATAAGCGTGGTTGACTGGCTCAAAGAGAATGAATTTGAGCTCGTCTACCAGCTCTGGAGTGTCAGTGAGGGCGTTCACGCCTTCGTGAAGACGAGGGTTCCAAGGGAGAACGCCGAGATGCCAACCGTGATGGACATCTGGTCCGTGGCAGAGACCTACGAGAGGGAGGCACACGAGTTCTTCGGCATAATCTTCAAGGGCAACCCCAGGCTCGGTCCATTCATCCTCGAGCCGCGCGAATACGAGAAGCACCCGCTCAGGAAGGACTTCAACACGCTGAGCTACGTTAAGCAGATATACGGCGAGGACTTCGACAGGTACGATGAGAGTAAGACGAACTACGTGATATGAGGTGATGCTCATGGCGAATTTGGAGGTTCCGCGCGAGCTTAGGGAAGAAGCGAAGGCCCACGACATGTACCTTCATCCCATTGACAAGGACACCTACGAGCTGTTCTTCGGGCCACAGCATATGGCCACCGAGAACTTCAGCATAATCCTCAAGATGGACGGCAACAGGGTAGAGAAGGCCATAGTCAACCCCGGCTTTCTCCACCGGGGCTTCGAGAAGCTCGCCGAGCAGAGGCCCTACTTCACGAACATAGCTCTAATTCTCCGTATCTGCGTCCCTGAGAGCGACGTCCCCGAGAACATTTACTCAATGGCCGTTGACGAAATAATGGGCTGGGAGGTTCCGGAGAGGGCGATATGGATTAGGACAACCGTTCTCGAGATGGCAAGGGTTACCTCGTGGCTGTTCTGGATAATGGGATTTGGAAACGAGATAGGCCTTTACACCGCCGGCCAGTGGGCCGCGGCTTACCGTGAGAGATTCATGCGCCTGTTCGAGGAGCTCACCGGCGGAAGGGTCTACCACATCTATACCGTTCCCGGAGGCGTCAGGAGGGACATACCCGGCGACAAGTGGCTTCGCCAGCTCCGCGACACCGTCGAGTACATCAAGTCCAAACTCAAGGACTTCGACGAGATACTCTTTGACAACTATATTATGTTCGAGAGGACAGAGGGAGTGGGCGTTATGGACAAGAAGTTCGCACTCAAACACGCGGTCACAGGTCCTAACCTCAGGGCTGTCGGGGTTCCCTACGACGTCAGAAAGGACGACCCATATTACCTCTACCCCGAACTCGACTTCGAGGTTCCGGTCCTGAAAGAGGGCGACAGCCTCGCGCGCGTTCTTGTCAGGAGGTACGAGCTGGAGCAGGACCTCTACATACTAGAACAGCTCCTGGACATGGGACCGCCGAGCGGGCCCTACATGGTGCAGGACCCCAAACTCAAGAACCTGCCGCGCTTCAAGGTCCCAGCGGGAGACGCTTACGCCCACGTCGAGAGCACAAAGGGTGACTTCGGTGTCTATATGGTGAGCAACGGTACCCACAAACCCTACCGCGTCCACTTCCGCGGTCCGAGCCAGAGCCACGGAGTTACAGTGCTCGAGGAGCTTCTAAAGGGAGCTCGCTTGGCGGACGTGCCGGTCATATTGAAGACCCTTGACAACTGCCCGCCGGACATAGACAGGTGATGACGATGCCCGCGAGAGTCGTTGGTGAGGAGAAGGTCAAGATTAAGAAGTCATTCGTCAAGCCCTGGCTTGGCCTTAAATACCTCTTCAAAAAACCCGTCACGATAAAGATACCGGAGGAGAGGATAGAGCCAGCACCGAAGTACAGGGGCTTCCACACGCTTGACTGGAAGAAGTGCGTTGGCTGTAACTTCTGCGGCCAGATATGCCCAGCGAGGGCTATAGAGATGACATGGCTTGAAGTGGACGGCAAGATGGAGAAGAGGCCCCACCCGAAGGTGGACTACGGCCGCTGTACGTTCTGTCAGTTCTGTGTGGACGTCTGCCCAACTGGAGCCCTCGGCTTCACGGAGGCGTACTACCTTTCAACCGGCGGCAGTGAGGAGGACCTCGAGCTCTTCAACTGGGTTCCCATTCATCCCGACAAGGTCAGGGAGCTCAACGAGATGTACGGTGACTACCGCTTCCCGGTTGTCAAGATTGAGAAGCTCGGCGATGGGACCTACCGCTACCACCTCCGCGATGGCGAGGTCTTCGAGTTCAAGATACTCGGCTACGGTATAAGGCCGCCCAAGAAGCCCACTCCAGCCAAGCCCACCGCCAAGGCCACTGCAAAGAAAGAGACTGCCAAACCTGCCGAGAAGAAGGAATCAAAGCCGGCTGAGAAGAAGGAAGAGAAGGCTGAAAAGGCTGAGAAGAAGGAGTGACTTTCTTTCTTTTACCATCCCTGCACCTTTTCCAGGACTTCATCCGAAACCCTGCCATCCTCCACGTCCTCGATTGCTTCTTCAAGCCTGTCAAGGCCTTCCTCAAGAAGTTCCTCCTCTATCGTCAGCGGGGGCTGAATCCTCAGCACGTTGCCCTGGAGAAAGGCGACGATTAGGCCCAGCTCGTAGGCCCGCCAGACGACCTTCTTGGCCTCGTCGTAGGCCCTCTCTTTGGTTTCCCTGTCCTTAACGAGGTCAACGCCGAGCATCAATCCAAGCCCGCGGACGTCACCGATGAGCTCGTGTCTCTTCCTCATTCTCTCCAGTCTGTCCTTGGCTTTCTTCCCCAGTCTTTCGGCCCTCTGTAAGAGGTTCCGCTCCTCGATTTCCTCGATTACCGCCAGAGCGGCGGCGCTGGCGACCGGGTTCCCGCAGAGGGTGAACGCATGTCCCAGGGGCGGAATTGAGTCCATTATCTCATCCCTTCCAATCACGGCGCTTATCGGAAGCCCGCCGCCAAGGGGCTTCGCAAGGGTAATTATGTCGGGCTCAACGCCGAAGTGCTCGATGGCGAACCACCTGCCTGTCCTCCCGAGACCACTCTGAACCTCGTCAACACCGAGGAGAATACCGTGTTCATCGAGGAGCCTTTTGAGCTTCCTGAAGTAGCCCTCAGGAGGGACCACCATCCCTGCGTCGCCCTGTATCGGCTCGGCTAAGAGGACAGCTACCCCCTCAGCGTGCACCTCCCCCTCGAACTTCTCCTTGAGGTACTCGAGGCACTCCATGCGGCACTTCCCGGGCTCCTTCCCAAAGGGACAGCGGTAGCAGTTGGGGTAAGGGATGAAGTGAACGTCACTTAGCTGGCCGACCTTTGAGCGGACCTCGAAGTCAAGACCGGTAACGCTCATGGCCCCGTAAGTGGACCCATAGTAGCTCCGAAGGTAGCCGATTACAACCCTCCTGCCAGTGTAAGCCCTCGCGAACTTTATCGCGCCATCATTCGCATCGCTCCCGCTGAGACCAAAGGCAACCTTCGCGTTCTCAACCGGGGCAAGCTCGCTGAGCCTCCGAGCGAGCAGGTAAGGCTCTACTGGAAAGCCGTAGATGAAGGTGAAGTGAAGCAACCTCTCGGCGGTCTTTTTGACGGCCTCAACGACCCTCGGGTTGTTATGCCCGACGTTCTGAACGGCCGCATCGCTCAGGAAGTCTATGTACTCCCTCCCCTCAACGTCCCAGACGAGGGCGTTTTGGGCCTTGTATGGCACGACCGGCCAGTATGTTACGTGGGAGGCCCGGGAGATGTAGCGCGAATAGCCTTGGATAACTTCATCTTTTGGGGGCAGCAACATGGAACCACCGTTAACCATATGCGTTTGAAATTAATAGGAATTTCGGTTAATTTTTGCGAAATTAGTAGAAAACTTTAAAAATAATATCATAAAAACCTAAAATTGGTGGCCCAAAATGGCGGAAATTGAACGACTTGATGAGTTGGACAGGGCGATACTTCATATCCTACAGGAGGACGGGAGGGCCAGCTACTCGGAGATAGCGAGAAGGCTTAAGGTGCCGGAATCGACGGTCAGGCTCAGGGTTAAAAAGCTTGTTGAGAGGGGCGTTATAAGGAAGTTCGCGGCGCTGATAAACCCCTTCAAGGCCGGCTACTCAATAGTGGCCTTTATAGCGGTGGACGTTGAGCCGAGCAAGATAAAGGAAGCCGTTGAAAAGCTTAAGGAGCTTCCCGAGGTGGACGTCCTGGGCATAGCGACCGGAGCCCACGACATACTGATGCAGGTGACGGTGAAGGACCTCCACGAGCTTGAAGACTTCCTTGTAGAGAAGCTTGGCTCAATAGATGGAATAAAGAGCACGGAAACCTCCATCCTCACGAGCGTGAAGAAGTGGGGCTACGCGAGGGTGTTCTAATCCCTCCAGTCGAGCAGTCTCTTCTCGCCCTCTATCCTCTTATACTCTCCGATGTCCATCGTAATCTCAAGGGTTCCCAGGTAGTTCCCGTTCCTGTCAAAGAGGGGCACGTACTTGATGTAGACGTACTTCGGGCCGAGCCTGAGCCAGAACGTTGCCTCCCTTTTTCTGCCCTCCTTGAAGGCCCTCAGGATTTTGTTAACGATGTGAACGCTCTTCGGAGGGTGGCAGAGCTGGACCGGCCGTCCGAGAATCGATGGTGTCCTCGTAAATATCCTCTCGCCCGGGGAGAAGAACCGAACGCGGTCGTCCCTGTCTATGAAGGTAACGTCAACGGGAAGGGCCTCGAATATAGCCTTAAGCTCCTCGACGCTCACGAAACCGGTGCCGAGGTCGATGTCCCCCTCGCGCCTCAGCTGGCCTTTATCAAACTCCAGGGGCTGGCCTTTAAGGGCCTGCTGAACCTCCCGTGGAAGGCTTAGCAGTTCCTCAGCGCTCAGCTCCGGGTTGATTTGCCAGGGCTGGAGCGGTTTAACGTCCTCCCCGGGGTCCCATTCAGGCGGGTTCACCTTGTAGTAGCCAATCTCGTCGTCCTGCATTCTTACTGCCTTCCACTCGCCGTCGCTGAGGAGGGCCTTGAGGGTTGGATAGTAGATGTTGTTCTCCCTGAAGACCATATCACTCAGCGCAAAGGATGCCTCGCCGGCTTTCGCCTTGAAGCGCTCAACGAACTCCTCCCAGGGCATCTCCTCCCTCCTTGCCAGAAGTCCGTAAAGGTGCTTTAGCATGAACCTTATCTCGTCGTGTTTTGTCCAGAGGACGGTTGCTATGGCCGTCAAACCCCTCCTCTCAATATAGGGAAACGTCAGCATCTCGTCGCGGTTGTAGTGGGTGAAGCCGACCTTCCGGAGGTTTCCAACTATCTCCTCCAGAACTCCGAGGATTTCCTCCCTCATGCGCTCATCTCTTGTCGTTGCGAGGGTTCTCGCGTAGAGGTTCAGCATCTCCGCGTCCTTGAGGATTTCCCTGTTCTCCATGTAGCGAACCCAGAGGGGATGTCCCTCGGGAAGTTCCTTCTCCTCAACCTCGTCCGTTCCCTTCACGGCCTCCCTGAAGAGCTCGACGTGAAGGTCGCACATTTTGGCGATGTCCTTAGCGGAAACGCCTTCCTTCACGAGCTCCTGCTCGATGATTGGAATTTCAAGGGGAGATATCGAGCTTAGAACTGCCCGGAATTCCTCCTTAAGTGAATTAACGTCCTCACCGTTATGAATCCTGAGGAGAAGGGCCTTCAGGGCTTCTTTCTTCTGCTCGCGGTTTGAGAGCAATTCGGTCATAATACCACCTTCATGACAAATGTCATGAGGGACATATTTAAGTCTTTCTGGGCAGAAATGTGTATGAAAGAACACAAGAAAGGGGAGACATGAAATCAGTCGAGCAGAGGCGAGTCCTCGCTCACAGCAGTGGTGGAGTTGAGCATCCTCTTTAAGTCCTCCTCGGGCTCGCTTATGAGCCTGAGGTCGAACTTCTTCCTGAGGGTCTCGAAGACGTTCGGCGTGAAGAACTCAGGAGCCTTGGGTCCGATGTAGATGCCCTTGATTCCGAGGTAGAGCAGGCTGTAGAGGATTCCGATGGCCTTCTGCTCCATCCAGCTGAGGACTATGCTGACCGGGAGCTCGTTGAGGCCGACGTCCAGCTCCTTCGCGAGCGCCCCGGCAATCTGGATTATCGAGTAGACGTTGTTGCACTGGCCGAAGTCCATGAAGCGCGGTATTCCCTCGATTTCGCCGTAGTCGCGCCTGTTGTAGCGGAACTTACCACACGCGGCCGAGAGGATTATGGCATCTTCGGGCACCATCGCGGTGAGCTTCTCGTAGTAGCTCATCTTCGGGTTGGGGACGTCACAGCCACCTATGACGAAGACGTGCCTTATCTTGCCCTCGTTTATCAGCTCAATAAGCTTGTCCATGAGCGGGAGCACGTTGGTGTGGTGGAAACCGGTGACGATGTAGCCGTCGTCCCTCTTTTCCATCTTCGGCGTCTCGAGCGCGCGCTTGATGAGGGGCTCGTAGTCGTTCTCAAGGTGGGGAACGCCCTCAAGGCCCGCTATGTCGGTGGTGAACATCCTGTCGGCGTAGCTCTTCGGTGGTTGCTGGACGCAGTTGCTGGTTCCAAGGATTGCCCCGGGGAACTCGGTGAACTCCTTCCTCTGGTAGACCCACGAACCGCCCCAGTTGCCGTAGAGGGACTTGAACTTCCTGAACTCCGGGTAGGAATGGGCCGGGAGCATCTCGGAGTGGGTGTAGACCCTAATCCGGTCCTCGAGGCCCATCTCCCTAATCTGCTTAAGGAGTTCGTAGAGCGCCCTGTAGGTGTGGCCGGTGACGAGAATTCCGTGCCCCTCGTCGGTTCCGGTCGGAACCTTGACCGGCTCGGGCTTTCCGTAGGTCTCGGTGTAGGCCTTATCTAGGAGCTCCATAGCCTTGAGGTGAATACGGCCGTTCTCGAGGATGAGCTCGAGGAAGCGGTTCTTGTCGAAGTTCACGTTGGTGAGAGTCGAGTAGAGGCCTTTAGCCAGGAAGAAGCCGATCTCGTCGTCATTGTAGCCGAGCTCGTAGGCGTGGTAATAGTAGGCTGCCGTTCCCTTCATTCCGTAGATGAGGGCCTCCTGAAGGGAGTTCAGGTCGGGGTCCTTGCCGCAGATTCCTCTGAAGGTACATCCTCCCGGCAGGCTCATCGAACACTGGTCGCACCTCATCAGAACGCCAGCTTCCTTTCCACTGCTCGGAACCTTCACGGCCATCTTTCCACCTCCTTATTATGACACTTGTCATATGAATGTTATGGTAAGTGATTTAAATTTTTTATCCAGAACAAGGCCAGCTCCCGGTTTACAAATCAACAAGGATAGGCCGACTAAGTTTTCAAAAATACCAAAAGCCTTAAGTATTCCGCGGGTCATGTTTTGCATATGAAGGTCAGCGCCTTTGAGGTTGCATCCCGCTACGTTTACCCCTCCCTCAGAAGACGCCTCGTGGAGCACCTCCGGGAGAAGGGGCTGAAGCAGACCGAGATAGCGGAGCTCCTCCACGTCACCCAGTCGGCGGTTTCGCGCTACCTCAACATGGACAGAGGTGCACTCATAGACGTTTCAAAGTTCAGGGAGATTGACGAGGACCTCAAGAACCTTGCGGACGAGATAGTTGAATTCCGGCCGAGCGAGTACGACATCCACATGAGGCTCATCGGGGTAGCTCTCAAGATGCTCGGTAGGGGCTATGTCTGCTCCTTCCACGCCAAAATAGACCCCGAGGTGAACCCAGCCGAGTGCAGGGTCTGCATAGAGCTGTTCGGCTAAAGAACAAAATTACGTGCCTCCACCGGTCAGTAACACCCAAACGCCTATCGCGATGAGCAGAATTCCCGCGATGACGGAGAGCTCCATGCTGTGCCTAACCATCGCCTGTGAGAAGCGCTTGCTCTCGCTCACGCCTCCCATGGCGAGGAGTATCACGACGAGGGGGAGCACGAAGATGACGTTGTAGAGGGCCAGCAGGAGCAACGCAAGGGCCCGATTTCCGTGCGCTATTATCGTTGTGTAGACGAGGTAACTGCCGGCGGAACAGGGCAGGAGCGTCGTTGAGACCACCACCCCAAGGGCAAACGAACCGGCGAAGGTCGCGTCGGCGCTGAATATCTTCTTCCTTATCTTTCCCTTGTCGCCTATCCTCGAGCGCTCCATTATCCCCGTAACTATTGTGTAGACTCCGAAGCCTATCGCGAAAACTCCAGCCGCCCAGAGGGGGATGTAGTGACCGAGGAAGAGCAGGCCAAGGCCAAATAGGTAGTACGAGAAGTAAACGGCCAGAATAAAGGCCGAACCGATTATGTAAAGCCTCCTCCGCGACACTTCCCTCACGGATATCGCGATGAGGAGCATGGTGTAAATCACGAAGGTGCAGGGGTTTATCGAGTCGCTCATCGCCAGGGCGTAGAACTTGGGGATAAAGCCCGGAATGCCCAGGAGGTAGAGAACAAGGGCGCTTAACCCAAAAGAAGCCAGCAGGATTATCGCGAGGGCCTTGATTTCGCTCTTCATGATGGAGACTACTCAAAAGGACTTTTCACCCTTTCCAAAACGAAAGGTTGAAAACGAAAGGTCAGCCGGTCGAGTTTCCGGTGGAGGTTGAGTTGGTCTTCAGCTCGTCGAGTATCTTCTGAACATCAACGGACTCGTGCTTCACGAATATCTTGTAGAGAGCGTCTATGACGAGCTTCGCCTTGGGGTTCTTGTACGGGAACAGGTAGGTCTTTCCGTTGAAGAACAGAACGCCGTCGTTGTTTATGGCCGCCGCCAGAATCTGCGGAGTAGCCGTAACGTTGTACTCGCCGTCTATCACAGCGTAGAGGGTTCCGTTGTAGGTAATCGCTATTGCCGGGACGCCGGTTATGCCGGTGAGCTGTGCGAGCTCCCCAAAGAGCTTCATGTTGGTCTGGTTGTTAACGAGCTCGTAGTAGGTGAGCGCATCCTTGCCGTAGACTTTGGGAATCCACTCGTGCATGTGCCGGCAATGGGGACAGGTCTTCATGCCGTACATATAGAAGTGAATGGCGTCAAAGTAAATCCTCGTGCCGTTGA
Organism: Thermococcus henrietii; assembly: GCF_900198835.1. Lineage (NCBI taxonomy): Archaea > Methanobacteriati > Methanobacteriota > Thermococci > Thermococcales > Thermococcaceae > Thermococcus > Thermococcus henrietii. Next base: position 1,153,864 of record NZ_LT900021.1, on the reverse strand, counting down.
CGTCAACGTAGGCAGGCTTTGAGGGAGTCGATGTAGTGGTTTTCTGAGGGGAACCGCTTGAGGTCGTTGAACCCGTGCCGTTGCTTCCGATACAGCCGGCGGCAAAGCCGACCAGCAGGAGGACCATGATTACAAGCCCCGCTTTTTTCATCGTACCACCTGGAATTAATGTCTGCTGGGACGTTATAAAGTTTCACGCCGGAAGCCTTAAATCGGAGTTATCCCTATGAGTATGGGGGTTTTCATGCAGGCATGGTACCGCTCGCGGGCCCTTTACGATGCAGTCATGAAGCTCGTGAAGGCAGGGAAATTCGACGAGGCCATGAAGCTCGCCGGGGGAATACCTGACGGGAGCGTCCGTTCCAAGGCCGTCAACGGAGTAGTCGTGGAGATGGCGAAGGAGGGAGAGGACTACAGGGATGCCCTTGAGGGGGCGATAGAGACGGCACTATCAACAAAGAACCCGACGAAGAACCTGATGGGGCTGGCCTTTGAGTTCCTTGAGATGGGGAAGTTCGACGACGCCCTCTACATAGCGGAGCATATAACCGACCTCGCCAACAGGTCGAAGGTGCAGGCGGAGGTCGCGCTCAGGCTCGCGAGGAAGGGTGAACTCGATAGAGCGATGAAGCTCATAGAGGACATTCTTGACGAGGACGTCAAAACGTGGGCAACCTCAATGCTCGCGAGCGAGCTTTAGCGCGAGGAAGTTAAAACCAGCCGTTTTATCTGTCGTTTTTGACAGAAATCCCACCACAACCCTTTTTTAGGGGAGCCCGTTTTTATCCCGGGTGAGACCATGAACGGCGGAGAGATAATCGGACTGCTCGGAATGTTGCTCCTCGTGAGCGCTTGGGTTCCTCAGACCCTGGAGACCATAAGGACGAGAAAGTGTCCCCTGAACATGCAGTTCATAATAATCTACGTGACCGCCTCGACCCTGCTGACGATATACTCCTACATAATCGGGGACTGGATATTCTTCGCCCTGAACTTCCTCGCGGCGTTGCAGAGTGCGATAAACCTCGTGGTGAAGTTGACGGAAAAGAAAAGCGCCTAACTCCGCCTGTAGAGCCCAACGAGCTCTCCCCACTGGATAACGTGGCCTTCCATGGCCTTTTCCAGTTCTTTTCTCGTGGCCCCCGGCGGAAGATTCAGCGTCGTGTCGAGGGCATAGACCTTGAAGTGGTAGTGATGAACGCTCCCCCTCGGCGGGCAGGGGCCACCGTAGCCTATCCTCCCGAAGTCGTTCCTTCCCTGAACCATCGGAATCGGCTTCTCAACCTCGCCGACCTTCGGAACCGCCTCGGGAATCTCGCCCACCGGCGGAATGTTCCAGGCAATCCAGTGAGTGAAGGTTCCCGCGGGAGCATCGGGGTCGTCAACTATGATGACGAGGCTCTTCGCCTTCTCGCTTATGTTCCCTATGAATATTGGCGGGTTTATGTCCTCGCCGTCGCAGGTGAACTTAACGGGAATGTAGCTCCCGTTGTGGAAGACGGAACCAACCTCAAGGGTTTTCGGTGCGGTCGTTTTCTCACCTCCCCCGCTTATACAGCCCGACCCGATTAGAAGCGCGATTATTAGCAAAGGCACCCATCCCCGCATGTAGGAACCTACGTCTTCATCCGTAAAAGGATTGCGCCAACGTTAAATACTCCGCCGACGTTTAACATACCATGCGCGTGCTCTGGGAGAAGGAGATACCGGCCGGGAAAATCGTCGTCTCGCCAAGGCCGGTCTGGAAGTGTCGAACCTGCCCGATGTACGGGAAGAGGCCGAGCTGTCCTCCCCACGTCCCCGACTGGAGGGAGGCAAAGGAGTGGGTGAGCCACTTCAGCAGGGCCATTCTCATAAAGTTCGAGGTGGACATGAAGCGCTTCGAGGAGGAGAAACGGGAGGCAATCCTATACCTGCTCAAGCGCGAGGGGGAGCTCTTTAAGGAGGGAAAGCTCTACGCGATGGCCCTCTTCCCGGGAAACTGCAACCTCTGCCCGGACTGTCCCTTCGAGCGCGGTGAGCCCTGCAGGCTTCCAACGAAAGTCCGGCCGAGCCTCGACGCCATCGGGATTGAAATCAGCTCGCTGGTTCAAATAGACTTTTCAGAGAGCGCCCTTTACGGAATGATACTGGTGGAGTGATGAACATGGCACCCATAGCGTACGTTACCCTGCTCGGCCGCTCGCCCTGGGCGGTCGTGAACACCTACTACAAAATCCTGAAGGAGGGCAAGGGAAAGCGGGAAATCCGGCGGGTCTACGTATTCACTGAGGAGCGCTACAGGAACCTCCTTCCGAAGGTGGTGAGGGCCATAGAGGCCATATCCAAAGCCTACAACCTCAGGCCAAGGATTGAGACCGTTGTAATCAAGGACTACGGCTTCTTCGAAGCCGACAGGAAGTTCAAGGAGCTCTTCTCGAAGCTCGAAAGTGAGGGTTACAGGATAGGCCTCGACATAACCTCCGGCAGGAAAGCCTTAGTCGCGGCGGCGATAGTCCAGATTCGGGAGTTCCCGGTGTCGTTCATAGTTTACATGGGCCTGCTCGACATGGACTTTCCGGACAGGCCCTATATGATGATTCCAACCCACATGCAACCCATCAAGAACTTCCTGGGGGATGGAGATGAAGCCCGCTGAGGTCATAGTGAAGCCAGAACTGCAGGTCCTCATGAACGTCCTCGCCGAGAGGGGCGAGCTACGGGTGAGCTACCCGCTCTACGGCCTTCCGCTCCTCCGGGCAGAGCCGAGCGAGAGGGGTTATAACCTTGAAGTCCTGGCGGACAAGAAGACCTTCAACGCCCGCGTTCCGCCGAGGCTCTCCTCAGAACTGCCGACGTGGAGCGACTTCTACGAGTGCTTCATCTCCGCCGGAATCCTCCGCTACGACAACCTCGACGAGTTTGAAAGGACGCTGGAGCTCTACGAGAGGCTGAAGAAAGGCGTTGCATTCGCGCCCGATACGAACCTCTTCTACCACCGCTTCATCTCCTCCTACAGACCGCTCGAGGGTTATCAAATAGTCGTCGCAGAGGGCGTCAAGAAGGAAATCGAGGACGCGATGAACTACAAGTACAGGCACAAACAGCTTGAGGAGATTTCACGCGAGGTTCTCAACGCCCACCTCCTGAGGGAGTTCAGCAACAGGCGGACGAAGAGGAGCCGGAAAGCGGCTTACATAGCCCTCAAGGAGTTCGAGAGGCTGAAGCCGAGGATAATCATCACCGAGAGCGTGAGCGAGCCGGCCCACAACAACGACGAGATTATCGTCAAGTCCCTCAAGAGGTACGACAGAATGACGCCCACCCTGCTCGTCTTCCTGACGGCGGACATAGCGATAACCGACGTGGCGGAGATGGAGGGGCTCGAGTACTTCCTCTTCAAATATCCGAGGGAGGAACTCGGAAAACACGAGGTTTCGGCTTATCAGCTCAGGACACTCCTCTTTAACCTATCGGCCGTCTTCGGTGTGATAGAGCTCAACGGAATCCTCGTCTTCGGCGAGTTCGGGGGCAAGGCGAACCTTGACGAGCTCAAGCTCGTCTTCGAGCGGGAGGACAGGGTTTACAACGAGTTTATGTTTCACCTCAAGCTGAGCAGGGAGCTGGTGAAGATTATGGGGTGAACCGCGTGAATAGTTGGCCCAATTCGGCTATGCTTTCAATTTTTCCTCAATGGTTTTTAGGACGTCTTCAAGTGACACCTCATTCGAGGGCTGAACGTTGTCCTTGGACCCGACGTGCTTATGATGTGGGAAGGTCTCAAGGTGCCTGTGATGCGGTGCGTTATCCCAGCGAATTAGCAGATTTCCGTTTTTCTGCCACTGAAAAGAATAGCTGTACTCGTTCTCGGAAACGAACTCTCTGATGTAAAGAGCGCTTCCGTCCGTTAATTCCGCTTTGATTTTCAGGAAATAGAAATCCCTACCTTCCTTGTAATCGAGAACCTCGTACTCCCTGACGACCGGGCTACCCTCAAGCAACTCTAATTCTCTGAGCATTTTCAATCTCCTTTAGTCTGCTTTCGAGCTCCTTTAGTTTCTTCATGTATGCCTTCCACTCGATGTAGTCGTCCCACTCCTCAAAGGACTCCTCCGAGCTCTTCAACCTCCGCTCAAACTCCTCGAGCGTCATTCCGTATTTCTCTTCAAACAGCCGGAGTTTCTCCTTTATTGGAGCAATCTCAGAGAGTATCCTGAGCTTCTCATGAAGGAGTATGTCTCTCTTCGAAACTATGACCTCGCTCATTTTCACCACTGATTAAGCATATCCACTTTCGAATAAATACCTTTTGTGAATGGACAGTGACAAGGGTCATTGGCTGACGCAGAGCGCTTTCATGTAGTTTCCGCCGAGGACGAGGAGGAGAGTGAAGACCGCCAGTACATTTGAAATCGCCGGTGACACAGGGACAACGCGAGGGAAGTTGCGATGCCGATGGCGACGAGCTCTCCTCCCCTGCCTTCTCCCCCGCACCTGTATTCGATGAGGAACGTCAGCCAGTTCAACCCGACGACGAGTAGCCTGTAAACCGTTAGTTCCACCATAAGAACTCCGAGGCCGATGAGGAGAAATGGGAGGGCGTAGAGAACCCTTCTCATACCCTCACCCCAACGTCAGTCTGCCTGAAGAGACGTTCGTGCCGTTGCAGAGAACCGTGAAGACATAGTCATTGGGTTTGACGACCCTGACCACGAACTTCATCTCTCCTGCCCGGAGCAGGGTCCTTTCGGTGACGTTGTTCAGCTCATCAACGCTGACCCTCGCCGTGAGGGTAACGTTTCCCGAGGGGTGAACCTTTAGATAAGCCGTCGTTCCGACGAGCCCGTTTCCTTCTTTTCTTGAGATTGAAACCGGAAGGGGGTCAGAGTAGGCAACGCACGTAGCCCCTTTGATTTCCCGCCCGTTGATGCTTACGTTGACGTCCTTCGGAACGAACGCTGGAACGAGCTTTAGGATGTAAACCGTTATGCTCGCGTTCATGTTTCCCTCAACTTCAGCTGTGAACGCGTAGAGGGTGACGTTGGTCGAGTTCAGAAAGCGCTCAATCTCGTCGAAGTATGCCATCGGAGCCGTCAGCCAGCCGGAGAAGGTCCCGTTTATCCCCGCGCTCCCAACGGCGCTCGTGAAGGACGAGCTTCCGCCGGTTTGAGTTCTGGAGGGAGAGGTTGAGACGTTTCCGGCACTGTAGGTCTGAGTTTGGGTTATTCCCGGGGTCGAGATGCACCCGCTAACGAGGGCCCCGAGGAGAATCAGGACAAGAACGAGGGCGTTTGCTTTGTCCATACTCCCACCATAAGTGTTAAAGAATTAAAGCTTAAAAGTGTCACTTGAGGAAACCAAAGAAAGGAGAAAATCAGCTCAGCATTCCCTCGAGCTTCTCGACGAACTCGATGCTCCTCCTGAGGTCGGCGAAGTACTCCTTCGCCTTTTCAACGTGCTCCCTCTCGACCCTTCCGCCCTTGGCAAGGACGCTCGCCGGGGCGAGGAGCTGAACCGCGTAGCGCAGGCTGGTCTTCTCGCCGAGCTCCGCGAGGTACTCTATGGCCCCCTCGCTCACCTCAATCTTCTCCTCCCTCGCGCGAATCTTGACTATCTCCCTGATTTCCTCCTTCCTGTAGGGCTCGGTGTTGATTATCAGCAGTCTGTCGAGCATGTCAACCGGAATTCCGTGCGGGGCCTCGATGTCGGTGCCCCTTATCTTCGTCCTTCCCCTGTTGGTGGCCAGGATGAGAATCGGCGCGAGCTCGCTCTCCATGGCCCTCGCAAGGAACGAGAAGGCCTCGATGTCGAGCATGTGAACCTCGTCTATGAAGAGCACCCCCGGAACGAGCGTCGCCCTTCCCTCCTCAATCCAGCCCTTAACCGTCTCGTCAACGCGCCTCCTGACGTCGTCGCTTATCTCCGCCCCTGTGCTGAAGAGCAGGCCGAAGATGTTTCCGCGGGCGTTGGCAACGTCAAGGTCGTGGAGCGTGACGGTGTAGGTGAACTCCTTTATCTTGAGCACGGGCCCGCTCGGAAGGCTGACCTTGCGCTTGAAGAAGAGCCCCTCTTCCTCCTTCGTCGTTCCGACCTTCGAGACCTTGCCCGTTTCGGCGTCAATCTGTATGACGTCGCCTTCCTCAACGCCGAGCTCCATGAGCTGGTAGGCTATCTCCCGGCCGGCCCTTATCGTCTTCTCGTCGTCCCTCGTGCGGAGGGTTATGATAACGCTCTCCGGAATCTCGGCGTAGGGGTTGAACGGGTGCCTCGTGCGCCTTATCTCAATCTTCTTGACCTCGCCCTCGTAGACCTTCCTCTCCTCGCTGATTCTAACGCCTATCGCCCGCCTCATTGCCTGCTTTAAGAACTCCGTCTTGTTGACTTCAGCGGAATAAATCTCGCTTCCCGCTATCTGGACGAAGGGAACGTCCTCGCCGAGCTCCCTCGCTATGCCCATCGCTATCGCCGTTTTACCGCTCCCGGTCGGGCCGACGAGGAGGATTCCCTTGCCGGCGAGCTTCCCGCGCTTTATGAGCTCGACCGCTATTCCGGCCGCTTCCCTCGCCTTAACCTGACCGACCATGCCGTCGGCGATGAACTTGGCCCTTCCGTTCTCATCGAGGCCGAGGCCCTTTATGTGGGAGTGCATTCCAACCCTCTCGAATGAAACCTTGGCGACCTCCTCTATGACCGCCGGCAAGGTCTCACCCCCTTAATCTTTCCGAAGGTAACTAAAAGAGGGGATTTAAAAATTTGACGGACGGCTCAGGTGGGTTTTCCGGGCATCGGTTACCCCAAAGGCCAATATCATCATCGCCGTTCTTCAGTTGGAGGGCATCCTTAAAAGCTCACCTCAGCTCAAGCCAGAAGTAGAGGGATGAAATGCCGAGAATTAGCGAAACCGCCAGCACAAACGCACCCACGAATTTTGCCACGAAGGAACTCTCCCCAAAGGCCAAAACACGAGTATAAGCCCGGCTGGAACTAGCGCCAAAAAGGCCTTCTCAGACTTTGAGACGAGCGGGACGAGAAGGAACGGGACGGCAAACAGATAGAGAAGATTGCGGTAGTTAAGGAACAGGAGGACCGGCAGGAGGACGCCGAGCGAGAGGTGAAGCCCCTGAGCCCGTACCCTCCCCAAGCGGTTGATGAAGTGGACTCCAGCGAAGAGCAGAAGGAGCGAGAGGACGAAGAGACCCTTCGAAGGGGTACCACTTGAGTTCCCAAGATAAGTTGAAATTGCAATGAGGGTGAAGGACAGAGCGATTAAAACGGCTCCTCTCACGCTATCACCTCACAAAACGTTGAGGTACTTGTGAACCTGGAAGCTCAGTCCAACGTTCTTCCGCCCCATGATGAGTGAAGCTTCGCGGTAAAGTTCCATCAGCCTCGCCTGGCTGATATCAATCGGCTCCCTCGGCTGGATTACAAGGGGAGCAAGGCCCTTCAGAAGCTCGGCGTACCACCGGACGTTCTCAACCTTTGTCTCCGAAGTGACCACGAGCTTGGCGTAAACTTTGACTCCTGCTTCCTTCAGAATCCTAATGCTCTCAACCTCGCGGAGAACCAGGGAGCGCCAGTCCTCGGTCGCTTTAGCGGTCTCGTCCTTTATGTCAACGCTCGCGTAATCGGTTAGAGGGGCGACCTCTCTTATGAGCTCCGGGAGCCCGCCGTGGGTTTCGAGGAAGTTGTCGAAGCCGAGCTCCTTCATCTTCCCCATGAGGGCCTTCAGGGGTTTCACCTGAAGGGTGGGTTCTCCACCGGTGTAGCTTATCGAGTGTATATCCCCAGTGTCGAGGCGAGTAATGGCTTCAACGACCTCATCAAGCTCCGCGGGATTCGGCTTGTACTCGAACCTTCCGGTGAACGGTTCAACCTCGTAGCGCCACCGCGAAACGCGAGATGCGTCAATGAACTCCCTTGAGTCGCACCAGGCACAGTGGAGGTCGCAGCCGGCGAAGCGGACGAAAATCTGCCTTCTCCCAAAGGCGCTTCCCGGAACGCTCCCCCCTTCGCCCTGCCAGCTGTTGAAGACCTCGGCCATTATGAGTTTCATGGGGTGAAATACCCGCACGGGGTTTTAAGGGTTTGGAAACTCTTTTAAATGAAAAGTGTTATACTACTTCATTGAGAAGGGATTGGAAATGAGGAGGCTGGCCTCCCCCTTCGTTGTGGTGATAGTTGCCTTCGCCGTTTTCATCGCGATTGATGCCTACTCCCAGCTGTTTCCCAGCACATCCAAGCCGTTTCTGAGCCTCAACGACACGGTGGGGGACGTCTCAGCCTTTCCGAACGGGAGCGTCACCGTTGTTGAAGTGCCCAAATACGCTTCTCCCACAGGTTTTCTGGCCGTCTACTCAGCGGACGGTCAAAGACTGTGGACGTTGAAGTTCGGAACTCCTGACTTTCTCGTGGTATATGAGTCGGTCGAAGGGGTTTCTGCTGCACCGAACGGGAGGTACATTGCAGTCCTGACCGACAGGAACCTGAGGCTATACAATCCATCAAGAAAACTCCTGTGGAAGGTCCCTCTCAATCAGTCCGAGGATTCCTACTCCCGCGTTCTCTTCACCCCAGACTCCAAGCACGTGGTCGCTTACACATGGGGTGAAAGCCTCAGAGTCTGGGTTTTCTCGACAAACGGAAGTCCCGTGCGTTATCTTGAGATGAACTCATCGCCCCTTGGGGTCATTGTACGAACCACCGGCTCGGCTCTATACATGGCGGTGGAGGACGAGCATGGAACGACCCGTATAATGGAGGTTCCCTTCGAAGGAAACGGCTGGACTGTTGTCGTTCCCAATGCCTCCAGCTGGAGCGCGCCCAGAGGTCTGGCCGTTTTCAAAACGTCTAACGGGACCTACGTTGCCTACGCGGACTGTGAGAAGGGAATCTACCTCATTAGAAACGGCTCAATCGTCTGGCACAGGCCTTCCTCCGGCTGTCCGTGGGACGTTACCATCTGGGAGGAGAAGATTTACGTCTCCGAAACGGCGAACAGCTTCGTTAAGGTTTACAACCTCAACGGGACCCTCCTTCGGAGTTTGCACTTTCCGGGTTTTGTTTCGGGGCCCGGGACGTTTTTCAGGTGCGGTCAGAGTTTGGCGTTAACCGTCATTGAGTACTCGGATTCCTCATGGGAAACCCACATCTACCTGCTCACAGCCGATGAAATCCACGGGATATTCAATGCAGAGGGTAGGCCCCCCACAGACTATATGTCGCACGTTCGGGGGGCGTGCTGGGGAGACAACCTTATTCTGGCAATTAACGACTTCAAAAAATGGAGGGGATACGTGTACGAGGTTCCCGTTGGACCTAAAGCTCAATCCCCTTAACCTTCTCGCTCACGTAGCCCTCGAGGATTTCAACGCGAACCTCCCTCTCCTCGCCCGTCATGTCGGCCATCAGCTTTACTGCCCTCGCGTAGTCCCAGAGGCGCCTTTTCGCCTCGGCCGTAACAGCTTCGGCCATCACTATGAGCTCCTTCTCTTCCGGATGTTTGCTCATCTCCTCGATTACCTTCCGCGCGTCTTCCTCAGTGAAGATGCCTTTCTTCTTGAAGAGCATCGATATCACCCCCGCGATTGTTCAATCAATGGATTATGTAATTCTGCGATTAAACAATTCATTAACCGTTTAGATGTACTTGAGCAGGACCTCAACGGCCTCCTCGAAGATTTCCCTGTCCTTCCCGTCAAGAACACTCTCAAGGTAGTTGAGTGCAACCAAATCGAGGATTATATAAGCCGTGTTCCTGTCGAGGCCGAGCGAGTAGGCGTCGTAGTAAACCCTCTCCTCACCTAAAGCCTCGTTAAGCATCTCAACGAAGTAGTTTATCTCCTCAACGGTGAGCTCGTCCCACCTGCTCTCAAGCTCGTCAAAGTAGCGCTCCATGACGCGGAGCGTTTCGAGGTCGAGCCTTAGAGTCCCCTCAAAGTAGGGGAACTCACCGACGCGGAAGAGCTTTATCCCTTCGTCGTCTCTAACCGCTATGCTGTCCCAGAGGACGATTCCGCCAACCGGGTTGTGGCCGTACTTGCTCGCCAGATACGAGAAGCGCTCCAAGGCGAAGTCTATATCCTCTATGAACTCCTCCTCGTCGCGGAAGCGGATTATCTTGCTCACTGTTCCACCCATATTTCGCACCGTTCTCGGTTGGGGTGAAGGTTATAAGACCTTTGCCCCACTCCCTTTGCCCGACGAGTATGGGGTTGCGATGACGTCGGGACCCCCAGGGGGGCGACAGCCCCTACTGCCCCCCTTACAGCCCTTGCTCCGCAAGCGCTGGCGGAAGGTTAGGTGCTTTTTTGAAATTTGGCAATTGTGAGAGAGTTTCTTTTTGACTTGCTCTTTCAAGAGTGTTTCACCCCTCCAAACGGCGTCCGAAGGACTCCAAAAATACGTTGAAACTGTTTCACTAAGTCCCTTTAATTTTAAACTCGCGTTGAACTATTCAACTCGATAGTGCACGACTGACTTTTTGCTATGGGTAAGAAGGGCATTCCTTTGGTCAAACTTTGCTTTGCAAAGTTTGTTCGCCTGCGCGAAGTTTGACCAAGGTTCGTGATTCCACTAAGGGGCAATTCTAAGGAGTTTGCACTCTTAAATGGCAGTACTCTCAGAGAATTCTTTTCAAAGGAGCCATTAGGGAGGGGTTTCTCTAAGAGATGCTCCTTCGGAGCGCAAGAAAAAAAGCAAACCCAAGTGAGAAAGCTTCCAAAATCTAAGAATTCGCATTTTACACGAGTCCATTAAACGCGCAAACACTCTCAACGGAGCCCCTACAAAAAGAATCACAAACTTTGATGAAACTTTGCCGGGCAAAGTTTCCTTGGTGAAGCTTTTTCCAAAAGCTTCAGCGCTGGCGGAATGTATTGTGCTAATTCTAAGTGTTCATTTGCGAGTTGGTTTCTCTTTCATGTGCTCTTAGGGGAGAGTTTCTCTCTAAGAAGGCGCCCTTTGGGTGCCGATGGTAAGTTAAAACTATCAGAAGAGCTTGATTTGAAGTTAAATCCCCACCGAGTTCCCCTTAGTTAGTGCATGACTGATTTTTTCTTCTTTGGGTAAGACGGGCGTTCTTTTAACCAGCATTTCCCAAAGGCTGTGGGCAAAAGCTTCACCAAAAGTTAGTAGCTCCTCGCCAAAGGTCCAAATGAATAGATTTTGCCCGTAAATCGTGCTTTCCAAAAGGAGAACCTGCTAAAACAAGCCATACAAAAGGGTTTATCCTTCCCTGACGCCCTTTGGGCGTCAATTTTACAATTAAACCAAAACAAAGAAGCAACTTGAGAAGTTCTCAAATTCAAAAGGGCCAATTGATAGAGAAATCACTTGAAATTTAGCCTTTCAGAAGGAGCTACCAACTTTGATGAAACTTTGCGCAGGCAAAGTTTCTGAGGTAAGGTTTATAAGAGGACTTTCAAAGCACGACCGAGGCGAGCGGTGTGGAGCGCGAGGTAACCGATGAGAAGCTCCAGAAGTATTTTAGAATCACCGAAGAGGCCCTCAAGCGACTTGAGGTAGCCGTTCACGAGAAGAGCCTTCTCCACGCGGTCGCAATGGATTTCCTGACGATGGCAAAGAGCTATTTTGAGGACGCAAGGTACTACTACGAGAAGGGCGACTACGTTACCGCCTTCGCCGCTCTGAACTACGCGCACGGCTTCATAGATGCCGGCGTGAGGCTTGGCGTGTTTAAGGGTGAAGACGACAGGCTTTTCGCATTCGGGTGAGGTGAGCGAGATGGGAGACTATCTGGTGGTTCTCGAGGCGCCTATCATCGTGAGGGACGTTGAGACGAGCGAGGACGCGATAAACGTGGCGGTGAGCAAGGTAACGAAAGCACTCAACAGGGAGAAGCTTGACTTCGTCCGCGTTGAGCTCGGCTATTCCCAGTGTCCCGTCTGCGGGGCGCACTTCGAGAGCGCCTTCGTAATCGGAAACGTAGGGCTCGTCGGCATGTATCTAACGCTCAAGGTCTACAACGCCCAGACGATAGAGCACGCCGAGAGGATAGCCAAGGCTGTTGTTGGCAAGGCCCTCAAGAAAGTCCCCCTCAAAGTCTACGAGATTCGGGAGCTCGAGGAGGACGAGGAAGACGGCATCGAGGCCGAGCTCTGAGTTAAGTTAATTTTTTAAACACCCTTCCATCAAAGCCCCACATAACCTCTGGAGGTTTTGCCATGACGAAGTTCATCTTTGTTACGGGTGGTGTCGTCAGCGGTCTCGGGAAAGGAATCACCAGCGCTTCTCTCGGCATGCTCATGAAGGCAAGGGGCTTTAGAACGACGAACATCAAGATTGACCCCTACCTCAACTACGACGCCGGAACCATGAACCCCTACCAGCACGGCGAGGTCTTCGTCCTCGACGACGGCGGTGAGGTTGACCTCGACCTCGGCAACTACGAGCGCTTTCTCGACACGAGTCTGAGCTTCGACCACAATATAACCACAGGAAAGGTCTACTCGGCCGTCATCGAGAAGGAGCGGAAGGGCGAATACCTCGGCGCGACGGTTCAGGTTATTCCACACATCACCAACGAGATAAAGGAGCGCATAAGGAGAATCGCGAGGGACTACGACGTCGTTATCGTTGAAATCGGCGGAACGGTTGGAGACATTGAGGGAATGCCCTTCCTCGAAGCCGCGAGACAGATGCAACTTGAGGAAGGGAGAGAGAACGTCGCCTTCGTCCACGTTACGTATGTCCCCAAGCTCAAGGTGGTCGGTGAGCAGAAGACCAAACCCACCCAGCACAGCGTCAAGGAACTGCGCTCCCTCGGAATTCAGCCCGATGCAATAGTCGCTCGCTCCGAGGAGCCCCTTGAGGAGAGCGCGAGGAGAAAGATAAGCCTCTTCACCAACGTCCCCGAGGAGGCGGTAATCAGTGCCTACGACGTCGAGGACACCTACGAGGTCCCGCTGATGCTCGAGAGGGAGGGACTTGCGAGATACCTCGTCAAGAGACTCGACCTTCCCGAAAGGGAGCCGGAGCTCGAGAAGTGGCGCGAGATGGTGGATAAGTACAAGGGCCTTGATAAGGAAGTCGAGATTGCAATCGTAGGAAAGTACGTCAAGCTATCCGACTCCTACCTGAGCATAAAAGAAGCCCTGAAGCACTCGAGCGTCGCCAACGACGTCAAGGTCAAAATCAGGTGGATAGAGGCCGAGGACGTCGAGAGGGAAGGTGTTAAGCTCCTTGAGGGCGTTGACGGTATAATCGTCCCCGGGGGCTTTGGAGCGAGGGGAAGCGAGGGTAAGATGATGGCGATACGCTACGCGAGGGAGAACGATATTCCTTTCCTCGGAATCTGCTTCGGCTTCCAGCTGACGGTTGTGGAGTTCGCGAGGAACGTCCTCGGGCTCAAGGGGGCGCACTCGACCGAGATAGACCCACAGACACCGTATCCGGTCGTTGACCTGATGCCGGAGCAGAGGGATTTGGACAGGCTCGGCGGGACGATGAGGCTCGGCGCTTACCCGGTTCACATAAAGCCGAACACCCTCGCGAAGAGGCTATACGGCAGGGAGATAGTCTACGAGAGGCACAGGCACCGCTGGGAGGTCAACCCTGACTACATCGAGAAGTTTGAGGAAGCAGGCCTCGTCTTCAGCGGAATAGCGGGCGACGACGAGAGGAGGATGGAGATACTTGAGTTGCCGGAGCACAGCTACTTCATAGCGACCCAGTTCCATCCGGAGTTCAAGTCGAGGCCCATGAACCCGGCGCCGGTCTTCAGGGGACTCGTCGAGGCCGCGAAAAAGAAGAGGTATCAGTAAAGGAACTCCTCTTTTCTTCCCTTAATCCCCTTGAAGTCCCTGTAGAGGAGAACCCCTCCCGCCCAGAGGAAGCACACGAGGAACGCATCGAAGGGGGCACCTGCGAGGTCAATTATCACCGGGTTCACGGTGGTCATTGTGAGGGGAAGTATAATGGGCGTCATTGCTATAGCGACGGCAAAACCAAGGAGTATTATGAGGACGCCATAACCAAAACTGCTTGGGAGCCGTCTAAACGTAAGTCCCAACGCCTCCACGAACGCCCCAATGTCTCCCGTCTCAACGTACGCCGGGACGACGATAGCAAAGAACGTCAGGAGAACTGGAATCATTGCAAAGAGCAGGAAGACGCCTAGGAGGGCAACGCCTGCGCTGAGGAAAACGGCACCGAGGATGATTATCCCGACGGGAACCACCGCAACGAGCAGGGCTGTGAGGTACGCGAGGATGTTTACTATTATCACCCCTGGAATCTTTGGTAATGCCTCTGTGATGAGCTCTTTGAGGGAGTATTCTTCCTCGTCTGCTGATAAAAAGTAGGCCTTAACGGCGCTGTACTCGACAAGGGAGAGGGCAAGAATCGTGATAAACAGCTTTAACAGCGATAGTTCAAGGTCATGAACAAGGGCGGTCCTGGATGTGGTGCCGTACTCCTCGAAGATAACGTCTGAGGAAAGATGCTCCTTTAGGGGAAGCCCACTGGTCTGGGCAGGGAATAGGAAGCCCAGGAAAGATATCGCGATGAACACCACGAGAACGAGAACGTAAACTCTCTTGTTCTCCGCGACAAGAGAGAAGGCCTTTGAAAATGCGTCAAGCGCTCCCACATACACCACCGGAGTTAGTAACGATGGGAGGATTTAAAAGCGTTGTCCCTAAGAAAAGCTTATAAATGAACCCCCGAAAGTGGCGATGGGTTCATCAGGCTAATCGAGGTGAGATAAATGGCTATCTGGCAGGGAAGGTCACTCAAGAAGCCCTCAGGTGGAAGGATTGTCCTCGCGAGGAAGAAGAGGAAGAGGGAGCTCGGAAGAGAGCCCGCCAACACCAGGGTCGCCGAGGAGAGGGAGAAGAGGAAAATAATCAGGACCTACGGCGGTAACAGGAAGGTTCGCCTCGTTGAAGCCCTCTACGCGAACGTCTTCGAGGGTGGAAAGGGCAAGAAGGTCAAGATACTCAACGTCGTTGAGAACCCGGCCAACAGGCAGTACGCGAGGAGGAACATCATCACCAAGGGAGCGATAATCGAGACCGAGATTGGTAAGGCCGTCGTCACCAGCAGGCCCGGCCAGGACGGAGTCGTCAACGCGGTTCTCCTCAAGGAGGAGAACGCCTGAACCCTTTTCTAATTTGCCTTTGATAGAGTCCGGCGGAGATTTTCAGAGAACAAAGAACAATAGAAGAAGAGTATCGTCAGAAAATTAAATTCCCTCTCTGAACTTCGAAAGCTCCTTTTCCATAATCCTCTTCGCCAGCTCCCTCGCCTTCGGCTCGACGACCGCTATTATCCTCTTCTTGAGCTCCTCAAGGCCCTCACCCGTCCGGGCGGAAATCTTAACGGACTCAAGCCCCTTCGCCTTAACGAACTCCTCGATGGCTTTTGTCTTCTCCTCGTCCGCGATGTCCACCTTGTTTATTGCGACTATGAACGGGAACTCGCCGAACTCGTTCAGTATCTCCTCGAAGAGGTGCATCTGCTCCTCAATTGGGAACCCACAGTACTCGCTCGGGTCGAAGATGTAGACGATGACGTCTCCGAGGTGCTTCAACGCTAAAATCGCCTGCTTCTCAACCTCGTTCCTCTCGCTGAGCGGTCTGTCGAGTAAACCGGGCGTGTCTATAACCTGGTAGCGGAGGTAGTGCTCCTCGAACTGGCCGACGTTTATGCCCTTTGTTGTGAAGGGATAACTCGCCACCTCTGGCTTCGCGTTGGTAAGAGCTCTCAAGAGTGTGCTCTTGCCAACGTTCGGGTGGCCTGCTATGACAACCGTCGGGAGCTCCAAATCGACGACTGGCAACTCCTTGAGAACGTTTCTGGCCTGATTTAGATAGCGCAAATCGTCGTCAATCTCGTGGAGTATGTCCGCGACTCGGCCGTAGAAGGCCCTCCTAAGCTTGGCTATCTCCTTCGGGTCGCGCTCGTAGCGTATCTTCTCCACGTAGCGTTGCTCGAGATTCCTGATGGTCTTTATCGCCCAGTTCACCCTGGCCAGCGAGCGGTGGAATTGGTCGCGGTCGACGAGCGTGTCAACTAACTCCTGATAGAACCTCGGGAGCGTCGAGACACCGGGCGTTCTGTCGAGTATCTTCCTGAGGTTGTCGCGAACTACGTTCGAGACGGTTCTAACTCTGAGCTCTTCCCTCTGCCTCGCCTTCGCGACCTTCCCGCCGGGCGGGTTGTAGGCAGATGCAGCTCTCTCGGCCCTCCTGAAGGCCTTGTCGATGAGCTCGTCAGCGGTAAGAACCGTCGGCATCTTCTCAAACGGATTCTTCATTCTCACCCCTCCCTCAATCTCGCGGAGAAAAGGTTGGGGAGGGGCCTTAAAAAGGTATTCAATCGAGCGAGCGGTAGATGATTACCCCAATCAGCGACGCAAGGGCAACGAGGAACAGCAACACGAGGCTCATCAGCTTCCCGACGTGCGACGAGTCGGTGAAGCCGGCTATCACCATCAGGAAGAACACCGCGACAAGGAGAAGGCCGAGTTTTTCGAAGAGGCCTTCGTACCTATTAAGTTTGTCAACTATCGCTCCAAGTCCCATATTTCCACCCTCCTTCGGTGTGTTCTAAAAACCAAAATGGTGCGAAAATATAAAAACATATCGCTAAAGCTCGATGACCTTGCCCACGTGCAGGGGTTCGACCCGTTCCCCGAGCCGGCAGCGGAGGTAGGCGAAGCTCTCAAGCCCCGTGCAGTGGCCCGCGTAGAGCCTGGCTTTGACGTTTTTGAGGACGTCTTCAAGCAGTTCCTCCTTCGCGCCAATCAGGTGCAGTCCGCCGATTAGGGCCTTCACTGGCTTTCCGCTGACCTTCTCGGCGTGCCTGACGATGTTAATCACTCCCGAATGGCCACAGCCCGTGATTACGGCCGTTGAATCGTCGAGGTCGAGGATGAGCGCCATATCGTCTTTCACAGGGTCCTTCGTTCCATCTGGGAAGTAGCCGACGGCCCTGTCCCAAGTCAGCCTTTCAATCTCGCCGGAGCTCATGAAGCCCTCGGCGAACTCAAACGGCCCTTCTCTCAGAACGAACTCGGCGCCGAGCCCCTCAAGCTCCTCCCGCGTGAAGGGAATCCCAATCTCCCTCCTCCTCGGCTTCAGGGCAATCCTCCTCTGGAAGATTCCGGGGTGGGCGATTACCTTCAGAGGCTTCGAGCGTGCCTCCAAAAGCGCCTTCAAGCCCCCAGTGTGGTCATAGTGGCCGTGGGTTATGAAGAGGTAATCTATCGAGTCCGGCTCGATTCCCAGAGCTTCCATGTTGTTGAGGAGGACCCTCCCGTCCGTGCCGGTATCGACGAGCACCCTAACGCCTCCGCGCTCCACGAGGGCCGAGAAGCCGTGCCCACCAAGGAGACCCTTCCGGAAACCCGAGTGGTTTTCGTAAATTATCGTAACCTTCATATGCATCACCGCGAAAAGTTTATGTTTGTGGCTTAAAACTTGCTGTGTGGTGACCATGGTTGGACTCGTGGAGGCTCTCCTCTCGGGGGTCTTGGTTGCGGTTGCTTCGGTGCTACCCCTCAGTCCGGAGGGGAGCCTGTCGTCCCTGATTCCTGGTTACTCGGCTTTCCTCGTGCCCGCTTACCTAGGGGTGACTTTCGCCGTCTTCTTCAGGTACCGGGAAACCTACTCCCGCCTCTCACTTCAGGCTATGCGCGGAATCTACGAGGCCGAGCTCAAGTACCTCTTCTTCGTGGCCGTCTTCACCGTGCTCCTCGGGTTCTCGGTCTCGAAGCTGGCCTGCAGGGTTTCCCAGCTTGAGGCAGGTGTTATTAACCTCATCGTCGGGATTTTCCTGCTCGCCGTCGCCCTTTCGTGGCCGAAGCTGGCGCTCCTCAGGGGTCTAGACGAGAGACTGCCGGAACAGCCGAGCATACTCGACTCCCTCTCGAGCGGGGTCCTTCAGGGACTGTCCTTTTTAGGTCCCCTCAGCAGGACCGGTCTCGTCACGCTCGGCCTCGTTTTGCCGGGTCACAGCGCCAGAAAGGCCATTCAGTGGGGCTTCATGGCTTCCCCGGCGTACTTCGTCCTCAGGCTCTTCCTCATGGGGACGTGGAGACCGGACGGGCCGGTGTGGATTCCGTTTTCCGCATTCCTCGCGGCCTTCTTCGTTACCCTGCTCGGCATCTCCCTGCTTGAGCGCCTCGCCGGGTCTCACGATAGAAAGTTTCTCCTCGCCTTCGGGCTGATAGCGATAATCGTTTACACTCTGGAGGTGATAATGTGAAGGGTGTAATCCTCGCGGCTGGAAAGGGTGAAAGGCTCCGCCCTCTCACGGACGACAGGCCAAAGGTGGTTCTCAAGGTCGCCAACCGGCCGATAATCGAGTACGTCCTCGAGAACCTGTACCCGTTCGTTGACGAGTTCGTGATTGTGGTTAGATACAAGAGCGAGTGGATAAAGAAGACCCTCGGGGACGAGTTCGGGGGCAAGCCGATAACCTACGTGGAACAGCTGCCGGGGGAGGGAACGGCAAAGGCCATAGAGAGCGCCAGGGAGAGCGTCGAGGATGAGTTCATAGTTGCAAACGGTGACATCTACTTCGAGGAGGAAGCGGTTAGAGAGCTCGTCTCGGCCTTCAGGAGGGAGAAAGCGGACGTCGCCCTTGTTGTGAAACACTTCAAGGATTTGAGCCACTTCGGCAAGGTCGAGGTTGAAGGCTCAAGGGTAACGCGCATAGCAGAAAAGCCGGGTAAAATAGCTGGTTACGCCAACCTCGGCATCTACACCTTCCGTTCGAGCGTCTTTGACTTCATAGAGAAGACCGGCCTGAGCGAGCGCGGGGAGTATGAGATAACCGACACGATTAACCTCATGATTGACGCCGGGCTTAAGGTTGTGGCGGTTCCCTACGATGGCTACTGGAACGACGTTGGAAGGCCGTGGAATTTACTTGAGCTCAACGAATACCTGCTCAAGAACAAGCTCAGGCACGAGATTAGGGGAACGGTCGAGGAAGGGGCGGTGGTAGTTCCCCCCGTTGAAATCGGCGAGGGGACGGTGGTAAGAAGCGGGGCCTACATAATCGGGCCGGTGAAGATTGGCAGGGACTCCCGGATAGGGCCGAACTGCTTCATAAGGCCCCACACGAGCATAGGCGACAACTGCCACATCGGCAACGCGGTTGAAGTCAAGAACTCCATCATAATGGACAACAGCAACGCACCGCACCTCAACTACGTCGGCGACTCGATAATCGGCGAGAACACGAACCTCGGCGCGGGGACGATAACGGCAAACCTGAGGCACGACAGGGGCAACGTCAAGGTTGAAATCAAGGGGAAGCTCGAGGACAGCGGCAGGCACAAGCTCGGGGCAATAATCGGGCACAACGTAAAGGTTGGTATCAACGTCAGCATCTATCCTGGCAGAAAGATTGGGAGCAACGCTTTTATAGGGCCAGGTGTTATCGTTGACCGCAACGTCCCGCCAAACAGCCTCGTGGTAGTGAGGCAGGAGAAGTTGGTGATGGAGAAATGAGCATCCCTAGAAGCAACCTCATACCCTACCTCAACTTTATTTCAAGGTGGGTACTTTTCGTTGCCGTTGCTTACAAAGCCCACGAAACTAGGGATAAGGGGTGGGTTTTGATTAGCACCGCGTTCTTCATAGACGCAATTGGAATCGAAGATTACATTCTGGCCCCCTTGGGTGTCCACATAAATCCCCAGGCTTACGTTATAGCCGCCAAGATTCCAAACTTCTTCTTTGGAATTCTGATAATCTGGGGGGCGTTCCATCTGAAGTACGGGAAGACCGATTTCAGGCACACGGTTTACATCTCCATTCTAGCTGTTGCCTCGTACATCTGGCTCTTTCTTCTCGCAACCGACGTCTTTAAGAGTCCCACTGAAAGGTCCATCCTTCCTTCTCTTGTTCTCGGAGGGTCGCTCGTTTACCTCGGGTGGGTCCTGGATAAATACGTCATCTCACGGGGAACGCCAGAGGCGCTCTTTCCCTGGGGATTAATTCTCTTGGGGACCCTCAACCTTACCTACCCGGTCACACGTTTCATAAACTGGTTTGCGCCTATAGGGTTCTTTCTTGGCGGAATATTCCGTCTGATGGCCGCAGTCGGTGCAGTCAAGTTCGTGTTCTATCCTGTGACCCCCGTTAAAACCGAAGGGAAACATCCACCTCAGAAAGGCGTTTTTTTGTTCCGCTCCAGAGGGGAGGCTTTTAGAAAGCTCGGCAAGCTTTGGTCAATGCCGGGAACCGTTGTTATAACAAGGGAAGATTTGAGAACCCTGAAAAGCTCCCTTAACTCTGAGACCCTCGTGTTCTGGGTCACGCGCGCGAAGGAGGGCAAGCTGGAGGAGAAACCCCAGATTTATGCAATAAGTCCGACGAAGATTGAAATCCTTACTGATTTAATCGCGCGCGCACTCGCCCAAGGGTACAAGACAATATACGTCGAGGCCTTCGAGTACCTGATGCTTGAGAACGGCTTTGAAAACGCCGTTAAGTTCCTTCTGAACCTTAAGGACAGGGTAGTGTCAGATGGAGGAACACTGGTTCTAGTTATAAATCCAGAGGCCCTTGAGGAGCGTCAGAAGAGAATAATAGAGAGGGAGTTCGAGGAGCTCAGCTGAGGCCGAGCTTCTCGAGGAACCTCTTGGCGTAGCGCGTGTCCTTTTCCAATTCTGCCTTCTGAAGGAGCTGTCTCTCGATGGCCCTCAAAGCGTCGTGAACCGCCTGTATCGCTCCCCAGGTTTCGCCGGTGGCAACGAAGACGCCCCTGTCGGTGACGACCCTCATCCTGGCCTGGTAGAGGTGAACTCCCCTGAACTTCTCGGGGAAGCGCCTGATGTAGAGGTATATTATGCCCTCCTGGCCGAGTAAATCTTCGTAGCCGTCGACGAAGCGCTTGATGTCCTCGATTATCCTTTCCCTCGTGAAGTCGCTGAGTATCGAGGCGTCACCGCCGAGCTGGAGGTAGAACCTCGCCTCCTTCTCGGTCATCTTCGAGATGGGCAGGAGCAGGTCCTTGACGGTGAGTATTCCAACGACTTTGTTGTTCTCGTTGACGACGACGAGGCCGTCTATGTCGTTGTCCTTCATCGTGGCGACCGCTTCCCTGACCTTCGCGTCCGGGAGAATCGTTATGACTCCCCTAATCATCACGTCGCGGAGGGGCATGCTGAAGGGCGGTATCTTCTCGCCGGCCAGTTCTCCTGCCTTGGCCCTGAAGCGGGGCTTAATGAACCTCACTATGAGGTCGTGGAGCGTGACGAGACCTTCGAGCTTGCCCTCCTCATTAACTATTGGAATCCTCGATATCGCGTGGTCGCGCATCGTTGCAAGGGCCTTGGCGACGGTATCGTCGGGCTTGAGGGTTATAACGTCCTTGGTCATGAACTCTTCTACCTTTCTTTTACCAAACTCGGTCTCAGAAACCCTATCAAGGACGGCTATATCGTTTATAACACCGATGATTTCAGCCTTGCTCTCCCCCACCGGGAGGGAGCGGAGGTCAACCTCCATCATAAGCTTTGCGGCCTTGCTCAAATCCTCGTCGGGCTTTATAACCGGGGCAGGCTTGTAAGCGTCCCTAACCTTGGCCTTCGTGGGGTCCCACTTGAGGTGGGAGCGAATAATCAAGTCCTGGGTCAGAACGCCTTTGTACAGGTTTCCATCGAACACCAGAATGAGGTCGGGGTCCTCCTTCTCGAAGATTCCTATGGCATCAGAAAGGGGGGCGTCGATGTCTATCTTCTGGAACCTGTCGGTCATTACCTCCTGCACCTGAATTCCGACCATTTCTGCCACCTCCTGCAATTTATATATTGGTTCTCCTGGGATTTAAACCTTTGCAACCGGCGACATTTTAGTTAACTTAGGTTAATAAAGTTTTCGCGGAAAGATTTATAAAACCGGTTGGCAAACCAAAGACCGCGCCGGGGTAGCCTAGCCTGGGAAGGCGCGGGACTCGAGATCCCGTGGGCGTCCGCCCACCAGGGTTCAAATCCCTGCCCCGGCGCCAAACAAACTGCCGAGCCCGTGGGGGTTCCCTTCCCACACTTCTCCAAATTCCGTAGGGACATGTAAAGTTTGTTCCCATCACAATGACCAAAAGGTCTAGGACTTTAGGTACTTTCTTCTGCGGTAGGTGTGGATAAACTCATCCGGCGTCAAGATGTAGAACTCATGACCCCTCAGCTTGAACTTTTTCGTATCTTCATCTCGAATCTTTACCAAGTGCCTCCTATCGTACGTTATCAAAAACTCGGCTTCAGCGTTATAAACCACATCGAGGAAAGGAATGTCTTCCGGGTCTCGAACTTTCTCAAGAACGTCCTCCGAGTTTTGGAAAGAGTGCTTTATGACTACCATCTCAGATAAACTCTCCACGAGGGTTAAGTACCCGATGGCCTCCTCAAGAGAAATGTACTTGAGTGCTTTCCTTGAAGTGAGTTTGCGGTAGTACTCGTCCAAGGTCTGGGAAGAAACGCAATTGATTATGCCACCCCGCGCCAAAAGCTCTAAGACTTCAAAAGCATAACCTTTAGTTGAGATGACGGCTGAGAACAGAACCGAAGTGTCTATCACTACTCGAGGCCTAACTGTTTTAGTCTTCTCTCTATTTGCTCCCATCTCTTTATCTCCTCCCGGGCCTCGTAGTAAAGCTCAACGGCTTTCTCTTCGCTGATTTTCCGTTTCCCCATTTGAGATTGCAGAAACGTTATTGCCTCTTCATTCGTCATCTTTTTTGTCGTGGCCCTTTTGAGCTTCTCCAATGTGGCCTTCCACTCGTAGTACTCTAAGAGCTCTCCGGGAGAAACACCAACGGCCTTGGCAACCTCCTCGATGAGGAGCCGAACCCCCTCGGAGTTCTTCACGCTAATGGCCATAACCCACACCTAATGGACTTTGGAGATGGATGTTATTAACCTTTTCTCCCTTTTCTCATACGGTATAACGGTAGAAGCACGAGGAGAGCGATGGTTTTGAAAGAATTGGGAATATAGGGGGCATCTCACGTCGTTATGTGCGCCCCGTCCTTCTCGACTATGACCGTGTGCTCGAACTGGGCCACCATGCCACCCCTGACCTCGCGCAGTATCGGGTAGCTGTATATCGCACCGGCCTTGTCCAGCTGTGAGAGTGCCATCTTGAGCTGTCCCTCCGGCATAAAGCCCTGGAGCCAGCGGTACGCGAAAGGCAGGGTCTTGTACTCGCGCTTGATGTGCATGAGCAACCTTCTCGCCTGGAGCATCCTGGCCGGTCTGTCGCGGACGTACATGAAAATCAGCGCCGGCGGGACCTCTATCACCTGCCCCGCGCCGGTCGTCGCGAAGGGCTCTATCGCGAAGACGTCTCCCTCCTGGAGAACGTAGGTATCGGCCTGCCTGTAAACATTCGGAATGCTGACTCCAGCGTGGAGCTTGTAGCGCTCGACCTTGTGGCCGCTGAGATTAACTATCGGGTTGAAGCCCTTACCGCGTATCGTCTCCTCAATGGCCTTCGCAACGTCCCTGACCATCACTCCGGCCCTGACGGTCGCTATGGCGTTCTCAAGGGCTTCCCTCGCCGCTTCCATGAGCTCGTCTTCCTCCATTCCGACGCGGAACGTTACCGCGGTGTCCGCTATGTAGCCATCAACGTGAACGCCGAGGTCGAGCTTGAGGTAGTCACCTTCCTTGAGGGCGGTATCATCCCCCCGGTAGGGGGTGTAGTGCGCCGCCACCTCGTTGAGCGAGAGGTTGCAGGGAAAAGCCGGTTTTCCGCCGAGTTCGACTATGCGTCTTTCCACGAACTCCGCTATGTCATAGAGCTTCGTACCCGGTTTGATTAGGTCAACGACCTCTTCCTTAACCTTCCTTGCAATCTCCCCTGCCCTAATCAGCGCTTCCCGTTCGTCCACTTCTACCACCGACCCAAGTGGTGTTAGGCTCCCCTTAAACCTTACGAAAAACCTTTTATTCTCGCCACCCTTAGGCGAGACGGTGAGGCGATGCTCGAATTCAGGAAGCGCATCAACGTCTCGGCCGACCTCTTCGTCGTTAAGAACCTCATAGGCTCAATCCTTCAAGGAGTAGGCCTCGCCTATCTCTTCCCAGTACTCCTCATCTGGTTCTATCCGGACCAAGTTAAATACGTCCCCTATTTTGCAATCCCCGGAATGGCATGCATTCTCTTTGGGGCATGGCTGAGCAGACACTCAAGCAAGGTTGAGGACGTCAACCTGAGGCAGGCCATGATTGCGGCCGCTTTCACGTGGCTCTTCGCGTCCTTTGTGAGCGTCGTCCCCTTCATGAAGATAGCCAACATGAGCTTCGTGGATTCCTACTTCGAGAGCATGAGCGCGTGGACGGGAACGGGACTTACCATGATGAGTCATCTCTCCAGCTATCCGAAGATACTCTTATTCTGGCGCGCGTGGATGCAGTGGCTCGGTGGAATTGGGATAGTCCTCGTGGCCCTTTCGATTCTGATAAGGCCTGGTGTCGCGGCGGCAAGGCTATACCGGGCCGAGGCGAGGAGCGAGAGAATACTCCCCAACCTCGTCAACACCTCAAAGGTCATCTTCGAGATTTACCTTGCCCTCACGCTCGTCGGCGCTTACCTGTACTACATAAACGGGATGAACCCGTTCGACGCCCTCACCCACGCGATGACGGGCCTTGGAACCGGTGGTATGAGCACCCACGACCAGAGCATAGGCTTCTTCCACAGCCCCGCGATAAACGCCGTCACCATCTTCCTAATGATAATGGGCGCCGTCAACTTCACCGTTCACTACCGGGTGTTCAAGAGCAAGTCTCTAAAGCCATTCTTTGAGGACATTCAGGTTCGTTACATGTTTATATTCCTGATTCCCGCAATCGCGATAATCGCCTACAGCCTCTACCAGGTGGGTGACCCGGTCGGCCAGGCCCTGCAGGGAGCGATATTCCACGCGGTCTCGGCCATCAGCTGTACCGGGTTCCAGATAACGAGCCTCTCCAACTATCCGGAGGTTGCGAAGTTCATAATTGCGATTCTCATGGTCATCGGTGGCGGTGCAGGAAGCACTGCCGGTGGAATCAAGCTAATCCGCGTTACCCTGATGTACGAGAGCCTGAAGTGGACCATAGAGAGCGCAATCCTCCCGAGGGGGGCAGTCATAAAGAGGAAGGTCGGCAACTACGTTTTCAGCGAGGAGGACATACAGGAAGTCATGAGCTTCACAATGACCTACCTCGCGTTCCTCCTCGTCGGGACCGTCTACACGATGCTCCGTGTCAAGACGAGCCTCGCGAACGCGCTTTTCGAGGTGGCATCTGCCCAGGGCAACGTCGGGCTGAGCGTTGGCATAACTTCCCCCCACATGCCCGTTGACCTCAAGGTTCTCTACATCCTCCTGATGTGGATTGGCAGGCTGGAGATATTCTCGACGCTGGTGTTCATACTGAGCGTTGCCTTCATCTTCCCGAGGGTGACGAGGAGATGATTGAAGTCAGGAAAGTTACCTTCAGATACCCCCGCTCGAAAAGGCCGGCCCTAATGGATGTGAGCCTAAAAATAGAGGACGGCGAGTTCGTAGGAATCCTTGGCCCGAGCGGGAGCGGGAAGTCAACGCTCGCACTAACGCTGAACGGGATAATACCCAGCTCGATTAGGGGAGCGTTCTCGGGGGAAGTCATCGTTAGGGACCAGAAAACTGGGGAAACTTTCAAAACGACGGAAACGCCGGTTTCAAAGCTCTCAACGCTCGTTGGTCTCGTCCTTCAGAACCCGGAGAGCCAGCTGTTCAACATGACCGTCGAGGATGAGGTTGCCTTCGCCCTTGAAAACCTCGGCCTTCCACGGGAGGAGATAGCGGAGCGGGTTGAGTGGGCCCTTAAGGTGGTCGGTCTCGAGGGCCTCGAAAACGAGTTTCCCCCTAACCTCAGTGGAGGGGAGAAGCAGAGGTTAGCTATAGCGTCCGTAATAGCGATGAAGCCGAGCCACCTTGTTCTGGATGAGCCGACGTCCCAGCTCGACCCGAAGGGGAAGCGGGAAGTCTTGAGAGTCGTTGAGGAGCTCAACAGGGCAGGAACAACGGTCGTTATGGTCGAGCACGATTCGCGCTTCCTCTTCAGAAAAGCTGACAGACTCGTGGTTTTAAACGGTGGGAGAGTAATCCTCCAGGGAAACCCCCGAGAGGTTGCAGAACGGGTTGAAGAGCTCATAGAGGTAGGGGTTAAGGTCCCCCACTCCCTCCTCCTGTCGAGGGCCCTTGGTCTTCCGCCTGCTCTGTCTCCTCAGGAGTTTCCCTCGCGAGTAGCTCGGAGAGGCTGAGCGGCTCACCCACTATTTCGTGCCTCAGGTCGTAGAGCTTGAGCATCAGCTCGAACCTCGCGTCGGGGTCTTCTATCCTCTCGGCGAGCTTTATTGCCCAGTCAACGAACTGAAGGGCCTTCTCCCTATCCCGCTCCTTCTCAAACTGGGCCAGGTGAAGTAACGCAACGGCCCGATGGAAGTTGCTCGTTATGTGACCTATCACCGCCAAAGCCTTCTCGGCCTCGCCCCTCTCGTAGAGAACCTCGGCAAGGTGAACGAGAACAACGTCGAGCTTTTCCTTGTCCTTGACGAACTTCATGGCGTATCCTGCCTTTGGAAAGAGGCCCGCGTCAATCAGACCCATTATTATGTCCCGCAGTATGTCCGGGTGGTTAAGGGCAAGGTTTATCGAGGCCTTGAGAGCAAAGTCCCCCTCGAGCTCGGCCCCGATGATGTAGAAGCCCATCGCCAGCTCACCGAGGAGAAGCGCACGGTAGCGCTCGTTTTTCACCCCGTTGATGTAGGGGACGAGCTGCTTGAGAAGTGGGACGAGCCGAACTTCCGTTTCCTCGGACTCCTTCATGCGGAGAATCTTTCGAAGAATCATCCTGACCGCTATTACGACGTTCTGCTCCTTCTCGAGCTCTTCTAGGAGAGCTATAGCCCCGGGAACGTCGTCAACGAGCAGTCTGTCCTCTATCTCGGTGAGCACTTCCGTATCAGGCCGCTTCCCCTTGATTGCACCGAACAGTTCGTCCAGCTTTCCCATTCAGCCCCCCTTCCCGAGCAGTAGCTCGAGGTAGGAACGCCTCTCGAAGCGGGTAACGCCGAGCTCCATGAGTATTCCCCTCAGCTTCTCAACCAGTTCGGGGACCTTCTCCCTGTCGTCGGTCAGAGCCTCAATCTCCACGAACTTCCCGACGCCTTCAACCTCGTCGAGGGTCAGGGTGATGCCCTTCTCGACGTAGTACTTCTCGCGAACCTTCTCGACGGTCAGAACCTCGCGGAAGCCGAGAGCCTCAAGAATCCTCGCGTGGGCATCGGGGTCCTCGATGGGAACCTCTATCTCCTCCCTCGTCTTCGAGACAGAGTCAAGCTTAGGCCCCTTGTAGGTCAAGAAGGCCTCGAAGTGGCCGTTGAAGCGCCTCACGCGAATCCTCAGGGCCTCGTCCGTCTTCGAAAAGTCCCTGCACGGGTGCTGGTAGTAGGTATCCTCATGGTACTCCTTCCTTATGAGCCGGAAGCTCTCCCTAACGCGCTCAAAGACCCTATCGTCGGCGTAGCCCTTGACCTCAACCTCAATCACGACAACACCCCCAGTCTCCTAAGGTTTTCCTCAAGCTTCTCCTCGCACCTCGGGCAGTAGAGGGGCCCCTTGGCGTCGGTGTCGAGGAGGGAATTCGAGAAGTGCATAACGCACCTCGGGTTCGGACAGTGGGACAAACCGAAAACGTGGCCGAGCTCGTGCATAGCCTCCTTGACGGTCCGCTCAAGAAGGAGCGTGTCGTCGGGCTCAAGACCGTAGAACTCGTTTCTGAGCCTGTGAACCGAGACGATGGCGCTCCTCAGGGAGGGGTTTGCCAGGCCGAATATGAAGTTCAGCCCCTCCTCGTAGAGGTCAAGTTCCGTGATGCCGAGAATAGCTACTGCCCCAAGCTTCTCCCGAAGGGCGGAGAGCGTCGGCAGGAAAATTCTCCCGAGGTACTGGTTTCTCCTGGCGTTGAAGGCAACCGAGAAGGGCTCGGCCGGAATCACGCCCGTGAACTCGACACTAATCCCGAAGCGTGAGTAGTAATTCCTTACGAAGTCAACGACGCCCTCAACGAGCGACCGCTCGATGGGGCCAATTGAAACGACCGCTATCATCGGGTCACCGAGTATAAGAAGGGAAGAAAAGCCAATAAACCTTTCCATCGCGGAACTCTATCACGGAGTGAGGTCCATCGGCCTGAGCTCCTCAAGGAGGTGCTTGGCGAGCTTTATGGTAAGGTCGATGTCCCTTATGTCCGCGGTCTCGACCTGGCTGTGCATGTAGCGTATCGGTATGCTCAGCACAGCTGTCGCGACGCCCTCCCTGTTAATCTGCATTATGTTGGCGTCGGTTCCGGTCGGCCTCGGGCTGGCCTCGGCCTGGAGCGGAATGTCGTACTTCTTGGCGACCTCCTCGGCGAAGGCGCGGACCTTGGGGTGGATGTTCGGACCAACGGCGTCCATGACCGGTCCGCCACCGAGCTTGGGCACAATCTTGCCCTTGTCGCCGACCTGCTTGGCGAAGGTGACGTCCATCGCTATGCCTATCTCCGGGTCAATCGCGTAGCTCGCAACCCTGGCACCGCGAAGGCCAACCTCCTCCTGAACGCTCGCAACGAAGTAGATGTCCGCCTCGTGGCTCTCGAGGGCCTTGGCGGCCTCTATCATGGCGTAGAGGCAAACTCTGTCATCGAGGTACGGAGTCGCAATCCTGTTCTCGCTGAGCTGGGTGAATGCCGGGGCGAACTCGCCGACGGTTCCAACGCGGAAGCCCATTTCCTCGGCTTCCTCCTTGCTGTCGGCGCCGACGTCAACGACTATCGTATCCCAGTCAGCGGCCTTCTTTCTGTCCTCGGGCTTCTGGAGGTGGGGCGGAATGTGGCCAACGACTCCGTAGCGCTCGCCCTCCTCGGTGAAGAACCTTATCCTCTGGGCAACGAGCGTCCTCGGGTCAACTCCACCGACGGGAACGATGTGAAGGTAGCCCTCCTTGTCTATGTGGTTGACCATGACGCCTATCTTGTCCATGTGAGCCGCAATCATGACCTTTGGACCGCTTCCCTTCTTGTGCGCTATGACGTTTCCGAGCTTGTCAACCTTAATCTCGTCAACGTAGGGCTTGAGCTCCTCTATAACGACGTCCCTGATTCCCAGGAACTCGAATCCAGAAACGCCCGGGGCCTCGACGATTTTCTTCAGCAGTTCGAGGTTCACCATGGCTTTCGCCTCCTTTAGACTGTCATCTGAATGTATTCGGCCGGCTTAATAAGGTTTACTAATGGAAAAGAAAAGGTCAGCCTAGAACGGCCTGGAGATAGGCCTCCTCACCCGGCTCAAGGTCGAGCTCCCAGACGAGTTTTCCGTTCTCGAGTTTCGCGTTGCCCCTTGTCACGCGCACCTCGACGGCATTAACTGCCCGCTCAACGCGGTAGTTCTTCAGCGGGCGGAGTTTCGGCGCACGAACCTTGAGGAAGTAGTAGCGGTCGAGGGTCTCCTCGTGGATTACTGGAACGGCAAAGGCGAGGTAGGAGGTTCCCGCGAGGATGAGCCCGGCGAGGATTAGGATTATCCCAACGTGACTCGGGCTGGTTGATGTGGCTTTCGATGTCTCTGTTGGAACTGGAAACGTTGTGTTCGAGGGCGTTGACGTGGTGGATGATGTCCGAGTTGGGCTTGGATTTGAAGTCGTGGTTTGGGATGGCCTTGAAACCGCAATCACGGTTTCACTGGGAAGATAACGGTCGCTCTGAGCACGTACCACGATGGTGCCGTAACCTATGTCCGTGAGGTTGAAAACTGCCTCTCCGCTGGCGTTTGTCACGCCGTAGGCGGTTGAAGCAGGACCGAGAACGGTTACCGTTACGTTGGGGACTGGGGTGTTGTTGGCGGTCACCCTAACGGTCAGGACGTTTCCGCTCTGGGCGGTGCTTATCGAGAGCTTCTCAACGGTAACCGGAACGACGGCTATCCTGCCGTCGAGGTTCAGAACAACGTTGTAGAGCCCGGGTGAGGGTACCGCATACGTGAACGTGCCGTCAGGACCCGTCGTGAACTTCAGACCGTTTATCTCAACAGGAATGCCCGGAACGCCCCCCGTTGAGTTGTAAACCCTAACATGTATCGCCCCGTCCCAGAAGTAGACCCTGTAGTGGAGGTTTCGTTGGTAAACCTCAAAGGAGGCAGTTGCTGACTTGTAGACCCCACTGAGGTTGGCCCAGAGAAGTACTGTGTAGTTGCCGACCGGAAGGGTCTTCCAGGAAAGCCTTTTTATCCAGAACGAGTCTGGCCTGACAAAGGTTATCAACGTTTCATTAACGAGGGGAACGCCGTTCCTCTCGATTACGTACCCGATTTTTCCCGTTATCACCGTGTTTGAGGTCGAGTACACCCTAAGGGTTACGTTGACGCCGTGGCCGTACACGTATTTTCTATCCGTCACGATTGAAGGCGTGTAGTCGATAACGCTCCTAACGCGAACAACGAACTTTGAGCTCGCGTAGACACTCCCCACCCTCGCGACAAGGGTGAGGAGGTAGGGACCTGGTTCCGTATTCAGAACTTTGACCGTTATCGTGTCGTTCACGCTCTTTCCGGGCTCGATGGGGGTCCTTATCACCTTAACACTGTACTGAAAGCCCTGAGCAGGCCCGGTAACGTAAACGGTAACGTTGTTTATCGTCTCGTTTCCAAGGTTGGTTATCGAGAACGGAACGACAATGGTGCTCCCCGGAAGTGCGGGAATGGTGTCGTTGAGAACCGTGACGCTCAGAAGGGATGAGCCCTCGGACGAAACGGCTGGTATGTGAACCAGCAGGAGCATGACAATCAGGAGGGCGCACAATTTAAACCTCATCGCCAATCACCCCATCAAGGGTTCTCTGCTTCCCGACGAGCTCTTCGAGGGTGTGGAAAGCGTCACTAACTTCAACGCGGTAGTTCTTACCGCTTTTCCTGAGCTCGTCGGGGAAGTAGAAGCGCCAGCCCACGTTTATGAACTTGACGGCCAAGACCGGCTTCCCGCCGAAGCTCTCGGCAAATGAAACGAGCTTCTCAACGTCCTCAGATGATATGTAGAGCCTCTTTGAGCGGGTGCTCTTGACCTCGATGCACAAGTAGTCCCTTCCGTTGCCCGCGACGAGGTCAATCCTGTGGCTCCCCGCCGAGCGGAGGACCGCAAACCCCGCCCCTTCAAGGAGTCGTATCAGCTCCCGTTCGGCGCTGGCACCTCTCCTGTACCTCATGGCCTTTCCCCGGTTAAGTTGGCCGGTTATCTTTATAAGTTCTCCCCGGGACTATAACCCGGTGATGAAAAATGGCGATTTACGAGTTCAACGGAAAGAAGCCGAAGATTCACCCGACCGCTTTCCTTGACGAGAGCGCCTCCGTCATTGGGGACGTTGTTCTGGAGGAGAAGACGAGCGTCTGGCCTTCGGCGGTTCTCAGGGGCGACATCGAGCAGATTTACATTGGCTGTTGCTCAAACGTTCAGGACAATGTGAGCATACACACCTCCCACAACCAGCCAACGATTATCGGAAAGTACGTCACCATAGGCCACAACGCCGTCGTTCACGGGGCGGAGATAGGCGACTACGTCATCATCGGCATGGGCTCCGTAATCCTCGATGGCGCGAAGATAGGGAAGCACGTCGTCATCGGCGCCGGGGCTCTCGTCCCGCCGGGCAAGGAGATTCCCGACTACAGCCTCGTCCTCGGCGTCCCGGGCAAGGTCGTGAGACAGCTCACCGAGGAGGAAATCGAGTGGACGAAGAAGAACGCGGAAATCTACATGGAGCTCGCCGAGAAGCACCTCAAATCAAGGAAGAGGCTTGAGTGAGGGCCATGATTTACAGGCTCCTCTCCCACATCCCCCACATTATTTTCAAGCCAGCCTACGACCTCTACGAGCGCTATCTCCTGGAGAAGGTTAAATCGGGGAACATTCCGAGGCACGTGGCAATCATAATGGACGGGAACCGACGGTGGGCTCGAAAGCTCGAGAAGCCCCCGTGGTACGGTCACTTCTTCGGCTCCAAAAAGCTCGAAGAAATCCTCGAGTGGTGCAGGGAGCTTGGAATAAGGACACTAACAGTTTACGCTTTCTCGACCGAGAACTTCAAGCGCTCCAAAGAGGAGGTAAACGCCCTCATGAACCTCTTCGAGGAGAAGTTTAAGGAGCTCGTGAAGGACGAGAGGGTTCACAGGTACGGGATAAGGGTGAACGTTCTGGGCCGAAAGGAGATGCTCCCCGAGAACGTCAGGAAGGCGGCAGAAGAAGCCGAGAGGGTTACCAGGAAGTACGGCAACTACACCCTCAACATAGCCCTGGCCTACGGCGGGAGGAGTGAAATCGCCGATGCGGTGAAGGATATAGTGAGCGATGTTTTAGCAGGAAAACTAAAGCCCGAGGAAATAGATGAGGACCTGATAAAGCGCTACCTGTACTACCCGAACATGACTGACCCCGACATAGTCATCAGGACCGGCGGCGAGGTAAGGATAAGCAACTTCCTCCTCTACCAGATAGCCTACAGCGAGCTCTTCTTCGTGGACGTCTACTTCCCGGAGTTCAGGAAGATTGACTTCCTCAGAATCATCCGCGAGTTCCAGAAGAGGCAGAGGCGCTTTGGGCGGTAGTTTTTAAGCTTTTCCGCTAAAGCTTATTAAGGCCCGCGAGAACCTTCTCAGGTGGTGAGCATGTACAGTCAACTGAGTCCCGGCGTTAAGAAGGTGTACACGCAGGTCCGCTACCTCGACGACTACCACTGGCGGATAGAGGGAAGCACCATAATCGGAACCCACAAGAAGAGCAACGTCGAGGTCTTCATCGATGTGGCCAAGAACAAGGATGAGGCTGATTCGCTCGCCGGGAAGGACGTTAAGGGAATCCACATCGTGGCCATCCCCGACAAGGGAGTTTTCTACGTTAAGAACGGCACGTTCGTGCTTACCTATCGCTACCTTAAGGCTACCCTCGCCGACATAAACGACCACATAGTCTGGGCCGGCTTCAAGGTCGTTGACGACAACGGCAAGCTCGTTCAAGAGGACGTCTACGAGTACCTCGGCGGTGCGTTGATAAACCACATAAAGGCCAACGTTTTAGCGGGTCAGGACTACATCTTCTGGCAGTTCTATAAGTGCGAGGAGTGTGGCAAATACGTGGACATCGAGAACCTCGAGAACCACCTGAAGGGCCACGGAATAAAGCTCCACGAGAAGAGCGAGGAGCACTACGAGATATTCGAGCTCAACTTCAGGGACGGCAAGGTCTACGACAAGTTTGGCAAGGAGGTCAAGCTCGACCAGTTCAGCGAGGAAGCCAAAGAATTCCTCAGGGAAGCCTTCTCGGGAGCACCCCCGGGAGGGTGATTGATGGACGTTGACGTGCTGGAAGTGTTCCCACCGGAACACGTGAGGGGTTCGACCGTTACCGTTATTTACGACGCTTATTCCTCCGCCTGGCAGATTCTCCTCCTTTTTCTCAGAAGAGCCGTTGAAGACGGCTACTTCGCGGTGGTCTCCAATTACAGCGTCCCCCTCCGGAGCTTCTTCAGAAGGTGTAAGAGCGTCGGTTTCAATCCGATTAAGGTCCTCGAACGGGGGGACATGGCGGTGATAGACGTTTTCGGCTCCCGCTACACCCACCTTGAGGACAATATCAACAACGTATTCTACCTCGACAGGGTTGAGCCCGAGACGATAAACCCAAAAATAGACAGAATTTACTGCGGTCCCCTTCGCGAGCGGGTTCGCTCGGGAAAGGTCCTAAGACTGATATATACACTCGACGGGGCATCCCTCATGCTCGGGGAGGACCAGACGCTGAAGCTTCTAAACCAGACGGTGGCCGACAAAAGCGTTCGCTTTCCGGAATCGATTCTGTTGCTACCCATAAACGCCGACATGGTCTCACGGCGCTTCGTCGCGTGGGTTTCAAACGTCAGCGACTACGTTCTCCTCGCTAAGTCCTGGATTCGCGAGGACCACATAAAGGAGCTCCTCTACTTCCTGAAGGCACCGTACGCGGACTTCGAACCCGCTGTGTACTCGCTCAGGGTTAAAAGTGGAAGGAGAAAAATACGATTGAAAAAGCTTTCAGCCCCTGAACTTGGGCCTTCTGCTGAGGAGAAGCGGTAGGGGCCTCGGCTTGTAGGGGAAGCCCTCAGTCTTCTGTCTGATTTCCCTGATGAGGTCTTCCAACTGCATCTCAACCTGCTTGCCGTCCTCCCTTCTCCTAACCGTCACGGTATTCTGCTCCTTCTCGTTCTTGCCGACGACGATGATGTAGGGTATCCACTCCTTCTCGGCCTTCCTTATCTTCTTGTTGAGCCTGTCGTTGGTGTCGTCAACGTCAACGCGAATCTTCGCGCCTTCGAGCTTGCCGGCGACGTAGAGCGCGTAGTCCATGACGTCGTCGCTGACCGGAATCACTCTAACCTGTATCGGGCTGAGCCAGAGTGGGAACATCGGCTTCTTGCCCTGGGCCTGCAGTTTAGCCTGCTTCTCAAGGATTGCGTACATAACGCGCTCGATGGCTCCGCTCGGCGAGCAGTGGAGTATGAGCGGGTAGCGCTCCTTGCCTTCTTCGTCGTAGTAGGTTATGCCGAACCTTTCGGCGTTCTCAACGTCAATCTGGACGGTGCTCAGAGCGGCCGCCTTGTCGAGGTTGTCAACGAAGTTGAACTCGAACTTGAGGATGAAGTAGAAGAACCTCTGGTCCCACATCTCTATCAAGACAGGCTTGCCGATTATCCTCGCCAGCTCGACGATGAAGTCCCTGTTCTCCTCCCAGAAGTCACGGGTGAACCTTATGGCAACCTCGTAGTCCTCCGGCGTGAGCCCAACGCCCCTGAGAACCTCCATGCTGAGCTTGTACTGCTTCTTGAACTCGTCCATCGCCTGCTTGAGGTCCTTTGCCACGGTGTGCATATCGGGCATCGTGAAGGCCCTGAGGCGTCTGAGGCCCGAGAGCTCACCGCTCTTCTCGCGCCTGAAGGAGTAGCGGGTGAGCTCGTACATCCTGAGCGGAAGGTTGCGGTAGCTGATTATCGCGTCCTTCTTGATGAGGAACTGGCCGAAACAGGCCGCGAAGCGGAGGAAGAACTTCTTGTCACCGCTCTTGACGATGTACTGCCTCGCGGGGAAGCGGTTGAGGTACTTCTCCAACGCTGGGTGCTCGAAGTCGTACATAATCGGAGTTTCCACTTCCATCGCTCCGTACTCGACGACCTTCTCGGTGACGTACTGCTCGAGGAGGCCCTTTATAAGGCGTCCCTTCGGGTAGTAGCGGAGGTTTCCGCCGTCGCTTCCCGGCTCGTAGTCAACGAGCTCGTGCTCGAGCATGAGCTTGACGTGCGGTGGTTCCCTGTCGGCTATCCTGTTCTTGGCTATCTCGTAGTTGACGAACTTCTTCAGGTTCTCGTGGCCGGTGAAGTCGAACTTGTCAACCTCGATGAGCTCTCCCTCTGGGGTGAGGATGTACCAGTAGCTGACGAGCTCCTTTTCCTCCTTCTCCAGCGCTATGTTGCGCTCCTCCTTTGAAACGCCCTCCTCAGGGACTATGGTCCTGCTGAGCTCGGCCAGCGGGTGTCCCTTACAGCTCAGCTTGAAGGCCTTGTAGTAGCCGAAGGGAGCGCGCTTGACCTCATAGCCATTCTCCTTCAGCTTCTCCTCTATCTTCTTGAGTATCTCAAGGGCGACGCCCGGCTTCGCCAGCTCACTGCTGAGGTGGGCGAAGGGGTAAACGAATATCCTCTCGGCCTTGACCTGCTTCGCGACCTCTTCTATCTCCTCGATGGCCTTTTCGACGACGTAGTCAGGGTTGGTCTCATCAACCTTCTCGACGCTTATGAAAACCGCCAGCACCTCGTCGAGCCTGCCCTTCTTCTGCTCGTCGCTTATGGGCTCGGGGTTCTTCAAGGCTTTATCCCTGACCTCGTACTCGAGGTGGTCGGCGTGTATCAGAAGCATTCTCATTCCTACCACCACCCTTCCATCGTTTCGAATTACTAAAACTTTTTCCTTCGGCCTATAAACGTTGGGGAACGCTTAAAAAGAAGGCGTCGGAAAATCTTCGGAGGTGAGGGGATGGAAGACAGGAAGGTTAAAAACGGTGACCTCGTCCTCCCCGGAGATTACCTCGGGGTCATAGAGGAGTTCATGCCCGGCGAGGGGGTTAGAGAGGAGAACGGCGAACTCTACGCAACCAGAGCGGGCAAGGTTAGAATCAACCCGGAGAAGATGGAGATAAGCGTCGAACCTGTGACCGACACCCCGCCCCTTCCGCAGGTCGGGGACATAGTCCTCGCGAGGGTCATAGAGGTCAAGCCACAGGCCGTTATAGTTCAGCTCCTCCAGATAGAGGGTCGCGAGAACGACAGGGAGATAGCGACCTCAAAGCTCGCCGGAATCCACATCTCGCAGGTCAAGGAAGGTTTTGTTGAGGACATAACGAAGGAGTTCAAGATTGGTGACGTGGTCAGGGCTAAGGTTATAGCCAACGAGAAGAGCCCGATACAGCTCACCACCCGTGGAAAGGACCTCGGCGTCGTTTACGCCCTCTGCTCCCGTTGCAGAACGCCCCTCATCAGGCGCGGGGACAAGCTAATCTGTCCGCGCTGTGGAAACGTCGAGACGAGAAAGCTCTCCCCCTACTACAGAAAGCTGAAGGTGTCTCTATGAGGGCCAAGAAGGTAATAACGATTCACGTCAAGAGCGACGTGGAAAAGGAGGAGTTCATGAAGGAGCTCCAGAGGCTCCGCTTACCCGCTTTCATCTACGTCCACGGCAAGCTCGACTCGCTGAAGATAAACGTCCAGGGAACGAAGGACGACATTAGAGAAGCCATAAGGAAGATACGCGAGATTCATAACCGCGTAAGGGCCAAGCTCTACCCGGACAGGCGCGGGCTATACCACTACACGATAGACGACCTCCTGCGCGAGGCAGGGACGAGCGTATCAACGCCGATAATCATGAGAACCCTTGAGCTCCTCGGCGAAACGGCAGAGCTGAGGGAGGACGAGCTCGTAACTTCCCTCCCCTGGGGCGAGGCAGTTGAACTCGTGAGAAAGCTCGGCGAGGCCTTATCCGAGATAGCCCTCCAGACGACGAGACAGATTAGAGAGGTCGTAATCCCCGTCAGCGTCGCCTTCAACATTGAGCCCGACGAGGTGATAGAAAAGCTTGTTGAGCTCGGCCTGGCGGAATGGAAGGAGGATAAGTTTAAATACGAACTGGTCAAGAACAAGGAGCAGGCCTTAGAGGAGCTGTTGAAAGCTTTATCGGGTGATGCTGATGAGGATTGAGGTTATAAAGCGCGAGGAGAACCTCATTGAGTTCTACCTTGAGGGAGAGGACCACACCTTCGCCAACCTGCTCAACGAGGTGCTCCACGAGAACGAGCACGTCAAGTTCGCCGGCTACACCATCGAGCACCCCGTTCTGATGGCCAGAAAGCCCCGCTTCAAGGTCGTTACTGACGGCAAGGTCAAGCCTGAGGAAGCCCTCGAGGAGGCCGCGCAGAAGATATTCGACCGCGCGAGGGTTCTTCTCGAGGCTTGGAAGAAGGCCCTCGAAGGGTGAAGCCCTTGGCCTCTTTTCCCTATCCCAAGGACTTCACCGACAAGGGGCTCGCCAAATTCGGCGATTCTCTCCTCAACTTCGTCTTTTCTCTGGCATTGAGCGAGTACCTCGGAAGGCCGACCGGGGAGAGGGTTCCGAACGCTTCTTTGAGCATAGCCCTTGAGATGTCAGGTCTAAGAAGGCTCGCCCCGCCGAGGAGCGACAAACACACGAGGGGCGACGTTGCAGAGGCCATATTCGCCTACGCTTGGCTCGAAGGGCTGATAACGATTGAGGAAGCCGTCAAGCTAATCCGCGAGAACCTGAGCGACGACGTTACCCACTTCACAAGGAAGAAAGAGGCGATAGGAAGGGCCCTCGCGGTTCTCTACAGGGAAATCGGAAAAAGGTTGAGATTAGAGGCTCGTTAGCAGCTCTATGAGCCCCTGCTTGCTCGGTATCTTGGAGAACTTCTCGGGGTCCTTAACCTTCAGGAGCAGGGGGACGTCCCCAAAGAGTTTAAGAACCTTACCGAAGGGTATCTTGCCCTCGCCCGGGAGCAGGTGGAGGTCGCCGACGCCGTAGGCGAGAGCATCTTCTGGCTCGACCTGCGGGAAGAGCTTTCCGAAGTTGTCGTGTATCATCAGGATTACTGTCTTGTCGGTGCCGAGCTTCACATCCTCCAAAAGCTTCTCCTCGTTGCCCTGGGCGCTGAGGAAGGCGTGGGCAACGTCGAGGGCAAAGCCAACGTTGTCCCTCTCAACGTTCTCAACGACGTAGAGCGTGTCCTTGACGCTGAAGGTGTTCTCGAGGGCTATTTTTATGCCGAAGGGCCCGACCATATCTGCCAACTGCTGTATGGCCTCAATTTCGAGGTCGAGCCTTCCGGTTCTACCGCTCTGCATGACTATGACCTTGGCGCCGAGCTTGATTGCAACATCGGCGACGGCCTTGGCGACGCGGAAGTGCCTCGTGTAGTAGATGTGGTCGCGCAGGTTGACCGATGTTGGCATCCTAACGATGTAGCTTATCCCGACTCCCCTGAGGGTCGTCTCTATGTTCCTGAGCTTCTTCTCGACGACGATGCCGTTCTTGATTAGTCCGAGCGTGTGCGGGAATATTGAAACGAAGTCGTAGTCCTTAATCTTGACGTCCGCCAGGATTGACGCGAGGCTCTTGTCCTTTGTAACGAAATGGGGATATATTGTCACCCCAATCTCCATGCAATCACCTGCCCCGAATTTCTCGGGGGAATATAAAAAGCTTAGCGAGGGTAGGTTTAAAAGTTGGCCCGACAAGGGGTCTAAGGTGAGAGGATGAGGGAGAACATATGGAAGTATATCTCGGCCGTCCTCGCTCTTCTGCTCGCCCTCTCGGTGGTGGCAATAGCGGTGCTCTACCAGGCGACTTCGCCGATAGGGGTTCCACCAAATGCAACGGCCCCAGCGGTGATAGAAAACCCGCTGAACGTCACCTGCAACGGGACGTCAAGCTACCAGCTCAGCCAGCTGAAGGATGAGGTCGCTTACCTTCGCTCGCTCATCAACGGAACCGGAGGAAAAACGATAGCCGTAGTCCCGATTTTTGGAATAATAACCGACTATACTGCCCTTGAAGTCGTCCCCCTGTTGAGGGAAATCGCAAGCAACGACTCAATCGGAGGGGTCCTCCTGTGGATTGAGAGTCCCGGCGGTGACGTTGGCCCTGTTATGGACATCTACTCCGCAGTCAAGAAACTCGCCCTCGTCAAGCCTGTGGTTGCCTATTCCGGCGGAATAATGGCTTCCGGCGGCTACTACATAGCCAACGGGGCCGACAAGATAGTCGCGAGTCCCCTCGCGGAGGTGGGGAGCATCGGCGTCATCTACGTTCACTATGACCTTCAGAAGAACTACCAGATGAACGGAATCAAAGTCGAGGTATTCAAAACGGGCCCCTACAAAGATATGGGAGCCGAGTGGCGTGACCTAACGCCCGAGGAGAAAAAGATAATCGCCAACATGGTCAACACTTACTTCCAAGCGTTCCTTCGGGCGGTGAGCGAGGGCAGGAACATGAGCGTCTCGGAGGTCAAGAAGTTCGCCACAGGAAGGACATGGTTCGCTGAGAACGTTACAGGAACGCTCGTGGACGAGACCGGTGGAATGGACACTGCAATAGCAGCCCTCGAAAAATTAATGAACGTTACGAGCGCAAGGGTTGTGATATACAAGAACCTTGAAACCCCGAGCGACTTTGGAATTGCCGGGAGCAAGGCCCTTTATCTCGACCCGAGCTATCTCGAACCGTATCTGCGGGGGTGAGGACATGCTCTGCGAGGAGAAGCTTGAGGTCTTCGAGAACGGTTTCGACGACGGGAAGTTCAAGCTCAGGATTGAGTTCTACGGAAAAGACGCCAGAAGGCTTCTCCTCGCGGTGATAAGGGAGCTCTACCTCCCTGACTACGGGGAGGACTACGTATACCCCTTTGAGTGCGCCAAGGAGCACTGGGGCATCTACCTTGACCCAAGTGAGATTGTCGCGGAGGAGCCGGACTTCAGCCCGGTCAAGTTCGTCAACAGGAGCGTCCTCAACAGGCTTGAGAAGGCTTTGAAGGAGATAGATGCCCCAGAGGAAGTCAAGGAGCGGGTGGACCTCGAGAGGGCCGAAATCGTGAAGCTCAAGAAGACTTTACTCGCGCTCGGGAAGGACTTCATCCTCGATGAGAGAGGCTATTTGATAGTCTTCAGCAAGCCGAGCGCGAGGGAGCTAATCCTAAAATACCTGGGGATGCTGGATGGAGCTTGAAACGGCAGTTTGGATTGGCGTCTCACTGGGGGTCCTCTACCTCACGTGGCAGACGGTTAGTCCCGTTCTTTCTCCCCTTATCGTGGCCGTTACCCTCGCTTACATCCTCTATCCCCTTCACGAGAGACTCAGCGTCAGAATAGGCAACCGCTGGTCAGCTCTGCTCCTCACAGGGCTTCTCACCGTCTTCTCATTCCTTTTCATCCTCGGCTTTGCCCTCTGGATGAACGATATCAAGTACTCTCTGACGGACTACGTTGATACGTTTTTCAAGTGGCTACTCGGTCTAAACCTTCCTCAGGGAATGTACGACCTCCTTCACAGGCTCTCCGGGGCAATATCCGAACGATTCAACGCGTATGTTTTAGGTTACACTTACTCCCTGCCCAAGCTATCCCTTCAGGTTATCGTTGCAGTTTTTGCCTTTTACGGTGTCCTCGTAAATGCAAAAGCCATAAGGGACGAAATATACGCCCTTCTGCCTCCAAGCAGGGAAGAGCTCGCAAGAAAGCTCATAAACAGCGCAACGGAAACCCTTCACTACCTTCTGCGCGGATGGCTTCTCGTCAGCGTTGGCAAAGGCGCCGTGCTCGCGTTCTTCTTTTACCTCATTGGAATCTCCGATGCCGGCGGTTCGATAGCGGCCGGAATATTAACGGTCGTCCTCGAGCTCCTTCCGGTCGTTGGCGGGTGGGTCGTCTGGGGTGCAGGTGCAGTGTACCTCTTTAAGTCTGGACTCTACGGAAAGGCATTCACGATTGGGGTTCTCGGCTTCACCCTCATCTCGCCCCTACCTGACATAGTACTATCCAAAAGACTTGGCAGGAGGCAGTGGGGCGTTAACGCGCTCGTAAGCCTCGTGGGAATCTTTGGGGGCTACATCGCATTCGGCTTCGTCGGAATCATCATCGGGCCCGTCTCGCTGTCGCTTCTGATAACGCTCCTCGAAGAATGGAAGAGGGCGAAGAACTCTAAGACGAAAACCGCCCGATGAACTCGGCAACCTTAACCGCGTCGAGCGTTTCCCTCACGTCGTGGGCCCTCACGATGTCCGCACCCCTGAAAACCGCTATGGCAGTTGCCGACAGACTGCCGGCGAGCCTTTCAGAGGGGTCCTTCCTGCCCGTTATCGCGCCTATGAAGGACTTCCGCGAGATGCCGACGAGAATTGGCCTTCCGAGGAGCTTGAGCATGTTGAGGTTCGCTATTACCTTCGAGTCCCACTCGTACCACGGCGGCCACTCCGGACGCAGAAAGCCGATGGCGGGGTCGACGGCAACATCTTCAACCCCGTGCTCCTCCGCTATCGTCAGGCTCTCCTCAAGGAACTCAATGACAGTCCTGACCGGGTCCGAGAAGTCCTCAACATTTCCGTGGGCACAGAGAACGGCCGGAACACCGTATTCAGAGGCAACTCTTACCATCTCCGGGTCGCCCTTGAAGCCGGTTACGTCGTTTATGATGTCGGCGCCGGCCTTCAGGGCTTCCTCAGCAACCCTCGCGCTCGTGGTGTCTATGCTCACCGGAACATCAACCGCGTCCTTGACGACCTTAACAGCCCAAACTGCCCTTCTGATTTCCTCTTCAAGTGGAATCTGGGTCTCGAGGTAGGGAGCTGTTGACTTCGCGCCTATGTCTATGAAGCTCACGCCCTCCTCGACCATTCTAACGGCGGTCTCGGCAAGGGCCTTCTCGTCGTTCCTCACACTCCCCTTGTAGAAGCTCTCCGGCGAGACGTTTATCACTCCCATTACCCTCGGCTCGTCAAGATTAACTCCCGCAAACTTCATTAGTACCACCGCAGAGGATTCTCGGGAGTCAATAAAAGGGTGATGGGCATGATAATTCGGACACCGAAGAGGCTTCACCTCGGCCTGATAGACCCAACGGGCTCGCTCGGAAGGCGCTTCGGGAGCCTTGGAGTGGCGCTCGAAGGTGGCTACGAGGTAAAGGTTCTACCGGCTGAACGGCTTGAGGTAAAGGCCGAAGGCGAGGACGTGGAGACGATAAAAAAGGCCGTCGGGAGAATGAACTCGACCTTTGGAACGGGAACCGGCTACCTAATCGAGGTGCGGAAGGCAATTCCAAGGCATGTCGGCCTCGGCTCGACTACTCAGCTGAGCTTAGCTGTTGGAACTGCAATAGCGAGGCTCAACAACCTGGACGTTTCGGTTGAGAAACTCGCCGAGGTTCTCGGAAGGGGAAAGAACAGCGGGGCTGGGATTTACGCCTTTGCTCACGGGGGCTTTGTCCTCGATGGAGGAGTTAAAGAAGGAATACCCCCGCTGATACTCCGCGAGGAGTTCCCCACGGAGTGGGCCTTCTTGCTCGTGATTCCTGAGGTCAAACCGGGCCTCGATG
Source organism: Thermococcus henrietii (assembly GCF_900198835.1). Classification (NCBI taxonomy): domain Archaea; kingdom Methanobacteriati; phylum Methanobacteriota; class Thermococci; order Thermococcales; family Thermococcaceae; genus Thermococcus; species Thermococcus henrietii. Next base: position 1,111,172 of record NZ_LT900021.1, on the reverse strand, counting down.
AAGAGGAAGAGAAACCGATAATGGGCGGAAACTTCGGGGACGTAAACTCGGCCATGGAGATAAGCCACCGCATTTTACTCGGTCTCCTTCCCGCGCTAAAGGAGAGGAACGTCAGGGCATTCGGTGAGCACCTCTCGGCGATACAGAGGCTCGTCGGCAGGCACTTCGCGGAGTTTCAGGGGGGTGAGTTCAGGGAGGATGTCAAGTTAATCCTTGACTGGCTGGGCGAGAAAACCTATGGCGCAGGCCAGAGCAGTTGGGGGCCGACCGTTTACGGCCTAATCCTGAAGTCGGAGTTCCAGAGGCTTTCTGCCGAGCTTAACGACCACCTTAAGGAGCACGGGATAAGGGCTAAGGTCGAGCTCGGCCTTCCGAGGAACACCGGGGCAGAGGTTGTGAGCGAGAACGCCTTTCTGGAAAGGTTGATAAGGAGCGTGGCGCAATGACGCTCGACCGCTTCGTGAGGATAAAATACCGGGAGGACAACGAGAAAGTTAACAGGCTCGTGAAAATACTGCAAGAGCTCGGCCTCGACTGTGCGAAAACCATTGAGGAGAAGGTTGATTTGCAGTTCGATGCCCTCAAAAACCTTCGGGAGAATCTGAAGGACGACGAACTCTTCATCAAACTCGTTGTGGCCAACGCGCTCGTCAGCTACCAGCTGAGCGGGAAAGGCGAGGACTGGTGGTGGGAGTTCTCAAGGTATTTCTCGGAGAATCCACCCGGAAATATAGCGGAAGCCTACACCCAGTTTCTCCCCAACTCGAAGACCAACAGGCGCCTCGTTGCCGGGAAGCTCAAGAGAATCGAGAGGGTCGAGCCATTCTTAGAGTCTCTCTCGATGGACGAGCTGAGGGACTACTACTTCAACGGCATGGAGAGGCTTAGAGATGACCTCACAAGGGTTATGAAGGCCAAACGGAGCGCGAAAACGATAGTCTTCGCCGTAAAGATGTTCGGCTACGCCGGGAGGATTGCCTTTAATGCCTTCGTTCCGTACCCGATGACCCTCGAGATTCCGGACGACGTGAGGATAAATGCCTACACCAAGCGCTTCACGGGCGAACCGCCGGTTAGCTTCTGGAACAGGATTGCAGAGAAAACCGAGATTCCACCGCTCCACATAGACTCAATCCTCTGGCCAGTTCTCGGAGGCAGGGAGGAAGTTCTGGAAAGGCTAAGGAAGCACTGCCCACGGGCAGAGCTGGTCCTTGAACTTAGGGGACTCTAATTTCATTCCTATTTTAAGAGCAAAATTTTTATACTCCAAGCCTTAGTTTTCCCGGAGGTGAGGTGATGTTCTGGGGATTCGATGTTGAGTTCATGAAGGGAATCAGGACGAAGAAGCTGTGGGCGATAGTGGGGGTCATGCTAATCTTCTACGTCCCCGTGCTCTACCTCATGAAGCAGGGGAACGTTACATCGGACATCGACGCCATAGCGATAATCATAAACTACGTGAGCGGAATGGCCCTATTCTTCCTCGGAATTCTTGCGATAATCTTCGGTTCCGGGGCCATAAACAAGGAAATCGAAGACGGGACGATAAGGATAGCTCTCAGCAAGAGCGTTACCAGAATCGGGTACTTCTTCGGCAAGTTCACGGCCCAAGGGGCAGTCTTTCTGTTCGCACTCCTCCTCACGAGCGTCGTGACCCTCGGCGGCCTCGCGTGGATTGGAATCGGAATCAAAAAGATATTCGGCGACGTACTGCTCCTCAACGTCCTCCTGCTCCTCGTGATGCTTGAGTTCATAGCGATGGGCTACATAATCTCGCTCTTCATCAGGTCGTCGGGAACCTCCCTGGGGGTAGCGCTCGCGGTGTTCTTCATAATCTACCTCGTCATACCCGCGTACGTTGACTACAAGGTGTACTCTCACGAGGGCCTTTCCTCCTCAGAGCTCCAGAAACTCCACGATGATTACTACACAAAGTACCTATTCTTCTCCCCCGCCGCACAGCTGAAGGTAATCATGGACAAGACCGTTAAGGAGGTCAACAAATCAACGGAAAACGGCTGGGAGACCAAGTACGAGTACGCTGGGCTGAGTAGTGCAATCAGAGAGCGCTCGGTCAACTTCGCCCTAATCATAATCATGACCTTGGCTTACCTCGGCGTCGCAACCTGGCGCTTCCTCAGAATGGATTTGAGGTGATGTCTAATGATTGTGGTTGAGAATTTGGTTAAGGTTTACAAGGATGTTAGGGCTTTGGACGGACTCAACCTCAAAGTTCCCAACGGGGTAGTTTACGGCTTCCTTGGGCCAAACGGTGCCGGAAAGAGCACCACAATACTAAGCCTTCTCGGCCTTGTGTTCCCCCAGGAGGGGAGGATAAGCCTCTTCGACGAAGAGGTCTTCAGGGACGGGAAGTTCGATGAGGGTAAACTCGTTAAGGCAAAAGCCAGAATCGGCTACATGCCGGAGCATGCCACCCTATGGGGCTTCCTAACGCCGCTTCAAACCCTCGATGTGATTGGCAAGGCGTTCAACATGCCCAAACCGGAGAGGGAGAAGCGTGCTGAAGAGATTCTCAAACTCGTCAACCTTTGGGAGGTCAGGAACAAGAAGGTCGGAAAGTTCTCGAAGGGAATGCGTCAAAGGCTTCTCCTCGCTCAGGCCCTGATAAACGACCCCGAACTGCTCATCCTCGACGAGCCAATGACTGGCCTCGACCCGAGTGGCATCGCCGAGTTCAAGGAAATTATCAGAGAGCAGAGGAAGGCTGGAAAGACTGTCTTCTTCTCAAGCCATATCCTGGCCCACGTTGAGGAGGTATGCGACACGGTTGGTGTCATCGTCAAGGGTAAGTTAATACTTGAGGACAGCATTGAGAACATTAAGCGCGAGTTCTTAAGGAAGGCCGGTTACACAATCATCATCGAGACGAACAGGCCCGTTGACTGGAGCTCCGCAGGATGGAACGTCACTCCCCTTGGGGAGAACAAGTATCGGGTGGTTTCGCCCGAGGACATTCGCGAGGAGCTTCACGATTACGTGGCTTCCCAGGGAGCGAAGATTCTGACAATGCAGGTGAAGGAGCCAAGCCTCGAAGAAATCTTCCTAAACATAGTGAAATGAGGGCTAAAGCTTAGCCCTCTCGAATTCTTCCTTTCTGTCGAGGGGTTTCGTCGCGTCTATGCCCCACTTGGCGGTTAAGCTCTTCTCCGCAGAGGGGTCGAGGGAGCTACCGCGGGCGTTGGGGACTATCACGAGGCCCTTACCTGCCTGGAAGCGCGTCGCTATCGCCCACTCCACGTCGCGGTCATCGTAGATGTCTATGTCCTCGTCAACGACAACCACATGTTTAAGGCTCGGATGGCCGGTGAAGGCCGCCAAAATAGCGTTCTTGCCGTCGCCGTCGTGCTGTTTGGTTATCGAAACAACGGCGTGGAGCCACATGGCACCTCCTTCCGTCAGCCTTACCCCGTGAACCTTTGGAACCACGCGCTTGACGCTCGCGTATATTTGAGGCTCCTTTGGAAGGCCCATGAGCATGAAGTGCTCGTATCCTCCCGGGAGAAGGGCGTGGAAAATCGGGTCGTCAACGTGGTACATCTTCTCAAAGACGACCAGCGGCTGCTTCCTCACGTAGTCGTAGGTTCCCGTTATGTCCACGAACGGGCCTTCGTCGACCAGCTCGGGAGTTATCTTCGCCTCGAAGACGAACTCGCTTTCGACCGGCACAGGAATTCCGCCCAGCTCAACGACCTCAACCGGCTTCCCGAAGGCGAGCTCGCTCAGCTTCGATGCTATCTCGAGCTCGCTGATTCCGTAGGCTGTGCTCGTAGCCCCGGCGAGGAGCAGGTGAATTGGGTTTCCCACGACGATTCTAACGTCCAGCTCTTCTCCGTGCTCGGCTTTGTCCTTCCACATCGCGTAGAGGTGCCTAGGGACGAGCCTTATCGCAACGGTCTTCTCGTCCCTGACCATCATCCTGTGGAAGGACACGTTGACAAAGCCGTTATCGTCCTTTGCGATGACCATCGCCGAGGTGAAGTATGGCCCGCCGTCCTTGGGATAGTACTTCGGAACAGGCAGTTCAAGAAGGGAAAAGTCCTCCGTCGAGTTCTTCAGGAACGGGGCGCTTTTAACGGTTTTGTAGGGGGAGGGATTCTCCATCGCGTCCGCCACGACGTGCATCAGGCGTTCCCTGCTCGTGTTCAGGAAGCGGGCTATCCTCTCACGGGTGCTCCAGATGTTTCCGGCGACTTTCCAGCCGTCAACGTCCTCGAAGAGGACCGGCCTGTCGCGGTACTTCAGCAGGTAGCGCGTTACCTCGAGTTCCTTGCTCACGGGTTCCTTTATGACAATCAGGTCGTCGAAGGTTTGAAGAATTTCCCTCAGCATACTACCACCTTAGACCTTTGTTCCAAAAGGTCTATAAAGGCTTTTTCCAGACTCGCTTTGATTGGCCATGCCCATGGTTGTCCTCAGGATTCCAGACGGTTCAGCACTGGTTAAGGTCGAGAAGGCGGAGCCGAGCGTCTACTTCAAAATCTATGACCTGCTCACTTACAAGAAGGACTACGGTAAGTGGGAGAAACCCGAGAGCCTCTACGACCCCTACGAGAAGACATTCCCCGTCGGTCTGCTTCCGAGGGTCAAGAAGTTCCTCAACAGCAAGGGATACCGCGTTAGAATCAAAGACGAACGGCAGGTTCGCGGGGTTAAACTCAACTCAACATGGAACGAGGACTACTCCCTGAGGCGCTATCAGCAACGGGCCGTTAGGAAAGCCCTGAAAGAGAAGATGGGCGTTCTGGCTCTGCCGGTTGGAAGTGGAAAGACGGTTGTCGGACTGAGAATCATTCACGAGCTCGACCTTTCGACGCTCATCGTCGTCCATACGAAGGAACTCCTCTACCAGTGGGCTGAGAAGGTTGAAGAGCTCCTCGGCGTTAAAGCCGGAATCGTCGGCGACAACAAGTGGAACGAGGAGAACGTAACAGTGGCCATGATACAGACCCTCCTTTCGAGGGGCGTTGACAAGCTGAAGAACGACTACGCGATAGTCATGTTCGACGAGTGTCACAGGACCTCCGCCGCCGAGAAATTTTACCAGCTGGGAATAAGCCTCCCGCAGGTTTATCGCTTCGGGCTCTCGGCAACGCCTTGGAGACGCGTTAGGGGCGAAGAGATAAAGATTGAGGCCGTTGTCGGCCCGATAATCTATGAGGTAAAGGCCGAGGACCTGATAAGGGAGGGCTTCTTGGCCAAGCCCCGCTTTGAAGTCATAACCTACGAGTCGAGCATGCCATCCTTCAGTGAGCGCTATAAGGAGCTCTACGAGGACGTCGTTATGAACAACGACGAGAGGAACAGGGCGATAGTGGCTAAAGCCAAGGAGCTCGTCAGGAAGGGCCACCGCGTCCTCATCGACGTAAAGCGCATAGAGCACGGCAAAATCCTGAAGGAGATGCTTGAAAAGGAGGGCGTAAAGGCCGAGTTTCTCAGCTCCAAGAGCCAGAACCGCTGGGAGGTCCTTGAGGCCTTCAAGAACGGCGAGATTCCGGTTTTAATCTCGACCCTGCTCAAGGAAGGGGTTGATATACCTGAGATTTCCGCGATAATCCTCGCCGGGGGAGGAAAGAGCGACATCATGACGATACAGACCATAGGGAGGGCCTTAAGACCGAAGAAGGGCATGAGGGCAGTTATAGTTGACGTCGCCGACGACGACCCGCTCCTCTACACGCACTTCATCGAGAGACAGAAAGCGCTCAAGCAGTACTACGGGAAGTACTACGACAAGGAATCAAAGCTCAACGAGGCAGTCCCCAAAAAGCGCCGCTCTCGTCAAGGCTCTTGAGTAGCGCTCAAAGAGGTCGCGTTTAACTTTGGCAAGGCCCTTCTCGTCGGTTTTGAAGTCAACGCCCGGATATTCTATGTGCCACAGAACGAGGTTCTCTGGAGGAGCGGGCGGAACCTTCTTCCTGTAAGTCCCCGCGAGCATGGCCCTAACGTCCTCCTGCTCGAGGAGACCGAGTCCGCAGAAGCGGAGCGCGTTGACGATTCTCCGCACCATCTCCCAGAGGAAGCTTTTACCCGTGATTTCAACCACGTAGTAGCCGTGTCTTGGAACGATGCTGATGCGCGTTATCTCCCTAATCGGGTCCCTGCCCGGCTCAAGCTTCGCAAAAGCCGAGAAGTCATGGGTTCCCTCGAAGAGCTTGGCGCATTCACGAATTTTCTCAAGGTCGAAGCCCTCATCGACGAGGTAGTAGCGGTAGGTCTTCGAGGTCGCCCAGAACCTCGGGTGGAAGTCAGCGGGAACCTCGGCAACGCCGAGAACCCAGACGTCGCGGAGATGGTGGTTCAGCACCTCTGGCCTCGCCAGGTCACCCCTTTCGCCGGGGACGAACGAAGCCACGTTGAAGAACGCGGAAACTCCGCGGTCCGTCCGCGAGGCACCTTTAAAGTCGTTCTCTTCCGGGCTTTCGATTATTTTTAGTTTGGTTAAAACACGGATTAGTTCTCCCTCTACCGTCCTCACTCCGGGTTGTCTCTGAAAGCCGTAAAATGCAGTTCCGTCGTAGGCCACGCGGAGAGCCAGCTTCATGGTTGGCGCTTTAGCGGAGGGTATAAAAAGCCTTCCCTGAAAATCCTCCAAGTTTTTTGACTTTTGTAAACTCAAAATTCGAATGAAATACGAAAAAATTCCAGCAAACTTGATAAAGAGGCACGAGAACCTAAAATCGAGGTGAGAGAATGGAGGAAGTCTTTGACGTTGAGGTACTCATAAGCGTTACAAACTTCGAGCTCATGTGCGTCCTCCTTGAGAAGAGGAAAAAGAGGGACTAAAGGTAGGGCTCCGTGTAGAGGGGCCTTAGGAACAGCTCAAAGCCCGCAACGGGCATCTCGATTCCCCACTTTTCTAAAACCGCTGGGTGAATTTCGCCGATTACGCCAATGGTCTGGCCGTTTACGATTACCTTTCCAACCCTGCCGGGGATGAAGCTCGGATGCTCGACCTCCTCAAGCTCGTACTCGAAGCCGAGGTGTCTCATCACGCTGTCAAGGATTTCCTTTGCGTCGGTGAAGGTAACCCTCGGCTGTGCTAAAACAACCGCCAACTTGCTCTCGCTGACGGTCTTCGTTTCCCTGTCCTCGTCTATCAGGGTGACCTTGCCGACCTCAAAGAGCCTCTGCGGGTACTCCTCGTGGGTGTTCTGGCTCAGGAAGTCGAGCAAACTCGGCAGAAGCCAGTTTCTCAGCGCCGACCACTTCGGACTTATCGGGTTCTCTATTTCGACCAGCTCAGCCGGCGGGTTGTTGAAGTAGTCCCTTCCGTATTCGAGGTTCATCTTGTCGTATTGGGCCTCCCTGTTGGTCAGGTTGAAGGTCATGACCTCCTGAAGGCCAAAGCCGACCATGAGTTCCCTAACGGCGTCCTCGAACTCAATGAACTTGTCGCCCCTGCCCTGAACCGCTAACTTCGGCTCCTCGGGCTCAATCTCGTTGTAGCCGTAGGCGATGAGGACATCCTCTAAAACGTCCCTGGCGTGCATTATGTCGTCGCGGAAGGCCGGATAGAGGAGCTTTGCTTTACCGCCCTCAAGGGTTACGTCGTACATCATCCTCTCGAGGAGGTCTTTGATTTCGCCATCGCTCAGCTCAAGGCCGGCCAGCTTCCTTATGTAGTCCAGCTCGACCTCGAAGGAATTGGGAGTTAAATCGGGCGTTTCAATCTCAAAGTCGGGATAAACGACTTTAACGCTCTTAATCTTTCCTCCGCGCTCCGCCAGGGCTGTAACGACGACGTTAAGGGCAAGAATGACCTTGTTCAAATCCCAGCCGGTGACGTCGACGAAGACGTTCCTCGTTTCGGTCGTCACCCTGCCGGTCGTTTCGGAGTTGATTATCGGGGGCATCGATAGGACCTTACCCTCGCTGTCCACGAGGAGCGGGTAGTAGGGCTTGTCCTTAATCAGATGACCATACTCCCTGCCCTTCTCGTGCTTTTCAAGGATTTCCTCCAGTGTAAGCTCCTCCCCGAAGCCGAGCGGGACGAACCTCTCGGTCTTCTCCCCTGCCCTGTAGTATATCGGGGGCTTCACCTTGTCGAAGTCGAAGATACCGATGGCAACCTCCCTTCTCCTCCTTCCGAAGGTCAGGGCCACCTTCTCCTGGAGGTTAATCATCTGCTTGAGAGCCTCTTCGTCTAGCTTGAGGCCTTCAACGATTGCGTAAACACCGTACGGACGGATATCCTTCAGCTTCTCGTCAACGTAAACGATAACGTCGCTCTTCTCGACCTCGTATTTCGGCAGTCCCCTCTGGAAACCGAGCGCCCAGCGTATCTGCCTTGCTATTCCCTCGGCGCTCCAGAGGTCGGGCCTGTTCGTATCTTTTGAGTCGGCCTTGAAGTAGATTTCACCGTTCTCTTCCCAGACATCATCGAGCTCGCATTTGGCGTAGAGGAAGAGGTCCTCCCACTCCTCGACCGTGAAGCTCTTCCCGACGAGCCTCTCCAAATCCCGCTTTGACACGTCGAACTTTGGCATCTTCAACCCTCCACGTGGGCCCTTTCGGCCTTTATCTTCTCGATGAACTTCATGAACTCCGGCAGGATTAGCTCCCTCGCGCGCCAAATCTCGAAGCCGACGACATCTCCGTTCTCGTCGAGGTCTATGACCACATCTCCTTTCATGTCGGCATCAACGGGCTTTTTCTTCGAGAGCTGAACGTAGAGGATATCAACGTCAGGGTCATACCGGACAAGGATTTCCTCGCTCATAACTCAATCCACCTCCCAGATGACAGTTTAGCCCTAATGATTTTATCAACCTTGCTTGTGTGGTAGGTGGTAACGACGACCTTTTCACCGTGAACCACTTCGTAAACCACGACCAAGCCGTGTCCGTTCTTTGTTCCGATGGCCACGTAGCGGTTTGAGCTAAAGTCAAAAAACAAACGGAGGGGACTGCGGAGGGCATTCTCCACTTCTTCCCTTGAAATGCCATACTGGCTCATTCGAATCTCGGCATGCTTGGTGTAGTGCACCACCGAACTCACCACACCAGCTTCGCTTCCCTCAGCCAGCGGAGGTCGTAGCTGAAGAGGTAGCGTATGTCGTCTATTCCGAGCTTGAACATTGCCAACCTGTCGATTCCGATTCCCCACGCGATGACCGGGACGTCGATGCCCAGAGCCCTGGTCATCTCCTCGCGGAAGATTCCGGCACCGCCGAACTCGACCCAGCCAAGTTCAGGGTGGTAGGCGCTCATCTGGACGCTCGGCTCGGTGAACGGGTAGTAGTCGGGCAGGAACTTAACCTTCTTGGCCCCAGCTATCTCCACCGCGAAGCGCTTGAGGATTCCGAGGAGGTGCCTGAAGTTGAGCTCCTCGCCGACGACGAAGCCGTCAATCTGGTTGAACTCGATGAGGTGCGTCCTGTCGAGGACGTCAGGTCTGAAAACGCGCTGAATTGTGAAGTATTTTCCGGGAATCTCAACGCCCTTCGCGAGCTGTCTCGCGTCAAGGGCAGTACCATGGGCTCTCGGCATGAGGAGCATCGCCCTCTCCGGAGACCAGACGTAACCCCAGCCGCGCGAACCGGCCAGACCGCGCTCGTGGGCGGTCTTAACCCTCTCAACGAGCTCCTCCTCCGGGAGGTGCCCGCTCTTCGGGTACTTGAGCTGGTAGGTGTCGGTCCATTCGCGGGCGGGGTGGTTCTGGGGCTGGAAGAGGGCGTCGAAGTTCCAGAACTGGGTCTCAATCATGCTCTCAACCGTCATCTCGATAAAGCCCATCTCGATGAGCCTTCTCCTTATCTTGTCGAGGAAAGCGCGGTAGGGCTGCTTCTTGCCCGGGTAAATCCTCCTCACAGGGGCCTTTATGTCGAACTTTCTGAACTCAACTTCCCTCCATTTGCCGGACTTTATGAGTTCAGGGGTTAGAACGGAAACCTCCCGCTTCAGCTCAACTTTCGGAGCCAGCTCCTCGCCTGCAGGTGTAATCTCGACTTCCCTCTCGGTTACGGTTTCCTCCTCGCCGATTTTCCTCCTCTTGAGCTCCTTGACGGGGACGAGCTTCTCGATTTCCTTAACCGGAACGACCTCCTTCTCGGCGAGGAGCTTTAAGGCCTTATCAATAGACCTCTCCCCGGCTTTAAGCCCCTTCTCGGTGATTTCAAGGACGAGCTTTCCGTCTTCCTTCCTAACGCTCGCCCAGCCCTCCTTCCTGAGGAGGCCAACTATCGGCTTGAGCTCGTCGTCGCTGAGGACTTCGCTGAGGTCGTCGAGCGTGACCTTTCCCCTCTCGCGGAGGAGCTTGATGGCCCTCCACTCGGGAAGGCCGATTTCGGCGTACTTCTTCCCGGTCTCGGTGAGCTTAACTACTCTCTCGCTCCTCTCGTGGAGCTTGGCCAAACCCTTCGCCTGCAGGCCGAGAACGGCCCTCATGACCGCTACCTGCTCGAGACTGGTCTCTTTAACGAGTTCCTCGAATTTTGCCTTTTTCAGTTCGTTGAGCTTGATGAGGGTGAGCTTCTCCCCATAGCTCAGCTCCATTCCAACACCTCCGGGGGAAGTGGGGAAGGGTTTACTTAAGAATTGCGGTGAAAGAAAAGGAGGAAAAATCACTCCTTCGGGAAGAAAACGACCTTGCCGGTCTTTCCTGCTCTCATCAGCTCGAAGGCCTCTTCAAACTCCTCAAAGCCCTTGTACTTGTGGGTGATAATCGGGTCCAGGTTGAGCTTCCCGCTCTGAATCAGGCTCGAAACTGTGTACCAGGTCTCCCAGAGGTGCCTTCCGGTGATGCCGTGAACCTCAAGGGCCTTGAAGATTATTAGGTTGTTGAAGTCGAGCGTAACATCGCGCGGGAAGAGACCGAGGAGCGAGACCCTTCCTCCCGGGGTCGTCGCCTTTAGACCCTGCTCAAGGGCCTTAGGAGCACCACTGAACTCGAGGAAGACCTCAACACCAGCTCCGTCGGTTATGCTCATGACGACCTCGACCGGGTCCTCCTCGAAGGGGTTGACCACGTAGTCGGCACCGACTTTCTTGGCGAGCTTTCTCCGGTATTCGCTCGGCTCGCTCACGATGACCGGGTAGGCACCGCTCGCCTTCGCGACGGTTATGCCGAGCAGTCCGAGCGGACCGGCTCCGGTTATAAGCGTGCTCCTTCCCGCTATCGGGCCTGCAAGAACGGTATCAACTGCGTTACCAAGGGGCTCCTGCAGTGAGGCGTATTCGGGCTTCATGTCCTTGGGGTTCTTCCAGGCGTTCTGGGCCGGAACGATGGCGTAGGTCGCGAAGACACCGTCCATATCGACGCCGAAAATCTTGGTGTTCTGGCAGACGTGGTAGCGGTTGTGCTTGCAGGCGTAGCACTTGCCACAGACGATGTGGGTTTCGGCGCTGATGTAGTCGCCCTCCTGAAGGTCCTCAACACCGGGCCCAACCTCGATGACCTTACCGGCAACCTCGTGGCCCATAATCTGGGGCGGTTTAATCCTGCTCTGCGCCCACTCGTTCCACTCGTAGATGTGGAGGTCAGTTCCACAGATGCTCGTCGCGAGAACCCTTATGAGAACCTCGCCCGGTCCGGGCTTGGGAACGTCAACCTCAACGAGCTCCGCCCCGTAGGCAGGTTTGGTCTTCATGATGGCAGGCATCTTTTCAGCCATGGCAACCATCTCCTTAGCCTTACAATGGGAATCTAAACGGGAACGATATAAACCTTTTGTGTTCATCGAGTCGATGAGGCTCATTGCTGGACAGAACTGTGTAGGTACATACGCAAAAAACGACGTACTGACGGAAGTTCAATCGGAAACCTTATATCCTCAATCCCCTACAGAAAGCTTAGAGGGGTAGCGATGGCACTGATAGTCGTAACGGGGCGTGGTGGAGCCGGCAAAACAACTACAACGGCAAACCTTAGCTCTTACCTTGCCATGAAGGAGTATCGCGTTCTGGCCGTTGATGGTGACCTCTACCTGCCCAACCTCGGTTTTCACTTCGCCTTGGATACTGTTAAGTACACAGTTCACACCCTCCTGAAGAACCCTGACGTTGACCCAGAGTGGGCCATATACCGCCACAAAGAAACCGGCGTCTACGTGATGCCCGGGAGCACACAGCTTCAAGACGTCCTGGGAATATCTCCGAGGAGGCTCGTTGACATCCTCGAAAGGGTGAAATACAAGTTCGGCGTTGTTTTTGTCGATTCTCCAACCGGCGTCCCGTTTGATACCCTTCCAACATTTCAAGTCGCTAACTACCAGCTTATAGTCGTTGAAATAGAGCGTTCTCCGATTTACTCATTTGAGACCATGGTTAAGAACGAGATAGAAAAGCTGAAGGCCCTCGGGGAGAAGTACAACCTCAACATCGGCGTCGTCCTGAACAAGGTTCGTGAGAGCGCCGATGTCGTTGATAAGATAATAGAAGCCATAGAAGAGGATTTGGACGTCCCCGTTCTTGGATGGGTTCCCTTCGATTACAACGTCCCCGAGTCCATCAACGTGGGAGTTCCGATAATCAAGTACCTCCCCAACAGCGACGCCGCCGTCGCGTTCAAGGAAATCGGAGAAGTCCTCGAGGAATGGATTTTTGGCTGATTCTGGGGGGTGTTGAAATGGAGTTTGAGGAGCTCGTTGAGAAAGTCGTTAAGGGAGAGGTAAAGCTCCACCAGGTTGAGAAATACACGGACAAGAGAACCGCGACCGAGGTCAGGAGGAAAGCCCTCGAAAAGAAGCTTGGCGTGAAGCTCGAGCACATAGGGCGCTACAGCGTAGACCCCGAGCAGGTCATCGGCAGGAACATCGAGAACATGATAGGCGTCGTCCAGATACCCATGGGCGTTGCCGGACCGCTCAAAATCAACGGCGAGTACGCGAAGGGCGAGTTCTACATACCCCTCGCCACCACCGAGGGTGCGCTCGTTGCCAGCGTTAACAGGGGTTGTTCAGCCCTGACCGAGGCAGGAGGCGTTAAGACTACCATCATAGACGACAAGATGACCCGCGCACCGCTTCTCAAGTGCCCAGACGCGAGGAGGGCCAGAGAAGTCGCGGAGTGGGTGAAGGAGAACATAGACTACCTCCAGGAGAAGGCCGTCAGCAAGGTCACCAGACACGGAAAGCTCAGGGACGTTAAGCCCTTCATAGTCGGAAACAACCTTTACCTGCGCTTCGAGTTCGAGACCGGCGACGCTATGGGGATGAACATGGTGACCATCTCAAGCGAGGAGATAATGAAGGTCATTGAGGAGCACTTCCCGGACGTGAAGTATCTGGCGCTCTCGGGCAACCTCTGCGTTGACAAGAAGCCCAACGCCATGAACTTCATCAACGGGCGCGGGAAGACCGTCATAGCAGAGGCGGTGATACCGCGCGGGATAGTCGAGAGGAAGCTGAAGACCACCCCTGAACTCATAGCAGAGGTGAACTACCGCAAGAACCTCGTCGGCTCGGCCCAGGCCGGCTCCTACGGCTTCAACGCCCACTTCGGCAATATCGTTGGGGCAATATTCCTCGCCACGGGTCAGGACGAGGCGCAGATTACCGAAGGTTCGCACGGCATAACCCTCGCCGAAGTTACGCCGGAGGGGGACCTCTACATCAGCATAACAATGCCGAGCCTCGAAATCGGAACCGTAGGAGGAGGAACGCGCGTCCCGACCCAGAGGGAGGCTTTAAGCATTATGGGCGTCGCTGGGGGAGGAAACCCGCCGGGAACCAACGCCAAGAAGTTCGCGGAGATAGTTGCCGGAGCGGTTTTGGCTGGAGAACTCTCGCTCCTCGCGGCGATAGCGGCGAAACACCTTGCGAAGGCCCATAAAGAGCTGGGACGCTAAAGGGAGACCTTCACCACCTTTCCCTTCTTCTCCGAAATCTCGTACATTTTCCTGACTGTCTTCTCATCGAGCTCAGTGGCAGGTCCCTTGACCTGCTTGGGGCCGAAGAGGTGCTCAACCTCCGCGAAGATTACGGCCAGGAGAATCGCCGTCCAGAAGCCTATGTGAAGCTCGTTCTCGATGTAAATGACCCCCGAAGTTGCGGCGAAGTCTATGAGAAAACGCCACCACTTTCCCTTCCTCTTGGTGCCCTTGAGGCTCTCAAGCTCGTCCTCAGCGAGGGCCCTGAAAAACTCTCCGAGGTTCTTTGGATGGATTACAAAGACTCTCGGTAAGGTTTCGTTGATTAAAACCAGCTCATCTTTAACCGAAAGGACGAAGATGTAGCGGTTTTCAGCTTTGACGTCGATTACGAGCAGTCCCGCGTTCTTTCCGGGTGGTTGGACGATTGAGAAGCTCTCTGGTGTGGGGTTCTTGAACTCGAGAGCCGAGGGAAAGGCCTCCCTAACCCTCTCCGGCGGAACGTTGAGCTCGTAGTAGAGGATTGGAACGGCGTTGACGAACTTCATCGGAAAGAAAACAATTTCATACCTTAAAGGGTTTTCGCCCCGGGTTGGTAAGGCAGGCTTTAAAAGGAAGGGAGGAAAACAGAGACGGGGATGATGAGCGCTTTTCCCTCACTCTGAGGCGTGATGAGGAGCCGATGCTCTGACCCGCTCCCGCTTTTTGTAACCCCTTCTGAAGTTTTCTATCACCCATGAGAGCGCGAGGAGGACTATCATGTAAGAAGAGGCCTCCCGGAGAACGTCGTTTTTGTAGCCAAGGTATCCGAGCAAAAGAACCAGCGCCCAGAGAGCGCCCTGAACGATGTTCACAACCGTGTCGAGCTTGAGCCTCTTCACACCGAGGATTTCCTCCGCGACCTTCCTGAGGCCGTTCTCACTGGAGACAAGGAACTCGTATGCATTCCCTTCAACCTCGTACTCCCCTGGAGCGACGTAGATGGCCTTCGGCGTTTTCACGACCGTTATCTTGGGGCTCGAATACGAAACCTGAAGGAGTGCGTCCGTTAGCGTGGTCACGTCGGGAGAGAAAAGCGTAAGGTAACCCTTTAGGGTCTTTCTCAGCTCGGCCTCGTCTTCAATCTCGTAATAGTAGACAACGAACTTCGCCTTAACCATCAATAAAAGTAAGAAAAAGAACTTAAAAAGTTAGCTCCCGCTCAGCTCCTGAATCTTCCTTCTCACTAAGGTGCTCACGAGCTTGCCGTCGGCCCTTCCGCGGAGCTTCGCCATTGCCCTTCCCATTATCATGCCCATCGCGCCCATTCCCTTGGCCTTGATGACTTCGATATTGGCTTGAATTACCTCGTCGATGATTTTCTCAACCTCTTCCTCGCTGAGGAGCGTTAAGCCCTTCTCCTCGGCCACCTGCTTTGCGCTCTTCTCCGGATTCTTCGCAAGCTCCTTAAATATCTCCTCAAAGGCCTCCTTGGCAATCTTACCGTCGAGGTAAAGCTCAAATGCCTCCCTGATGTGCTCGTCCGTGATGTTCTCAATCGGAACCTCCTTCTTGAGGCCCTTGAGGACGACCACGAGGATTGAAGCGGCCAAGGAAGGCTTAACCCCCTTCTTCACGAGCTCCTCGAAGAGCTCGTCGCGCTCATCGTTTACGAGGGTCTCTGCCAGGCTTTTGTCAATCTTGTACTCCTTCACGTAGCGCTCAACCCTTTCCTGCGGGAGCTCGGGCAGGTTTGCCTTAATCCTCTCCTTCTCCTCCGGCGGAATGAAAATCGATGGTATGTCCGTTTCAGGATACATCCTGGCCTTTCCGGGGAGCGGGCGCATGTATTGAGTGTTTCCGTCGGGCAGAGCCCTCCTCGTCTCCTCTGGGACGCCCTCTATAGCTTCCTTCGCGCGCTTAATCACCTCGCGGAGGGCCTTCTTTGCCGTTTCCTCGTCCGCCGCGACCAGGACGAAGGCGTCGAGCTCTCCGAGGCCGAGTTTTTCAGTAACTGCATTAACCTCTTTTTCAGTAATTCCATAATTCGGCAATTCATCAATGTGGAAGATGCCCTTCACGTACTTCTTCGCCCTGTCGGCCATCTCAGTGCCGAGCCTCCTGCCGGGCTGAATTTCCCTGCCGATTAAACCGCGGAACTTCGGCAGTTTAACGGCCAAAACCTTACTGCCCTTCTTTATCGCCCTGGCGATTATCTTGGACCCGGTGTTCTCGAAGACGTCGGTAACGTCATAGAACTCCTCCTTGATGTCTTCGGGCTTAACGCCCCTCTCGCGGAGCTCGTCCATTATCTTAAGCAGGTTAAGCTGTCTCTCAACTTCCCTCTCGATGATGAGCGGAATCATGTCGAGCTCCTGAACGCCCTTAATCTCGACGCGAGCACCGCCTCTAATCGAGACGTTCAGGTCCTGCCTTATCGTTCCGAGACCGCGCTTGACCTTCCGAGTGGCCCTCAGGGCGTCACCGATGTATTTAGCGACCACCTTCGCCTGCTCCGGGTGGTGTATGTCCGGGGTCGTGCTTATCTCAACGAGCGGAATGCCGAGGCGGTCGAGGCGGTAGATTACCTCCTTCTCCTTCCTCTCGACGATTCTGCAGGCGTCTTCCTCAAGGCATATCGTCGGGATTCCAACGCTTCCCCACGGAGTATCAACCTTTCCGTCGAGCGCTATTATCGCCGTCCTCTGGAAGCCGGAGACGTTCGAGCCGTCAATGACGATTTTACGCATGAAGTGGACCTCGTCAACGGGCTTGGCGTTCAGCAGGTAGGCAATCTGGAGGGTAACCTCAAGGGCTTCCCTATCTGGTCCCCTCGGCGGTTCCTCGTCCATGTAAACGAGGTCGCTCAGCTCGTAGTTGCCCTCGTAGATGTACTTCCTTCCCTTCTTGAACTCCTCAAGTGCCGCGGGGTCAATTTCGCCGAGCTCGCTCATCGTGGGTCTGAGGCGTCTTTCAAAGGTGAAGTCAACCTTCTCGGTCAGCTCACTCGGAACGGGTGAGAACAGCTTCTTGGTGTCGAGCTGTCTGTGAATCTCGAGACCGACCTTAAGGCCGAGCTCTTTGTAATCGAACTTCTCAGTCATCTTCATCACCTCAGGAACGTGTCGTACCTCGTGTAGGGCGTAATCTCGCCGGCGTAGTTCGTCAGCATCATCTTCCTTACCTCACTAAGCTCCCTCGTGTGGCCGAGGACCCACATGAGCTTGACGTAGGCCGTCTCTGGCAACATGTCCTCACAGGGTATCGCTCCTGCCTTGAGGAGCTTCCTGCCGTTGGAGTAGACGTTGAGGTTCACCCTGCCGTAGAGGCACTGGCTCGTGACGCAAACTGCCACGCCTTCCTCGACCGCGCGCTGGACGTGGGGGATGAAGTCCTGCGGAACGTGGCCGAGACCGGTTCCCTCTATCACAACACCCCTGTAGCCCTTATCAACGAGGAAGTCGAGGAGCTCACCGCTGATTCCGGGGTAGATTTTCAGGATTGCAACCTTCTCCTCCATCTTCGTGTCGGCTATGACTTCTCCCTCGCTCCTCCTCCTGTAGTCGTTCCTGAGGAACTCTATCCCACCTTTGGGCCATACCTTCGCTATCGGGACGTCGTTGATGCTCCTGAAGGCGTCTCTCCTGCTGGTGTGCATCTTCCTGACCTTCGTTCCACGGTGGGCTAAACAGTAGGTGTCGCTCGTCTCGCCGTGCATCACCACCATGACCTCGGCAACATCGCTCGTCGCCATCCTGACCGCGCAGGTGAGGTTCATAGCAGAATCACTGCTCGGCCTGTCGGAGCTCCTCTGCGCGCCAACGAGGACGACCGGCTTCGTAAGGTTCCTCAGCATGAAACTCAGGGCCGAGGCGGTGTAAGCCATTGTATCAGTTCCGTGCGCTATGACAACGCCGTCCTCACCGCCGTTGAGGGCTTTGGCCACTTCCTCGGCAATCCTAACCCAGTAGGTCGGCTTCATGTCCTCACTTAGGATGTTCATAATGAGTTCCGGCGTAACGTTGGCCATCTCGAATATCTCGGGGACGGTCTTCGCAAGCTCTTCGGCGGTGAAAGCAGGGTGAACGGCTCCAGTCTTGTAGTCAATCCTGCTCGCTATCGTTCCTCCGGTTCCGAGAATCCTGACGTTCGGGAGGCCCTCCTTCCGCGGGAGAACTTCCTTGAACTCCATCTTCGGCTTCTCGACGGCCTTCTCAAGGATTTCAACGCCCTCGATTGCATCGATGAGAACGCCGACGTTGTAGCCGTTGTCGAGCTTTATCGTCAGCGTTTCGCCGGGCGAAAGCTCGTAGGGTGGCATCACGAGGCCCTCAAAGGTAATCTTCTCGTCCCCTTCCCTCTTGACGACCCTAACGAGGTCGCCCACTTCAAGGTTATGTCTCTTCATGAACTCCTCAACCTTCCTCATAAGCATCGCCTCGCTCACTTCAACCAATGAGAATAGGGGCTCGGCTTATAAGGGCTTTTGCCTAAATACCCGCGGGTTGAGAGAATGTCTGAAGTGGAGAGGCTGTATTTTGTCCCACAGTATCCCGCAAAGATGAGGTACCAAGAATGGTGGTACTGGTACTTGCCTAAGGGATTTCAAGAATATTTTGATGAAGTTATCGTCATAGCTCCCGATATAGCGAGAATTAAAGAAGCTCCCCTAGAACTGTTTAGCCCGATTGATGAAACCATTGAATTTGAAGCAGAGCAGTTGAAGAAGTTCATAAAGCATGATATACGGGATACGGACTATGTGTTTTTTGCTGATATAAGCTTCGCAGGGTTAATGCCTCAGGTCATATACCTCAAAAGAAAAGGAAAGAAGTTTGGATTCTGCCACGCAACAAGCTTGAACAAATATGACTACTTTGCCCCAGTAAGACAGGGCAAGTTTATGCAGGAAGTGGGGATAATGAAAATGTTAGATGGGGTGTTCGTTAGTTCTCATTATCACAAAACAAAACTAATATCGTCTAGAAAATATGGAATACAATATCTCGCAAACAAAATAAAGGTAGTTGGTTTGCCAAAACCTCCGTTCAAGACATACCGTGAAAGGAAGGAGTATGACGTGCTATACGCGGGAAGACTCACGAAGCAGAAGTTTAACAAGATGCTCTGGAATACGGTTTTAAATTTGGGATTAAAGGCAAGATTGACATTTTTCAAAAGCTGGGAGGAGTATTATGGGGGGCTCAGCAAAGCAAAAGTTGTATTGATGATGAGCAGAGAAGAAACCTATGGATACCAAGTAATTGAGGCAATAATGAATAATTCAGTTGTATTGGCTCCGAATTGTTGTAGCTTTCCTGAATTGCTACCCGAAGAATATTTATACAAAAATAAAGAGGGTTTTGTCGAGAAGTTAAAATATTACATTGAACATTACGATAAAGTTCCAAGAATAAACCCGGAGCACGAAAAGATGATGAATAATTGGTTTAAGAATGTATACAAAATAATGACCAGCCAATAGCTACTTAATCGAGATTTTAAACCTCGGCTCTTCAATCCATTCGCTCTTACAGCGCGGACAGCGGGAGGGAATGTTGATTTCGGGCCTGAAAACGAAACCGCACTTCCTGCACTCGGCCGGTTTGACGAGCAGAACCTTTCCCTCGCGCCTGAGGATTTTCTGAATCGCCTTGAGGTCCTCCAGAATTAGCTTTTTGCTCCCCTTGCCCCGGATTCCGAGAACCTGGGCTAACTCGCTCACGGAGTAGTCCCGCTCCTCCAAAAGGCTTATTATCCGCTCCCTCCGAGTGGCCATCGGAGGAACTTGGGCGGAGGAATAAAAAGCTTTAGGGTGGGACGATGATAGTCGAGAAGGCCGAAAGGGTTCTTGAGGAGCACAAACTCTGCAATCACTGCCTCGGCAGGCTCTTCGCCAGGCTCGGTAAGGGGACGAACGAGGAGCGGGGGAAAGCAATAAGGTTCGTCCTGAACATGGAGCGCTCCGCGAGGGGCTTAGAACCGATAGCTGAGCCAGAGGAGTGTGAGCTCTGTCACAACGTCTTTGAGAGGATTCCCGAGCTCGTCGAGGCCCTGAAGAAAGCGAGTAAAGGAATTGAGTTCGAGACGTTTCTCGTCGGTTCCCGCTTCCCGGAGGAAATCAAGGAGAAAGAGAAGGCTATCTGGGAGGAGTTCAATATTGACACCGCCGAGCCAATAAACAGAGAATTTAACCGCGAGCTCGGCAAGGCCTTCGGGAGGGCAACGGGAAAGGAAACCTCGAAGAACCCCGACCTTGTTTTCATAGTCGAGCCGTTCTCTGGTGAGATAGAGCTTCAAATCAACCCGGTTTACGTTTACGGGCGTTATAGAAAGCTCGTGCGCGGGATTCCCCAGACGCCTCTGCCCGACTTCGAGGACAGCGTAGCCTCGATAATCTGCCGGGCGTTTTCAAAGGCTTTTGAGGGTAAGTGTGTCTTCAAAGGCGCGGGAAGGGAGGACGTTGACGTTAGGATGCTGGGCAACGGAAGGCCCTTCATCGTTGAAATTAAGAGCCCGAAGAAGAGAAGGATTGACCTCCGGAAGATAGCGGAAGAGATAAACGCGAGTGGGAAGGTGGAGGTTCTTAATCTTCGCTTCGTCTCGGCGAAGGAAGCCGAGGAGGTTCTAACTAAGAACCACAGGAAGGAATACCTCGCGCTCGTCCTCGTCGAGGAGGGCGTAACGCCGGAGGAAGCCGAGGAGGTTGCGGGGAAACTTAGGGGACTTGAGATACATCAGAGAACACCCTGGCGCGTCAGGAAGGCAAGGGCCGACAAGGTGAGGGTGAGGAAGGTTCACGAGGCCGAGGCGAGGTGGGTTGACGAGAAGCACTTTGAGCTTCGCCTCGTCACCGACGGCGGGCTCTACATCAAGGAGCTGGTCTCAGGCGATAAAGGCCGAACGAGGCCGAGCGTTAGTGATTTGCTCGGGAAGAAGGCCTGGTGCGAGAGGCTCGACGTGCTGAACATCTTAGACGAGTAGTTGTGTTCCCTCAAGAAATCTTTTTATATTTCCTTTGCAAAGTTGGATTTGGTGGTAGATATGTCTTGGAGGGTTCCCCCAGCGGTGTTTGTTGCATTGCTTACGATTGGCTTTGTCAGCGGTTCTGCGGTCATACTTGCGCCGCCAGAAGGTATGGCAACGTATCCAGAGGTGATAGCGGGTGTAGGGAACGATGGGGCTGGAGGCTTCATCGTCGTTGTTCCGTTCAACTTGACCCCCAATGGAACGCCAGTGGTCTCAGGGGCCTGGGTTGGGGAATTCTACCCCAACGGCTCGATTAAGTGGGGCGAGAACGTAAAAGGTGTCCCGTTGCATCCCTCACCAAGGATTCTCAGGGCAACCGCCAATGGCTCAATCCTCCTCATCGGGCAGAGCGACGAGGGAAATCACACAGACATCTGGGTGATTAAACTCGGGAAAGATGGAAGGCTCCGGTGGTCCAAGGATTACCTGCTCAACGTGAGCCCGGGCTGGATAATGACCGTTGACGACGCTGTTCAGGCGGGAAACCAGATACTCATCGCGACCCACGTTGACAGCTTCAAGGGTGAAAAACAGGTTACGGTTCCAGTCGTCCTGGCACTCGACGGAAACGGGAAACTCCTCTGGGCCGGGAAGTACAGGATACCTCACGGCCCCGGAGAACTTTACAGCACGGCGATTGGAACGGTTAGGGACGGATACTGCCTGATACTGCACGATGAGAGGAACTGGTACTACCTGAGGCTCGATAAAGAAGGCAACCCAGTCGAGACGTGGAAGGTAACGAGTTCTCTCAAGGGGTTTTTCATAAAATCGGCGCTCTCGATGGGGAATACAGTCTACTTTCTTGGAGGTTCCTCGAACGGGACGGTTCTTGGGGCAATCGTCGGAAACTCCACCATCTGGGCCAAGCTGTACACCCTGATTCCCGAGAAAACCTGCACCGAAAAAAGTGAAAACGTCACCGTCCTGAGCACGAGTACATCTTCAACAGAACCGGCACCGGCGCTGACCGTTTCAGGGAACTACCTCCTTTTCCAGCCAACTGTCGTTGAGGCCTTCAGGCTGGCCTGCAACGATGACCTTAACACCACCTACGCAGTCATAAAAACCGACACGATGGGAATAGTGGTTGGTAGCTTTGTCGCGGTCTCCAATGGAATGTCATGGGAAAAAACGACCCTACCTGAGTTCCTGTCAGAGCCCGTGGGAGTGAGCGCAAACGGGAATTCCTTCATAGCCATCTGGAGGAAAACAACCGCCTCAGGAGCGGTGCTACACTTCCGGGGCTTTGCAATACTGTCCAACCTGCAATCAAAACCCGAGGGCCCCCTAATTGGAGCTCACGACTTCAGGGTCAACGTAATGCCAGTGGACGTTGAACTAACCCCTGGACCAGTGGTCACAAAGGGAAAACTCGGCGTGAAGGTCGTGGACGAACCGATAAAAATTTGGAGGGCAGAGAAAGCCCCGGTCAAAGTCGTCACGGTTGAGGACTCACATAAAGAAAGCATCTGCGGGCCCGGGGTTATTCTCCTCCTCCCGCTCCTCGTTGCACTGCGGAGGCGCGGATGACTTTCCTTTTTCCACCTTTTGAGTGAAAGATTTATAAAGGGGCCCTTGTAGGTTTTAGTGATTCCCAGGGGGTTAGTCCTAAGTCTAAACGGAGCGAAAAGCGTCCCCCCTTGAAAAATCCCGTGTCGTAAATCCGAGTTTGCCCGTTGGGGCCCGTAAAAGTTGAGAGGTGGTGAAAATGGTTCAGAAAGCGCACAGCTTTAGGAGGAAGACCAGGGGTAAGCTCAGCAAGAAGCCGAGAAAGAGGGGTCTTCCCCCGCTTACCAGGTTCCTTCAGGAGTTTGAGGTCGGGCAGAGGGTTCACATCGTCATAGAGCCGAGCTACCACAAGGGCATGCCCGACCCGAGGTTCCACGGAAGGACCGGAACCGTCGTCGGCAAGCGCGGCGATGCTTACATCGTCCAGATAAGGGACGGGGGCAAGGTTAAGACCTTCTTCATACACCCGGTTCACCTCAGGCCACAGAAGGGATGAGCATGATAGGCCGTAAAAAGCTCGGGGAGCGCTACCTCACGATAGCCGAGACCAGGGAGCTCCTCGAGCGCAGGAAAGAGGAGGGCATGGAGGAGAACCCCGAGGAGCCGATGTTCTACGAGGCAAGGGTTAGCCTTGAGCATGCCGAGAAGTTCGCCAAGCTCAGCCCCGAGAAGGCAAAGGAGCTCAAGGAGAAGCTCATGGAGCTCTTTGACTGGATTGACGACAGAATAGCCTCGAAGATAGTGGACATCCTCCCCGAGGACTACCTCGACATCAGGGTCATCTTCGCGAAGGAGGACTACATGCCCTCGCCCGAGGAGGCCGAGGAGATAGTCAAGCTCGTTGACGAGTACCGGCCCCTCGACTGATTTTCTCCTTTTCTTAGCGTGAGGAAAGTATAAAAACTCCGGGCCAAAATAAGTTCTGGGGGAGAGAGAATGGACAGGTACAGGAGACATTCTTACCGTGAAAGCCTCGAGAAGAAGAGGCGAAACCTTGAATATGAGGAGTACGCTTACGTGCTCGACTACCTTCCCGAGGGGTACCTCGATATCTCAACCGGCAGGCGAAGCGGGAAGCCAGTTGCCCAGGTGCTCGGTGAGAAGGCCTTCACGCTCCTTGAGGTAACGCCCAAAGAGGACCTAATGCTCTACGAGAGGGTTTTCATTGGCAAGGGGAACCGCGATAAAATCCTCCTCATCAACAAGAAGATAACCTACAACGACCTGACCGACACTGCCAAAGCGGAACTCCCCTACGTCGTAGAGGAGATTGTTAAGAACAATGAAGAACGCTTCATCCAGTTCTTCAACGTTGCCCCCCCGATAACCAACAGGCTCCACAGCCTCGAGCTCCTGCCGGGCATAGGAAAGAAGCACATGTGGGAAATCATTGAAGAGAGGCAGAGGGAGCCCTTCAAGAGCTTTGAGGACCTGAGAAAGCGCGTTAAGGGCCTCCCCGACCCGGTCAAGATGATAGCCAAGAGAATCGTTGATGAGCTCCAGGACAAGGACCGCTACAAGCTCTTCGTCGGCCACAGGAGGATTTTCAGGGGATGAGGGACGAGCTCTTCTCCCTTATTTACAAGTACAACCTCAGACCCAACCGCGACCTCGGCCAGAACTTTCTGATAGTGCCCGACATCATCGAGAGGAACGTCGAGAGGGCAGAGCTGAGCGAACGCGATGTCGTTCTCGAAATCGGGCCGGGACTGGGCGTTCTCACAAAGGAGCTCGCCGAGAAGGCGGGAAAGGTCTACGCCATCGAGAGGGACAGGCGGATAATAGAGATTTTGAGAAGCGAATATTCGTGGCCCAACGTCGAGCTCATCGAGGGGGACGCAGTTAAGGTCGAGTGGCCGGAATTCAACAAGATGGTCTCCAATCTACCGTATCAGATTTCCTCGCCGGTGACATTCAAGCTCCTAAAGCACGAGTTCGAGCGGGCGGTTTTGATTTACCAGCTTGAGTTCGCCGAGAGGATGGTGGCGAAACCCGGGGATAAGAACTACTCGCGCCTCTCGCTAATGGTTCAGGCGAAGGCTAGCGTCGAGCTCGTCGAGAGGATTGGTAAAGGTGCCTTCTGGCCGAGACCGAAGGTTGATTCAGCCGTCGTCGTAATCGAGCCAAAACCGAAGGACGAGCGTATAGAACTCGACGAAAACCTTGTCAAGGCCCTTTTCCAGCACAGAAGGAGCACGGTCGCTTCGGCCCTCAAGAAGTCGGCCCACATGCTCGGAGTTGGCAAGAGAAAGCTCAAAGAAGTGAGAAACCTGCTGAACTCCGTCCCCCACTCGGGCAAGAGAGTCTTCCAGCTCTGCCCGGCTGAAGTCAAGGAGATTGAAGAGCGCCTGAGGGATGAGGGGATTATAGGGGCTCTTCACCCGTGAGCTCGCGGTAAAGCTCCCTCAACAGTTCTCGGTTCGTGTTTTCAAGAGCCCTTACTTGAGAAAGGGCTTCCCTGGCGTCTCCTGAAAGGAGCCTCTCAAGTCTCGTCAGAATTCTGTCAGAGAGGTCTTCAAGCTGAATCAGGTATTCTATTATCTCGCCGACGTTGCCGGAGTAAACCAGTTTCCAAAGCCGGTCCTTTAAAATTTTGGGGCCAGGTGTGTCAATCTTAGGCGGCTCGGGGGATTCCCCCGGAAAAAGCTCGCGGAAGAGATTAACGTAGCTCTCTGCCCGTTTAAGGGAGTTCTCATAAAGGTGCTTGAAAAGCCTCGGCACCCTCTGGTCCCAGGTTACCTCGCCGCTCATTTCGTAAAGCTCGTAGTAGAGCTCGGCCCTCTTGAGCTCCTGCGCGATGATATGCGAGAGAATTTCCTTTGGACCGAGCCTCGAAAGCTCCTTCAGCACCTCATCAACCCAGTCGGGAACGGCTCCCCCTTCCATTGAGTATCCCCATACGTGTAGGCCGATTGGTTTTTAAAACCCATCGCGTACGGCCGGACATGCGGATAGTGCTGATAGACGGCTACACAGATGAGCCGGCGGGCCTCGGCGTTCCGCCATACCTTGGGATCTACCCCAGATACGCCTACGGCGCGATAAAGAAGGCCCGA
The DNA here is from genome assembly GCF_900198835.1 of Thermococcus henrietii. Classification (NCBI taxonomy): domain Archaea; kingdom Methanobacteriati; phylum Methanobacteriota; class Thermococci; order Thermococcales; family Thermococcaceae; genus Thermococcus; species Thermococcus henrietii. The sequence goes on along the minus strand of NZ_LT900021.1, from coordinate 1,085,769 downwards.
AAGGACGCTCGGGTGTTCTACCTGACTATTGACGACCTGCGCGCGACCTTCCTCGGTGAGAGGGGGATAGAGACGAGGAACAGAACACCGAACTTCCCAAAGACAGGGGAGATCCTGGAGAAGGCCGATTTGGTGGTTTACATAGGCGGCCTCCACACCCCGGGTAAGTACCTCTCCGCCGTCCCTGGAAGCGTCGAGGAGGTGGCGCGCTTCATAAGGGACGTAAAGGCGACCAAAATCCTTGGCGGGCCGGCCTTCATGGGCTCGGCCTCGATGGGTGGCGTTAAAATCACGAGCCGGGAGCTCCGGCTGGCCGAGAGCGTTTTCGACCACGTCGTCTACGGAGACCTGGAGGCTTTCCTCTTCGATTATCTAACCAATCCGAAGGACGCCGACCCCTTCAGGTTCAGGGATTATAACGAATTACGCGATTATGCAATTATTGGGGCGGAGGTCGTGAGGCAGTTTCCCGATTACCCGGACTTCGTCATCGTGGAGATTGAAACCCAGCGTGGATGCCCAAAAGCAATGGGCATAGGCGGCTGTTCATTCTGCACGGAGCCAGTTCGCTATAAAACCGTCGAGGATAGGCCTGTTGAGGACGTTGTTGCTGAAGTGGAAGCCCTTTACCACCTCGGCGTGAGGCACTTCAGGGTTGGAAGACAGAGCTGCATATTCTCCTACATGGCGAGGCCGAACGGACGCGTTCCGGTTCCCAACCCCGATGCCATTGAAAAGCTCTTCGCCGGAATCCGGTCGGTCGCGCCGGACGTTAAAACGCTCCACGTGGACAACGCGAATCCAGCAGTCATAGCCAACTATCCTGAGGAGAGCGTTAGGATTGCGAAGGCGCTCATAAAGTACGGGACGCCAGGCAACGTCGTGGCTTTTGGCCTTGAGAGCGCCGACCCCAAGGTTGCCAAGCTGAACAATCTGAACGCGACCGCCGAGGAAACCTACGAGGCAGTGAAGATTCTCAACGAAGTAGGCGCGAGGAGGGGCTACAACGGGATGCCCTGGCTCCTGCCTGGGATAAACATCATCTTCGGCCTGCCGGGCGAGACGAAAAAGAGCTACGAGATAACCTTCCAGTTCCTTAAGAGGCTCCTTGACGACGGGCTGATGGTAAGGAGGATAAACATAAGGCAGGTCGTCGTCTTCCCAGGAACACCCCTGTGGCATATGCGGAGCAAGGTTAAGACGGAAAAGCACAAGCGGCTGATTCAGCACTACAGGCACAAGATAAGGCACGAGATTGACCTGCCGATGCTCAAGAGGGTCGTCCCCGTCGGAACTGTGCTGAAGGACGTTCGGGCAGAGGTCTTCGAGGACGGTCTGACCTACGGGAGACAGATAGGGAGCTACCCACTAATCGTCGGGATTCCCAAGGAAGTCCCCCTCAACCGCTTCTACGACGTTCTCATAGTTGACCACGGCTTCAGGAGCATAACAGGGGTTCCGATTCCGATAAACGTGAACCGTGAGAGTCCAAAGGTTCTACAGCTTATCCCGGGGATAGGGAAGAAGACCGCGACCAGAATCCTCGCAAAGAGACCATTCAAGAGCGAGGAGGAATTTTTCACGGTTGTAGGGGAAGATAAAAGGGAAATCCTCGAAGGAAAAGTCAGCCTGTAGCCGTTACCGTAGCTTTTTTCGTCTGATTTCCAGTGGGCCACTGGAAGTTAATGATGTACTCGATAAGGGCCACCTCAGCGCGAAGGGCACCGTCGGTTTTGCCCTCGAGGATTAAGAGACCCTTCCTTGGGATGAGTATCTCGTTTTTGGTTGCCCCCTCCGCGGGTCCAAGCAGGACGACGGCAAGGTGCTTCTCGTTGCCGATTCTTCCCAAACCTATCGAGACCTTCGTCATGAACGAGAGGTATCTGATATCGTACCTGTTCATCGTCTGTTCGTAGGCGTACTGCTTGGCGCTGGCGTTGTCCATTCCCATGGCACGGGCCTTCTGGTAATAATACCTTTTGAAGAGTGAGCTCACCAGTGCGCTGATTTCACTAACCGCCGCGGTTCTGAGCGGACAGCTACCGATGAACTCGCTCGGATTCGACGAACAGAGTTTTACACTTGGACTTCCGATGACTATTGTGAACCTATCGTACGGGGCGAGCATCGTCATGTTTACGTCCACTTCTGGAGAGCCAGTAAGGTAGCCGGTAACGTTTATAACGTACTTCTCCGTGCCCACGGGGGGCCTGTAGCCTTGTGAGACGAGCTCATTGTACGCGGGTAGCGGCAGGGAAACGTAGGTTCCGTTTGGGTACTTTATAACAACGTACGTGTGGATGGTTGTGGGCTTTGAGGGGTTGATGACGCTCTTGTACTCCTCGTATCCGTAGACGATGTAGCCGAGTGGAGCAGCTATCAGAACTACCAATAGCAATACTGCAAGTAACTTCTTTGACACTCCAAGAACCTCCCGGTGTTAATTAAGGAGAACTAAAGGAGAAGAAAAGAAACATCAGCCAAGGTTGGCGATGTACTCCATGAGGGCCTCGGCAGCGGCCTTGGTACCCTCCCTGTCGGTACCAGCGACAAGGACGACGCCGTGGTCGTTGATGGCACCGCACTTGGCGATGTACTTGATGACACCGCTCTCCTTGCCGGTGCCGTACTTGGCCTTCCAGCCGCTGTAGTTGGCCGGGATGCCGAGCTTGTCGGCGAGGGCGGCGGTGACGCTGTTGACGACCGGACCGCCAACGAGGATGAGGTTGCTGTCAACCTTGTTGAGGCCCTCGGCCATTATCTCGGTGTCGAGGACGGTTATCGGCTGGGTGACCTTGCTGAAGACGTCGGCCTTGGCCGGGCTGACGGTGGCGGTTATGTTGCTGACGTAGTAGCCGGTGTCTCCAATCTCGTCGCCGACCTTGTAGGTCTCGTACTCGTACTCGGGCTTGGCCGGGTCAATGGCGACGTAAGCATCGACGGCGTAGTGCTTGGTTCCATAGCTGTCGGTGTCAGTGTAGGTGTGCTCCTCGTACTTGACGACGAACTGGCCGAAGAGGTTTATCTCGGAGCCCTTGAGCTCCTCGTTGTTGGTGAGCCATATCTCCTTGAGGAGCTTGGCAGTCCTGTTAACGACGAAGTGGACGGTCCAGCCCTGGTAGAGTGAGTCGTCCTCACCGTTAACACCGAAGAGGTTGGTCCAGACAGCAATCTTGGCGCTGGTGGTTCCACCGATACCGATGAAGGTGTCGAGGAGCTGGACCCTTATCTTGCCGCCGAAGAGGACGGTGGCGTTCGGGGTCGGGGTGGTCGGGTCGATGTCGAGGGTGGTGGTAACGCTTCCCTCCGGGCCGGTGACCTGGATGAGGGCCTTGACGCTGTTTATGTCAATGTCGAGGACCTTGACGGTGTAGTTGCCGAACTGCTTGGAGGCGCCCTTGTCGATGTAGTACTCGCCCTGGTAGTTGCCGAAGACTATGTCGTAAGTGTTCTGGTCACCGAGGAAGTTCGGGGTTCCAATGTCAACTATCTGGAGCTTCTTTCCGAAGAGGTCAATGGTGTCTCCAACGGTAGCACCTTCCCTAAGGACCGCCTGGGCGTGGTACGGATAGTTCTCGATGAAGTAGCCGCTGTGGATAACTCCAGCAGCGGAGGGATAGTAGTACTTGTCGGCGTAGAGCTGGAAGTCGATGGTGACGTTAACGCTGTTCTCCGGGATAACGAGGTCGATGCTCTGCGGTGGGACGACACCGTACTTGGAAGTCCACTGGACCCACTGGTCGTGGTCGAACTCAATCCTCTTTATGTCGACGGTGTAGCCGAGGATGTAGCCCTCGCTGAACGAGGCAACGGTCTGGCCGTTGACGGTGTAGGTAACCGGCTGGGCAAGCTTCCAGTAGAGGGCGTCGCTCGGACCGAAGATCATCGGATCGTTGTGGTAGTACGCGGTGTAGACGCTGGTTCCGTTGTAGAGCTTAACCGGAGTTGAGGTCTGAATCTCGCTCTGGTCAAGAACACCGTCGGACCAAACTCCACCGTCGGTCGCGCTGTAGTCGGGGCTGAATGAGATGGTTATGTCATCGTAGTAGTCAGAGTAGGTCGGATAGCTCGGAACGTAGCCTCCGTTCCACCAGCCGGCAACACCAGCGTAGTTGTCAGGGTAGGAGCGGGTGGTACCAACGTAGGTGTTGTCAAAGACGGGAATGTCCTCCGGGTCGTAGGAAACGTCCTTCTTAACGACAACGCTCGCGTCGGTGACTTTAACATCCTGCTGGGTGTAGAGTATGCTACCGATGGCAACAGCTATGTCAGCAGCGCTCGCAACATCCTGAGCGGCACCCTGGCTTCCAACCACGATTTTAACGTTTGGCTGTCCGTTCTTAACGAAGAAGTCCTTCGGGATGTTCGGGACGGTCGGCTGGGCGCTGGCGAAGCCCATGGTGGCACCAATCATGGCGGCACCAACGGCCAGTGCCGCGATCTTCTTCACCTTCATGCCACAACACCTCCTTAATTTGTTGGGGGATTAACCCCCGCTAAAGTGTTGTCATACCCTTCTGGCCATCAGGGGTATATATACTTTTCGCTTTCAGACCCTTTCAGAGACCCAAAGAAGCTCGCCAATCGCCGTAAAAATAAAAGGGAGCTTAATTAAATGCCTACAGCCAATTCGCCTTTTGCCGATATTATCTTTGCAACTTGAACGATGTGTTCTCCTTCTCAAGGACCTTCGCCTTTAGGGGCCTCGTGACAAGTTCGTAGGCAAAGCCGGCGAGGTCAGACAAGATTCCCTGAACCTCCGGTGGGGTCACGTCAACGACCTCCGGCTCGACGACCTCAATCGCAACCGGCGAGTACTTGGCGACCAGCTGGAAGAGGGTCTCGATGTCAGAAACGAGCTCCGTTGCAACGAGGAAGTACTTAAGCCCGCTCTTTTCACTGGTACCCTGCTCTCTGGCCACAAATTTGTTAATCCTGCATCCCTCATACGCAAGGGCCTTTGAGAAGTCCCTCTTGAGTGTTTCCTCGTCCTCGCTGAAGGTCTCGACGACGAAGCGGTAGAGGACCATCCTCTCGTCGAGAATCATCGACTCAATCTCCTCCCGAGAATAGCCGATTCTGGGCTCCTCAAGCTCATCGAGCTTTGGATAAGCGGCCAAGGCACCAAAACGCTCAATCAGCTGGCCCATGAGGTACGAAACGCCTCCAAGAATCTCGGTAAGCCTTTTCGCATCGAGCTCAATCTTCGATGTAGTGACGACGTCTATCGCCGCTGGAGCGTAGCGGATGGCCAAATCCACCATGACCTCAAAGGGGGCCTCTATCCTCGCCTCTATCATGCCGGAGTACGGCATCAGCTCGCTCTCGGGATCCTCCAAGATGTCCTCAACGTGGATATCCTTAACGCTAGCCTCCTTCTCGGACTTGAGCATCTCCACGGTCTTGGCCATAGCGCTTTCTAAAGCTTTCTTATCGTTGGAAAGGCCTTCGATATAAAAAATCGCCTCAATCTTGTCCATTTTCACCACCACATCCCCGGATAGCGCCTTTTCTTGTATGTGCCAACTATCGGGATTCTCTCACCGCAGTACTTACACCCTCCGTCCTCGGTGATATTGTACTCGGTAATCTCAAAGCCGTAGCGGACTATTAAAGGCTTTCCGCAACGCGGGCAGTAGGTGTGCTCTCCCGGGTGCCCGGGCACGTTACCGATGTAGACGAACTTCAGGCCCTCTTCCCTGGCGACGCGGTAGGCCATCTCCACAGTTTCGAGCGGTGTCGGTGGAAGGTGGAGGAGCTTGTAGTGCGGGAAGAAGCGCGAGAAGTGCACCGGCGTGTCGTCGCCAAGCTCGTTGACAACCCAGCGGGCGAAGGCCCGTATTTCCTCTTCCCTGTCGTTGAGCGTCGGGATTATGAGGTAGGTCAGCTCGACGTGGATTCCAAAGTCCTTCTTCGCTATAACTGCCGTCCTCCTGCTCGGCTCACCGCTCGGAACTCCGGCTATCTTCATGTAAAACTCGTCGCTGAAGGCTTTAATGTCGATGTTCATCGCGTCGATGTAGGGCGCGAGTTCTCTAAATGGCTCCTCGTTGATGTAGCCGTTGGTGATGAGGAGGTTGTAAATTCCCTCCTTCTTCGCAAGTTTAGCAGTGTCGAGAACGAACTCGTACCAGATTACGGGTTCGTTGTAAGTGTATGCTATGCTCTCACAGCCGTAGCGCTTCGCTATGGCAACGACCATTTCGGGCGTCATGTCGTGGAGGTAGGGAAAGCTCTCGTCTGCCTGACTTATCTCCCAGTTCTGGCAGTGCTTGCAGTGCATGTTACAGCCTACAGAGCTTATCGAGAGCGCGCACGAGCCGGGCCAGAAGTGGAAGAGCGGTTTCTTCTCCACCGGGTCAGCCCCTATTGCCGAGACCTTGCCGTAGTTGAGCGTGTAAAGTTTTCCTCCGATGTTTTTCCTAATCTTACAGGAACCCCTCTTGCCCTCGTTTATGATGCAGTTAAGAGGACAGAGCTTACAGCGAACCTTGCCCCCCTCTAAGGGCTCCCAGTAAAGGGCCTCCTTCATGGCTCTCACCCAGAAGAAGTCCGCTCACCCACGTTTAAGCTTTTGGTATCCCTCGTAGAACTCCCGGAGCGTTAAAAACCTCGCACCGTTATCGAGGTGGAACTCAATCAGCTTTCTGAGCTTTTCCAACGCCCCTTTACCGGTCCCAAACCAGCAGTCGGGCCTCAAGCGCTTGGGCATCCTCACGAACTCCCAGGGATGGAAGATGTAAACGACCGGACTCTCAAACTTTCTGTGAAACCTTTCCTGCATCCTCCACGGGAGGCGCGTAACTATGGAGGTCGTCGTGGCGGGAACTTCGAGAACGCCGTTGATTTCGGTAACCCCTTTGCGCCAGCCCTTGTGGCGAGCCTTGGTTGAGTCAACCCTAAAGCCGAGCTCAGCCAGGATGCGGTAGTAGCTATCCGGAAACTGGAAGTTGGGGGCGCGGAAAGAGACCGGCTCGGAAAAGCGGGAGAGAATCTCTTTAGCCTCTTCAAGCCTGCGCTTCGCCTCCTCAAAGGAAAGCCGGTCAAAGCGTTCGTGCTCAAGACCGTGACAGCCGAGTTCATGCTTTTTTCCAGCGCGCTCCGCCAGCTCCGGGAATTCCTCCGCGATTCTGCCGGTGAAGAGAAAAGTTCCTTTGATTCCAAACTCCTCGAGGAGGTGCATAACGCGAGGGAGGCCCTCCTCCATGCCCCTCCTTGTCTCTGCGAACGGCGGGCAGTCGTGCTCAACGTCGAAGGTCAGCATTACTATCTTAGCCATTCTCCGCCACCTCGTCGAGGACCTCACGGTAGAGCGCCACTATTCTTCTCACGACGACGTTCCAGTCGTAGACCCTCTCGACTCTCCTCTTCCCGAGACGGCCGAGGCGCTTCTCCACGTTCTGATTGCCGAGGACGAGGTTTATGGCCTCCGCCAGCCGCTCGGAGTTCCCCGGGGGGACGAGCAAACCACATCCGTCTATTATCTCAGGAATCCCTCCAACACTCGTTCCAATAACAGGCGTACCGCTGGCCATTGCCTCAAGGAGAACTATCCCGAAGGCCTCGCTCAGGCTCGGGAGGACGAAGACGTCACTGGCCCTGTATAGGAGGGGGAGCTTCGGGTACTCCACCATGCCGAGGAACCTGACCCGCTCCCCAACGCCGAGAAGCTTGGCCCTCTCCCTAAGAATTGGGAGCATACTCCCCTGACCGGCCACGAGAAGGGTTCCGTCCACGTGCTTCATTGCGTTGATGAGCGTGCTAACGCCCTTCCTTGGTTCCAGTCGACCAACGTAGAGAATCACCCGTTCACCGAGCCCTAGCTTTTCCTTGGCCTCCTCCTTCGAAAGAGGTATGTCGAAGAAGTCCACGTTAACACCGTTCTGGATGACCTCTATGGGAACCCTCGTGAAGCGCCTTATAAACTCCTTTGAGGCCCTGCTGACGGCTATTATCCTGTGCGGGTTTCCAAGGTAGTACTTGAAGTACGGGAACGTCATCCTCGCCAGAGCCTTTATAGCTGACGAGTTCTCATAGTTTATGCTGTGGGTCGTCAGGAGGGTTGCCTTTCCAGATTTTCGGCCGGCGGAAACGGCTTTGAGGGCAAGTGGGGTGAAGGCGTGCTGACCGTGCACTATGTCGTGCCCCTCAATGTAGGGTATCATGTGAGAGGCATTTTTGGAGAAGATACTCATGTTGATTCCAACGCTCCCTAAGGTGTATCCCGGCACCTTGATTAAACCGATACCCTCCCTCCTGAGTTCCTCCTCCCTGCCGGTCACCCGGTCGTTGGTAACTATCGAAACCTCATGACCGAGCTTCCGCAGGTGAAGCGCGAGGTCATGCATGTGAACCGCAACGCCGCCGAGCTTTGGGTAGTACCAGTCACTCACTAACGCGATTTTAAGGCTCTCCATACTTCCCTTCCCCCGGAGGTAAAGAGCACCACGAGCCCAGATAGACTACCCAAGACATAGGAAATAAACCTTTCGAGTACAACCACCGACACGGCCAGTGTGGGGGGAAGGCCAACGTAGGTGAGGGTCCCAACTAGACCACCCTCAACTATGCCTATCCCACCGGGGGTGAAGGCGGCTATCCCAAGGATAAGGTTGACGACGGACACGAACACGAGAACCGGAAAGGAAACTTTCAAACCAAAGGCCAGCGTGAGCAGTTTGAGCCTCGCGACGTCAAGGGCCCACACGAGCGAACTGGCAGTGATTCCGACGAGGTTGACTTCCCCGCGCCTCCTAAGGGTTAGTATCCTCCCCCGGTCTTCATCGGAGAGTTCAACGCGGAAGAGCCGAAGCGTTAGCTCGATGAACCCCTCCCATTTGAGCCAAATCATTAACAGGCCGAGGAGGAGGGGAATCAACACGAGAGCCTCGGACGTTGCGAAGTACAGAAAGCCTATTGCGACCATGACCATGACGGGGATTGACTCAAGGATTCTCTCGTAGACTATCGTAACCGCAGAGATGCCCATCGGAACTCCACGAAGCTTTGAAACCCACAGCATCCTGAGGAGCTCTCCTCCTCCCCTGCTCATCGGCGTTATGTTGTTCATAAATAGCCCGGCAAGGTTCGCCTTGAAGAGCTCGCTGATTGGGACGTCAACACCGGTGCCCCTAAGCACGTACTTCCATCTGACGGCGAACAGGAAGACGCTTACGTAGTATGTGGCTATCGCAAGGAGGAAGTAGTGTAGGCTTGCGCACTTTGCCTGCTGGATTCCAGTCAGCACTTCCATTTTAATACTACTAAACATACGGAACTCCTTCCATGTCAGTGGTTATAAACCTTCTGGTGACTCAGGTGCTCCCAACCAAGCCTTGGAACTGGTTTTTTATTCCCATTAACCACTGAGTAAACGCCCTTCCCGGGAGTAACAACACCGATGACCGAAAACTCAAAATCAATGCTATCCGCGAGGTCCGGCGAAACCGTAAAGACCAGCTCAAACTCCTCCCCGCTCGCGAGGGCGACTTCCACCGGGTCGAGGCCTAAAAGCCCCGCCACCTCCTCAACGCCCTCTCCGATGGGTAGTCTCTCCGGATAAACCTCGATTCCAACGCCGCTCATCTCCGCGAGGAGGTAAAGCTCCTTCGCGAGGCCGTCGCTGATGTCTATCGCCGAGCTGGCCACCTTTGAGAGCGCAATCCCTTCCTCAACCCTCGCCTTTGGCTTGAGGAACTTCTCGTAGAGGGCCTTTCTAACTGCGTCGCTCACCTCGAGCCCGTTCCTCCAGACGAGGTAGCCGGCCAAAGCCCTCCCCAGGTCGCCGGTAACGCAGAGCAATTCACCCGGCCTCGCTCCAGAGCGCGTGAGGGGTCTCTCGGCAAGCCCCAGCGCTATACCGTCTATGATGAGGTCGTCGGCCTCGTTGGTGTCGGCGCTCAGGACAGGAAGGCCGTAGAAGTCGAGGGCCCCACCGATTCCCCTCGCAATCCCCTCAAGGTAGTCCGAATCCAAATCCCCCGGAATCCCAAGGGAGAAGAGGAAGCCTACCGGCCTTGCCCCCATCGAAGCTATATCGCTCACGTTCATGGTTACTGCCTTGAAGCCGACCTGCTCGGGAGTCATTATATCGGGCACGTCCGTTTTCCTGACGAGCATGTCGTTGGTCGCGACGAGCCACTTCTCACCGAGCTTTAAGGCACCGGCATCGTCCCCGAGGGGTAAATCGCCCTGCCGGTTGAGGTGCCTGAGGAAGAGGTCTATGATTTCGGATTCCCTCACCGTTTCACCCCCAGGAGCCACCGCCACAGGGGTATAAGTTCAACGTCTCCGACTTTCCCCTCCTCGTCCCATGTTATGAGGACCTTTTCGTGAACGGGTAGCACCTTTGAAGCCTCCTCGAGGGCTTTAATTTCTCTTTCGAGCGTTCCCTCGGTGGAACGCGTTACCTGAATCAGCCTGTAATAATCCCCTTCCCGGATTACAAAATCGACTTCAAACTTGTGGGTCTTGAGGTAGTACGGCCTGATTCCCTGCCTGAAAAGCTCAACTAAAACGGCGGACTCCATCAGCCTTCCGAACTCGACCTTGTCCTTGAACACCCTCGCCAATCCAGAATCAACGAGGTAGACCTTCGGGGGAGCCTTCTCGCTCTCCCTCGGAGGTGCGAGCTTTCTGACCTTTAGGACAAGGTACGCGTCCTCCAGGTGTTCAAGGTAAGCGGACAGCGTGTTCCTGTTGGTCTCGACTCCCATACCCTTCATGTACCTGACCGTCTTGCTCACCGAGAACTCCCTGCCGAAGGACGAGCCGATGAGCTTCAGAAGGAGCTTAAGCGCCCTCGTGTTCTTTACCCCGAAGCGCTCAACAACGTCGCGGTAGAGTATCAAATCAACGTAGCCTTCGAGGGTCCTCCTTTTCAAAAGCTCAGAGTCTTCAAGGACGACCTCTGGGAAGCCGCCCCATAGGAGGTACTCCTCAAGGAGGGCCTTAACCCTCGCCTTCTTTGGGAGGGATTCCCCCGGTGTGAAGGACTTGGCCCGGAGGAACTCTCTAAAGGAGAAGGGGTAGAGCTCAAACGAAACTCCCCGCCCCCGCAACTGGGTCGCAATTTCCCTGCTGAGGAGCTTCGATGACGAGCCGGAAACAAAAACCGTGTGGCCCAGAGAGACGGCCCTTTTGACGAAGAGCTCCCAGCTCTCCACTTCTTGAACCTCATCGAGGAATAGAACACCCTTTTTCTCACCGTAGATTTCATGGAAAACCTCAAGGAACCCGTTGAGAGTCTTGAGCGTTGGGGGGTAAATTCTATCGTCATCGAGGGGCAGGTAGAGGGAAGGAACCTTTCCGAGGAGACCTTTGAAGCGCTGGAGCATGTAAAAGCTCTTGCCCGCTCTTCTCGGGCCGGTTATGGCAACTGCCCTCGGAACCCTCGGCAGGGGGACATCAAGCTCCCTCTCAACACCCCCAACATCGAGTTCAAGGTAGTCCTCGACGACCTCCCTAACGCTTTCCATCACTCACACCTTGCTAATTTTAGTTAGCAAATTTTTAAAGATTTTGCCAATCACGTTTAGCAACTTTTCACGAATCCTGCCAATCTCACCGGGCAACATTGAGGAAGTCCGTTATGCTCATCTGCCTCGGCTTCTCGGTCTCCTCGGGAATTTCTACCTCAACGCTCTCAAGGTCTTCAACCCTCGCCTTTCTAATCTCCTCTGGGAGCTTTATCTCCCCGTATTTCCCGCCACCGCCGGGGATAACGATGAGCTTCCCGTTGCGGTAGGCCCATACGGCTTTAGCTACCTCCTCGTGGACATTTGCAAGTTCCTTAACGGGAACGTCGACGAGAACCCTAATCTCGCTCCCGAAGTCCCTCAAAAAGCGCTCCCATATCAGCCGAACGGCTTTGGTCTCAACCCCTTTGCCGATGACCATTGAGATAATCTCGGCGAGGGGAGCGAGGCGCAGGTAGGGCGGTCTGTCTTTCGGCCTCTCTTCCGTATCCGCCAGCTCAAGGATTCTGTCCTTTACGCCCTTCTTTATCCGACCACCGCACTTGGGGCACTTCCATTTGAAGGCCTTCGCCTCGCCGAGGGAGTAGTGGGCGTAACAGCGGGAGCAGGCCGTCAGGTGGTACTTCCCAAGCCTTGGGTCTAAACCAGCGTTCAGGACGATTCTCCTCCCGCCGCGCCTTAGAATCGCCTTCCGGACTTCCTCAAAGGTAACCTCCTCAACCTCAAAGCGGTTGAACTCTCGCCCAAGGCGGTGGGGCATCGGCGAATGCGCGTCGCTGTTGCTGAGGTAGGTTAATCTGTGGTGGGCCTTTATCATGTCAGCCATCTCGCTGTCGGCAGAGAGGCCGAGCTCGAGGAAGTGGATTTTGGCCCCTCCGTAGGCCTCCTTTAAGCCCTCGTACTCCTTGTAGAGGCTCGTCCAGGGGGTGAAGGCGTGGGCCGGGCCGATTAGAACGCCGAGGTCGTTGGCCAGGTCGGCTATCTCTCCAGCTGAAAGGCTCAAATGGGGCCTGCCCTCTGTCTCGATGTCGGCTGAGTATTTTCTGAGGATTTCCCTCATCTCGCGAACCGTCTCGATGCTCGGAAAAATCAGGACGTGGTGAACCCTCCTGCTGTCCTCGACCTCAGTAGTTAGGAGGAAGCGAACCCCGTTGAGCTCGTAGGTCCCTTCATCGACTTTCTTGGCGTATCTAAGGAGCTCCACCTCCCAATGGGGGTTGAGAATGTCACCCGTTCCGACCAAGCCAAGGCCCTTGAAGCGCGCGTTTTCTGCCAGATTGGGTATCGTCATCGCCTTTGAGACCGCCTTGGAGTAGCGGGAGTGAAGGTGAAGGTCGGCATCTACTAACATCTCACCACCGCCCAAAGTTTTCGGGGCCTCTAAAAAACCTTCTCCCAAACCCTTATAACCCGGATTTTGGAGTTGAGAACGGTGAAAGGCATGAAGGTTGAGGGATTCGTCTCGTCTCTGAGAAACGCGGAAACCATCGGCGAGCTCTTCAAGATACTGCAGGAGAGCGGAGCCCCGATAGTCGAGCTCGACGGCCAGAGGTTTCTCATCGTCGTCGAGGGCGACTTCGAGGGAAGGCCATTCTGGACCGAGATAAACGGCGAGAAGGCCAACCAGGCCTTGGGTGATGCGATGCTCAACTCCTCCAGCTTCCCCTTCAAGTGCAGGAAGCCCTACACCGGCGGAAACGTCATCTTCGTGAACTTCGACGACATTGAGGTCGGGAAGTTCCTCGTGGCCTACCGCGACCCTGACTACGGCATCTTCTACCTCGTCGAGGACGGTGAGGCGAGGGAGATAACCGGGGAGGAGTACGAGGAGCTCAAGGCCGAGATGCCCGAGTTCAAAGTGAAGTCCATGAGCGACGAGCAGATGGACATGATGGGAGCCTTCTTCGGTTGAGGACTATGAACGGGGAGTGGGACCTTCAGAAGTACGTCAGGAAATGGTCAATCCTCCTCGGAATCTCCGCGCTGGCGGGATTAGTTGGGGGAGTGGGTGCGCTCGTGTTCAGGGTGCTGATTGAGGTCATCCACTCCCTCTTTTTCACCTCCGTGCTTCCGAGGATTTCCTACGAGTTCCACGGGGTCAACCTCGGGTACATTCTCCTCCCTGTGTTCGGCGCGCTCCTGATAGCGCCGATGGTGAAGAAATACCCCGAGTTGAGGGGAAACGGTGTCCCCGAGGTCATCGAGGGCATAATCTTCAAGAGCGGTAAGATTGGTGCGAAGCTGGCATTTCTGAAAACGCTCGCAACTGCAATTTCTATTGGGGCTGGAGGTCCGCTCGGCCGTGAAGGCCCGGCCGCGTTCATCGGTGCGGCCCTCGATTCGGCGCTGGCCGAGAAGCTCCCAAAACCGCAGGCGAGGAAGCTCATAACCACCTGCGGCCTGGCAGCTGGAATCGCGGGAACCTTCAACACGCCCCTGGCCGGAGCAATGTTCGCCCTCGAGGTCATCTACATGGGTGCAATAACGATAAACCTCGTCCCGATATTCGTCTCCGCTATAATCGGCAACGCCATAACCCTCGTGGTCCTCCACAATCCGGCCCGCTTTCCGGTTCTGAATCCCAACATAAGCGTTCTCGCGGGGATTCCCTTCTATTTCCTCCTCGGCGTTGTTCTCGGCCTCATTGGCTACGCTTACACGAAGGCTCTCTACAGGGCCACCGACGCCTTTGATAGATTCTCCAAAAAGTACCCCTTCGAGCTCCGCCTCCTCATCGGCGCCCTGGGAATCGGCCTAATCGGAATGCTCCTGCCCCACGATGGTATCTTTGGAATCGGCTTTGGGGGAATAAAGGATGCACTCCTTGGAAAGTTTGCATTTGATATGCTAATTGTTCTCGCGCTGGCAAAGATGACGGCGACGCTTTTGGCGATAAGCTCCGGCTTCTCCGGCGGAATCTTTGCCCCAAGCCTCTTCATTGGAACTATGCTCGGTTCAGCTTTTGGAACCCTAGTCTCACACTTCGCTCCAGCAAACGTCGAGGCCTACGCTCTAGCGGGAATGGCCGGCTTCTTTGCGGCGGCAACTCAGGCCCCGCTAACTCAAATAATTATGATAACCGAGATGTCCGGAACCTACGCCTACTCGCCGGCGGTTGCATTGACCTCAGTCGTTGCGTTCCTGACGGCGAGGGCATTCTTTAAGGGGTCCTCCGTGTACACAATTAAACTCGAACGGAAGGGCATCAAAGTCAAGACGGGAAGACCATTAATCCTGGAGACAATAGCCGTTCACGAGATAATGAGCACGAAAGTCGTCAGGATTTACGAAAAGAGACCCCTAATGGAGGTTGAGCGCATAATAGCCTCCACGGGTCACGATTTCCTCCCCGTTGTGGATGACGAGGGACGAGTTGTTGGCATAATCGGGGTTCCCGACATACTCGGTAAGTCAACCGCCATCAAGAAGCTCCCCGTTGAGCGGTTCATGAGAAGGAACTTTGCAGTTGTAACGCCGAGGGAGACGGCACAGGACGCGTTGGAAAAGATTCTCATGAACGACCAGAACCTCATCCCCGTTGTGGATGATTCCGGAAGGCTTCTCGGTGTCGTCACGAAAAAAGACATCTACAAAGCCTATTATCACGCCATCGAGGGGATATACCTCTGGTGAGTGGTTCAACTTTCTATGGATAAACGCCCAGTTCCGGCCTTTTTTTCTGAAACTCTATCGTTAGAGATGCCTAACTCTTAAAAATACCTGGGGAAAGTTTTAAATTCTATCCTACAAGACGTGAAACGAAGAAAAAAGGAGGCGGTAACATGACAACAGACATGGTTGCG
This sequence comes from Thermococcus henrietii, assembly GCF_900198835.1. Taxonomy (NCBI): domain Archaea; kingdom Methanobacteriati; phylum Methanobacteriota; class Thermococci; order Thermococcales; family Thermococcaceae; genus Thermococcus; species Thermococcus henrietii. Next base: position 1,070,489 of record NZ_LT900021.1, on the reverse strand, counting down.
AGGGTCCTTGTGGCGGTGCTGGGTTCAGGGATAATTGCCATGCTGATAAGCAGGCGCTATAACATCTCCTACGTCCCGCTCTTCATAATCGCGGGCATGATACTCGGTCCGATAGCCGCGCTCGTACCAAGGAACATTGCCCACGAGCTTTTTGATTACGTTCGTGTCTTCGGTTTGGTAATGATTCTCTTCACGGAGGGCCACAACCTGAGTTGGAAGCTGTTGAAGAGGAACTTTCCAACGATAGCAACCCTCGACACTGTCGGGCTCCTCATCACGGCTCTTCTGTCGGCATGGTTCTTCTCGGTCGTCTTTCACGCCCCGTTTCTCATCGGGTTCCTCTTCGGCGCCATCATAAGCGCAACCGACCCGGCCACGTTGATTCCACTCTTCAGGCAGTACCGCGTCCAGCAGGACATCGAAACGACGATAGTCACGGAGTCAATCTTCAACGACCCCCTCGGTATAGTCCTCACGGCCGTTGCAGTGGCTATGCTCGTGCCCAATGCCAGTGGCGGCATCTTCGCAAGCTTTAGCTCACACCTCGGCGTCTACGGTGCGGCGGTCGTTTACTTCCTCTACGAGGTCGTCGTTTCCATAGTCGTAGGCATAGCCGTCGGTGCCTTCGGTTACTGGTTCATCAAGAAAACCAAGATATTCGAGTTCCCAGAGATTGAGATTTTCTCCCTCTTCCTGGCCTTTGGAGGCTTTATGATTGGCGAAAAGCTCCAAGCTTCGGGTTACCTTGTGGCGACCACCACCGGAATAATCCTCGGTAACTATAAGGTCTTCAGCAAGAGAGAGAAGCCCCAGGTGCTCAACAAGGTCATGAAGGCCATCGAAAAGGAGGTTCATTTCAACGAGAGCATAGCCGCCATAGCGACGATATTCATATTCGTCCTCCTCGGGGCGAGCCTAAATCTCAAGCCCCTGCTGAACAACCTCTGGGGCGGAATCCTCGTGGCGTACTTCATAATGCTCGTCGCCAGGCCGATAGCGGCGCTACCAATCCTCAAGTGGTGGGGCAAGAAGGAGTACATCTTCATAGCCCTCGAGGGCCCGAGGGGTGTCGTTCCATCGGCACTCGCGGCCCTGCCGCTCAGCTTGGCAATGAAATACCACAGCAGTACATTGACCGTCTACTGGGGAGAGGTAATCCTCGCGGTAACGGTTATCACTGTCCTGGCGTCGGTCATAACCGAGACCCTGTGGGTGCCCTTCCTCAAGAGCCGGCTCCTCCAGCCAGAAACGGTAGAGGACAGGATGAGAAAGTACCACGAGAAGAAGAGGGCAAGGGCCTCATGACTTCCCCATTTTTTCCATTGCCCCAATGAAGTAGAAGAGCAACTTTGCGGCTGTCAACGCAGTCGGGTTACCAATAGTTTCCCCAGCGACTTCCATTATATCGAAACCCGCTATTCTCTTGTTCTCAACCAACCATTCGATTGCTTCAACCACTTCCCAGAAGCCCAGACCACCGGCCTCGGGCGTTCCCGTCGTCGGGACGAGGGCCAAGTCGAAGACGTCTATGTCCACCGAGAGGTAAACCGGTTCCGGAAGGGGCCTAACGAGTTCCACGAACGACTCGAAGTCATAGTCCCTTGCGTGAACCCAGCGGATTCCTCTTTCCTCCGCGAACTCAACTTCCTCCCTCGTCCCGCTCCTGATTCCGAACATGGCCTCCTTAACTTCCAGCTCCGCTATTCTTCTGGCGACACAGGCGTGGTTGTAGGGGTTGTCCTCGTAGCTGTCCCTGAGGTCGAGGTGGGCGTCGAAGACAACGTAGCTTTTGGGTCTTAAAGCCTCAACCGCTCCGAGCGTCTGGGAGTGCTCCCCGCCGAGGAGTATCGGTATCGCGTTCGGGTTCGCCCGCTTAAGCTCTTCAATCGTCTCCCTGACCCTGTCGGCGGTTCTCCTCGGGTCACCGGCGACGACCGCGACGTCACCGATGTCCGCTATCGGGAGTTCGGCTATGTCAAGGTCGTAGTCCAGTACGTAGCTCTCGAGGTTCAGCGTCGCCTGTCGTATCAGCGCCGGCCCGAAGCGCGCTCCAGCTTTGTAGCTCGTTGTCCCGTCGAAGGGAACCCCGAGTATAACGTACCTAGCCTTTTCGGGCTCCGTGAGGGGGAGCTCAAGCTTGAATGTCTCGTAGGTGTAGAGGAACTCCATACCACCACCCGGCCCGGAATTGGAAGAGGGGTTTTAAAGCTACCTCACAATCATCACAGGCGGTTCAATGTGACCGACGACCTCCTCGAGGAGCGAGCCTATCCTCGTCTTTCCGCTCTTTCCGTAGGCGCCCATGACGACGAGGGAGTAGCCCGAGTTCGCTTCCTCAAGGATTCTGTCCTTGGCCGGTCCCTCGACGATTTTGAAGGCGCAGTTGACGCCCTCGCGCTGGCCGAGTTCGAGGAGCGTCGTTAGCAGGTCCTTTATGCTCCTTTTGTTTTCCTCCCACAGGGTCTCCTCAAAGCGCTTGATTTCCTCAAGGCTTCCGCTCCGAACGCTGGCGTGGAACGCTATGGCCCTCGCCTCCCTCCTGTCGAGAACCGAGAAAAGGACGACCTTCGCGTTTTTGCCTCTCGCTATGGCGAAGGCATGCAGGGCCGCCTTCTGGCTCCACTTCGAACCATCAACAAGGACAAGTATCTTCATACCACCACCTCACAGTCCGTACCTAATCCAGAGCATTAAACTCCCCACCAAAACTGTCGAGAACATTATCACGGCGCCAACCTTCAGGAACTCGCCGAAGGTTATTCTAATTCCCTCTCTGTGAGCTATTCCAATGACGACAACGTTGGCACTCGCACCGATAGCGGTACCGTTTCCTCCGAGACAGGCGCCGAGGGAGAGCGCCCACCAGAGAGGATATGTGTTCATGCTCGAACCCATCGCCTTTATCAGCGGAATCATTGTAGCCGTGAGGGGAATGTTGTCAACGATTGCACTCGATATCGCCGAGAACCACGAGATTACGAATATTGCCTGGGCCTCGCTGTGAATGAGCCCGATGATTCTGTCGGCGAGCGCGTCTATAACCCCCGTTTCGACTAGGGCTCCAACGATTAGGAAGAGCCCTCCAAAGAAGAAGAGCGTCGCCCACTCGACCTTCTCGAGGGCCTCCTCCGGCGAGAAACCGCTCCAGAGGAGCATCGCAGAAGCGCCGAGGAGCGCTATGACCGCCGGCTCAACGCCCATAGTGTCGTGAAGGAAGAATCCCAAGACGATACCAAGGATTATTATCACCGACTTCCTGAAGAGCTCCCTGTCACGTATCGCATCGCGCTCGTCCATTCCCATTATCAGCCTCTCAATCTCGGCCCTCTTCGACGGGCTGACCTTAATCGTATTCCTGTATGCGAGGTAAACTATGGCTACCGTCACGAACAGGTCAACGACCGCTATCGGCCCCATGTTGCTCAGGAACTCGTTGAAGCTGAGCTTCGCGGCGGAGCCAATCATGATGTTCGGGGGGTCGCCGATTAGCGTCGCTGTTCCGCCTATGTTGGACGCGAATATCTCGGCGAGCAGGAAAGGAACCGGGTTAACGTTCATCTTCTTGGTTATGTAGAGGAGCATTGGAGTGAGCAGTAGAACAGTGGTGACGTTGTCAAGGAAAGCACTCACAACCGCGGTAACGACCGAGAACAGCAGGAGAACCTTCATGGGGTCGCCCTTTGAGAACTTTGCAGTCTTTATGGCAATGTACTCGAAGAGCCCGCTCTCGCGGGAGACGTTCACGACGACCATCATTCCGGCCAAGAGGAGAATCGTTCCGAGGTCGAGGTATTCGGGGACCTTCTCCCAGGGTACTATGCCTACAAGCAGGATAACGCTCGCGCCGACCATCGCGGCGACCGTTCTGTGAATCCTCTCGGTTATGATGAAGGCGTAAACCCCAAGGAACACTGCGAGCGCTATAATCTCCTGGGCGTTCATGATACCACCTCAGTAAACGATTACGGGTTTCTTAATTCCCTGGACGATTCTGAAAACAACTGGGCTGACCTTGTGGGTCTTCACGCTCTCGGAGCCAAAGTGCCTTGAGAGAACAAGCAAATCCCTTTCCTCGCTCTCCCTTTCAACGAACTCAACCTTGTCGGCGAACGTTATCTCAACCGAGTAGTCGAGGCCAAGTTCGCTCAGAGCCCTCTCCGCCAGGGTTATCATCTCCCTCCCAAGGGCTTCCTCCTTTCTGCGGAACTCCTCTGCCTCATTTTCGCCGAGGGTGTCGCGGATTAACGCGAACAGCCCCTCGTCTATAAGGTAGACCACGTCAACCCTTGCACCGGGGTAAGCGGAGAGGACATCAAAAACCTCGTTTGGAACCCTGCCCGAGAACCTGTCCAGGATGAGAAGAATCGAGGTTACCACCGGAATCTGAAGCTCCTCCTCGGTTAGGAAGAACTCCTGATACGCCTTGAGTATCTCCTCGTAGCGAGAGCCCGCTATGTTTCTGAACTTGCGGAGAACAAGCTCACTGAAGTTTACCATGGCAACACCCTAAGTTTATCGAGAAGAGGCCTTTAAAAGGTTGTGTGGGAGGGGCTCACTCGCCCCTGACCTTCTTAATCTGAATCCTGCCGAGGGTCTCCCAGTACTCGACGGTGATTCCTTCCTTGAGCTGGTCCTTGACCTCGTCCTCGACGCCAGTCTCGATTGGAACGTCGTAGAGCTCGTAGGTCTCCATGTCCATAATCTGGACGGTGTCAGGGGTTATGGCTATGACCTGACCAACGCGCTTGTCGATAATCGGGACGTCAACTTCCGCGCTGGTCGGCTTAACGATGCTCCTGACCTTTCTGTCGAAGATTCCAACGGCCTCAATCCTGGCTTTGGCGGAGCCGTGCTTTCCGGGCGAAGAAACGGTCACGTTCACGATTCTGCAGGGCTCGCCGTCGATAATTATGTACCTTCCGGGCTTGAGCTTGCTGACCTGAACCTTGGTCTTGTCTCCCATTTTTCATACCTCCCATAAGCGCTCTGGGAGGAGTTAGAAAAGGCGTTTAAAAAATTTTTGAAAAAGCTCAGCGACGGCTCTTTAAGAGCACCCCGTTCATCAAAAGGGGTACCAGCAGGACGAGACCGAGTACTGCACCAAGCTTAACGGCGTCGCTTGAGCTCTTGAAGGCGTAGTAAAGGGAGAATACACCAACGAACGCCAAAAACACCAGGGAAAGCGACAGGAGGCTCTTTTTGGAGGTAAGGTCTGACTTGAGGACCGGGTATGCCTCAGCTATGGCTATTATTGCACCGACGCTGAACGGGACTGTGAAGAACATCGTCTTAGCCGAACCGAGCTCCATGACTATCGCGACAATCATGCCAACGATGGAAACGCCGGCGAGTCCCTTCGTCCTTCCGAGCTGCATGACTTCTGAGAGCATTTGGGTGCCCATCTCAAGGAGGACGATTATAGTGGTGAGACCTGCGAAGTAGAAGGAGAGTATCAGGAGGAACGTGATTGTACTTGCCCCCGGAACGTTGCCCTTAAGAACCTGTGGGATGAAGTAGAACACCCTAACCGACTGGGGAAGCGGTGCGGTGCTGTTCGTCGCGTACGCCTGAAGGGCCCTGAACTGGGAGTAGAGCTTAAAGCTCTGCTCAACGTTCATGTTTGGGTTGTGGACGCTCTTTTCGAAGGCCTGGAAGGCGGGGCCGAGGGAGTACGCCATGGTGTAGGCGGCCGCAAAGCTGAGGATTATCTGGAGGATGAACACACCGAGGAGGACACGCTTGAAGTCGAGGTCCTCCGGAGCAAAGCTACCAAGGACGTAGTAAACTCCAGCACCGAGACCGAACGCCACTATGACCGAGGCGAGGAGCAGTATCACGCCCTCAAACGAGAGGGGCTGGTGGAGGGAGGTTATGCTGGAGACCGCCTGATTCATGTAGTAGGTTGCCTGCTGGGAAGTAACGACGCTGAGGGCTTTGCTCCTGATAAGGAACGCTGAGATAATCGTGAAGATAATCATCAGAACGGAGATTCCGGATATGAATTCAAGGGTTTTGCCCTTGGCCAGCATGAGGAGGAGTGCCGCAAGGAGAATCGTTAGGATTGCAAAGGGGACGGTGTACGTGGTGTTGCCACCGAACAGGTATACGAGACCCCAGCCAGAGGCATAGGCCGTAACACCAAGGATTACAAGCAAGAACATCAGCAGGGTGAATATCACCGCGGGGGTCCTCGCAACCTTGAAGAACAGCTCGTATATAAGATATCTCGTCTTTTTGGTGCTCTGGGCTTCATTGTATGCCAGGAACAGGGCAACTACAGCTGGAACCAGCGAAATCAGGAAGCCCTTGAGACCAAAGACCATGTAGTACTTTGGAACCACTAAGAAACTCCACACACCGAGGATGTAGCCCGTAATGAGCAGGGCCATCATTATGTTTACCTTCCTCATTGCAAACACCCCTATTCTATGATTCTCAAGGGCGAAATGTAAGGATTATATAAAAACATTGTGGCATGCTAGACGTTCAATAACGGAAATGGAATTCAAAGGAGTAGATTGGCCTCGAAATTTACCAATATCTCGTTTACAATCGTCCACGCCATCAGGGGCTCGCGGTAGAGGCTAACCTTTTTTCCCTCAACGGAGCTCCTGAAGTCCCCGTGCGGGAAGCCGCCAACGATTACGAGCGGTTTCTCCAGCCCCGCTAAAACCTCGCCGAAGTCCCTCGGCTTCATTAGCTCCCCTTCCTCGTGCATCACGAAGACCCCGTCGGGACCTATTTCTTCCACGAGCTCACCCAGCGTTTTCTTCTCGATGCGGAGTAGAGCTAAATCCTTTGGAACGACCCCGTTCTTGAAGAGGCTCTCCATTAAGCCCAAGAAGCGGTTGTAGTTCCTTGGAAGCCTCGTCTCTGGCTTTATGTATATCACCTCGTCGTTCCTCGTGTGGACGTAAACGCGGAGCTTCCCCTCCTTGTTGGCTATGCTCTCCAGAGCGTTGAGTAGGCAGATGTGCACTATGTCCGGTCTTCCGCGCCTCTCACCGTCTTCGAGCTTCCTGAGCGCCGCGTGGTGGTAACTGCTCTCAAGTATCACTTCCTCCGGCTTCTTGCCCCTCCTCCTCGCGTAGTTCACAACGGCTGGATGCTCCACTATCGATTTTGGCACGAGCTCAAGCTCCGAATCAGCTATCACCAGATGGAGCATTCTCATCCCTCCTCGGCTTTATTCCCCTCTCCTCAAGGTCGTCGAGAATTCTCCTGAAGGTGTCTATGCGCATGCCGAGAATCTCGGGCGGAATGACGCCGAAGATGCAGCTTCCCTCGGCTACAAGCCTCGCTATAGCGGAGGCGGTGTAACCCGTTACGCGCGCCATCGAGGTGAATTCCCTCTCCTCATCGTAGAGGGTGTAGCTTATCGTCCTTCCGGGCTCGCTTCCGATAACTTTCATAATCGAGAAATCGGGACTCTCATAGGTCATCAGCGGGCTTATGACCTCGAGCGTCTTGTCAACGTGTTCCTCCTTGAAGAATCCAAGCTCTCTAAGGACCTTCATCTTCTCAAGGTGTCCCGGCCAGCGGAGCGTCCACTCCTCAAGCCTCCCGACCCTCACGCTCTCGAGCAAGCTCCTCAGGCCGTCGCTCGGAAAGGCCTCGAAGGTGAAGCCCTCTATTTCGGCGGTCTTAACCTCAGAGAGCGGGTCTATCTCTTTAACTTCGCCGTCCCGTATAACCCGCGCCGGCCGGGTGTACTCTTCAATTAAATCCTTAGGTGACCATGTAATTCTGTAATAGAGTGGCGGTCTCGGCTCTTTTGGAAGGCCACCAACGTAGATGTAGCCCTCGCTCATGTCATCGAGCTCGTTCCAGATTCTGCCCATGAGGATGTGGCTCAGTCCGGGGGCGAAGCCCGCATCGAATATCACTGTAACCTGGGCGTTTTCAGCTTCCTCACGGAGTTCTAGCGGGTTCTCGGGCATAAATGAGACGTCCACTATGTCAACGCCGGCCTTTATCGCGGCTTTGATTGATGAATAGCCGAAGCGGCCGGGCAGTGCACCAATAACGAGCTCGAATCCTTTCATTGCCTCGACGAGCCTGTCGAAGCGAGAGGCATCGAGCTTGAGCGGTGTGGCGAACTCGGAGACGGCCTTCAGCCTCTCCTCGCTGAGGTCGGCGACGTGGACGTCAAACTCGTCCCTCAAATCCCACGCTATAGCCCTTCCAACGTTTCCGGCGCCGAGAACGAGAACCTTCATTTTGGACACCGGAATAAGTTAATGTGGAGCTTAATAAGGCTTGCATGATACTACCAGAAGTAAAAATTTATAAGCGCTCTCCGGTAAGAAACATGGAGGACGATGAACGCGAGAACCGCACTGGGACTCGGTCTCGGAGTGTTGCTAATCCTACTGCTTGCACTTCCAGTAGGCGCGGATAAAATGCCTTCCGTATACAAGGTCAACGCAACGCTAAACTGCTCTCCAATACGGGTTACCGCCGTTTATGAGCAGGGATGGGGAATCGAGCCGACTGCAGAAGGGGTCTGCAGGGGATACATTACCAACCCAACCAACGTATCACTAACCCCAAATGGGCAGACATCTATCCTGAACAGCTCAACGTTACGGGTCCGTTTTCTTGGACATTTCAGATGGCTCTTAATGTGGAAAATCACACATATCCTCCTGGGGCAACTATCCCTGTTAAACTGCGCTTCGATTTCAGATATAATGTTGTGAAAATAGCCCTCTGGGAAATGAAAGGCAATCATGCTGTTAACGTAGGCATACCCTCAGAACTCTTGTTCAGTTCTCCGGAAGTAAATGGCACACAATTTATTGAGGTTTACTGGCAGGGATTAGTCCCCATTGAGATTGAATGGCCAAAGCTAATTGCTGGACTTCTGCTGAGGACACCTTTCCTGCTCGGAATTCTCCTTGCGCTTCTGACTGGAATCGCCATTCCCGATAGATTGCTTGCAGGTGTAGCTTCCACAATGGCGTTTTTCTTTAGTTTCCTAATATTCCCATTTATCACTTATTCAAGCCTTGCCACTCAAATCGGGCTGTTCATCCTTTTTGAGGCGGGTTATCTAGTTATATGGCTCTCCATCATAAACAGAACCACCACGTTTGCCCCTCTCGAGAGGAGAAAGCTCATGGGCGACGTCATTCTCATGCTCTCGGGAGCAACTGTAGCCTTCACATTCTTCTGGGCGTTTAAACGGCCAACAGCTTCTTCGCCTTTGGCAGTCTCTTTCTGATTGTGCTGTTTGGAGTGTACATCCTCCATGAACTCTCAAAGATTATGGACGACGCTGAGATGAAAGGGGATATCTCCGAGATTAACCCAAAGCCGTTTGGCAACGTCCTTTTCACACCGTATCTTCCCTCAGTCCTGTTCTGGGGACTGTTCTTGAATTCCGTTCGGCTGGTGGTCTTTTCGACGGCCTTCTTCATGGTCTGTCGGATTGCAGGTTTGCTCGCACTGAGGTTTCTATGTCAAAAGGATAATATACCTGAACCTGCCAACCTCTATTAGTGTTCTCCATGCTCGGCTTCCTGAGGAGGAGAAAGCTTAGAAAGCTCAGGGGAAACTCAGAGGAGACCCTCGTCATGCACATAGGCGACACGCCGGAGAGCGTTTACAGGTTCATTGAGGAGCTTATAGACGAGCAGAGACCGGACGTGATAATCCACACCGGGGACCTGGTGGACAACGTCAAGCTCGAACGGAGACCCGACCTGAAGCCCGCCTACGAGGCAGGTCTGCGGAAGCTCGCACGGGTTCTCAAGGGCTCCGGTGCCAGGCTCTACATCGTCCCCGGCAACGAAGACGACCCGGAACTTTTGAGGCGGTTCTTCAGTGAAAGTGTCGTCGAGCCGGGAAGCGTCGTCGAGATTGGCGGGAGAACCTTCGCCCTCGGCCACTGCTGGCGAGACGTTGCCGATAAAGAGGCCGACTTCAAGCTCTACGGCCACAACTTCAAGGTCATTCCAAGGGGTTTGAACGCTGTTCTCGGCGTCAACTTCATCTTCCTGCCGAGCGGGAGGGTCGTGAAGGTGGATTACCCCGTGGGTACCGACACGGCTAGGGGTTACAAGCTCAGGAGGGGGTTGTGATGAGGCTCATGCGCTTTGGCCCCTCAATCGTGTTCCTGAGGGGGGACGTTGAGAAACTAAAATCCGGAATTCGGGAGCTTTTTGGCGTTGAGGAGATTCCAACAGAGCAGGCGATAAGGGACAGCAGTGAGTTTGAAACGATACTACTCGTGACGCCACCGGAGGAGACCAAAACGGTGCCACCGGACACGGGCTTCCTGATAAGGAGGGGAGCCAAGGTCGTTCTCGCTAAGATAGTGAACAGCGACCTGCCGGTTGAGAGGGTCGAGATTGAGAGCACGATAATCCTCCTCCGCGTCCCGGAGAAGGTTGACGAGGCCCTGAAGTTGCTCGCGGAGGAGTTCAACGGGGAGGTAATGAGCCAGCTTGACGCGCTGAACCTTGGCGAGGCCTGCGACACTGTGATTTCGGTCACGAGGAAAAAGCTGAGCTCGCCGATAGGGCCGGAGGACGTTGAAGGGGCGGTCCTCGTGAAAAAGGATTTCCTGAGCGTTTACCGGGAACTGCTGATTGATACGCCACTGTTGCTCTTCAAGCTCCTGCCCGAGTGGAACGAGATAACGATAAAGCTCTACGACACCGAGAGACGCTACGAGGAGAACATTGAAAGGCTGATTCTCATCATAGAGGACCTCGACCTCGGCTTTATCGTCGGCGAGGGCTGGGACTGGGACTACCCGAGGCCATTCATGCGCGTTCCCGTTTATCGGCTCAAGCTCCTGACGTGGGAAGACCCGCTCCGCGTGAAGTTCCTGCTGAAGGGGCTTGAATACAGGGGCTACAAGAGGCTCTGCGACATAGACGTCTTCGTCGAGGGCAAGAAGATAGACTGGGTGAAACTCGGGAAGTTCAAGTCGAAGTTCGAGCTGGCCGAGAAAGCAAGGGCTGAACTTGAGAAGATGCTAAGCGACGATGTCAGGGAAAAGCTCCACGAGGTAGAGGAGAGGCTCCTTGGGGAAACCGATAGGGGAAGAAGAGAAGGCTAAAGCTTCCTGAGCTTCGCGACGAAGAAACCGCTCGTCCCGTGTCTGTCGGGATAGAAGCGCCTCGCCTTCTTTATTTCCTCGCTCAGCTCGATTCCGAAGGGCCTCGTTAAGGCCGGCTCACCGTAGCGGAGGGGAAGCAGTTCAACGTCGAAGTTATCGAGAACCCACTGGATTACGAACTCGTTCTCCTCCGGCTCGAGCGAGCAGGTGGAGTAAACCAGGATTCCGCCCCTTCTGAGGACGCTCAAAGCCTTCTCAAGCATCTTCATCTGGAGGTTCTGGCAGAATTTGACGTCCTCCATCGTTCTGTTAGCTTTCCGCTCGGGGTTCTTGTGTATTGTCCCGGAGCCGGTGCAGGGGGCATCGAGGAGGATTTTATCGAACTCAACGCCAAGCTCTTCTATGTAGAGCGAAGAGCGGTGGAAGAGAACGGTGTTCGTAACGCCAAGGCGCGAGAGATTGAGCCGGGTCTCCTTTAATCTGTCCTCGCCGACGTCGAAGGCGTAGATAATGCCCTCGTTTTCCATTAGCTGGGCCAGATAGCTCGTCTTTCCGCCCGGGGCGGAAGCCATGTCCGCAACGGTTTCACCGGGCTTTGGTTCGAGGGCAACCGGCGGGTACATCGAGCTGGCCTCCTGGATGTAGAGGAGACCGCTCAGATACTCGGGCGTGGAGGTAATTGAGAAGGGTTCTCTCGTCAGGCAGAAACCTTCCCTCGTCCAGGGGACCCTCTTAAACTGGAAGCCCTTCTTGTTGAGGAGCTTGGTGAGCTTAGGAACCTCTATCCTGAGCGTGTTTACGCGGAAGCACCTTGGCAGGGGCCTTTCCATCGCCTCGGCTATGCTTAAGGCCCGCTCTCCCCAGAGTTCGTAATAGCGCTCCGCGAAGGTCTTGGAGTAGCCAAGGGAAAACAACTTTTCGAGCATGTGGGGAGTTGGGGGTGGGGTTTAAAATCATATTGACTTCCGGCTCTTCTTCAGGCCGTAGAGGTAGAGCGATACCGGAACGGTGTCATCTCCAAGCTCGTCCTTCGAGAGGTAAATCACTGGGAATGGGTAGGTATTCCGCTTTACTTTTCCGTACTTGACCTCGATTCCAAAGAACTTTCCGCGTTCTTTTATCACGAGGTCGCACTCCTTGGTCCTGTCGTAGTAGAACCCCGCGAAGGAGTGCTTTTCCCTCAACAGGGGTTCCTCAAGGTGCCAGATGACGTGAGAGGCGACGGTGTTCTCGACGAGCCACTCGATGTTCCCCTCAACGAACTCAACGGGGTCGTCTCCGAGATACACCGCAAGGGCCGTCGCTATGAGGGGGCTCTGGAAGACTATCTTTTTCTCCTTCCGATGGGCATACCTCTTTCTGCTCACGTCCCAGGCCTCAAGGGTGTAAATCACCCTCGCGCTCTCAAGGGTCGCAAGGTAATCCCTGACCGTGGGATGGGAAACGCCAACTTCTTCCGCGAGGGTCACGTAATCAACGCGGTTGCCCCTGAGCCTGAAAACGGCCTCCAACAGTTCCCTCGCAGTCTCCTCGCTCTTTCCGGACTTGGCAATCTCACCGAGGACCAGCCTTATTATCTCCTCGTAGCGCTCCTCTCCAACGACCTTCGTTGCCTTGAAATCTAAGACGGCCTCTGGAAAACCCCCTGTGAGGAGGTACGCGTAAAACAACCCTTCAAGTTCCTCGTACCAAGGAAAGATGTTATCAACATCAGGCTCACTGTACCTGAATGAGACATCGGGCAGTCTGGGGTTCATGAAGCGCGCAAACTCCCTGAAGTTGAGGGGGTTGAAGTAGTACTCGTTCCCCTCTATGCCCCTCCCCGGTAGAAGTTCCGCCTCCCTCTTTATCTCCACAGGATTTGAGCCGGTCGCGACTGTAGTGACTCCTTCTTCACCGAGTTCCTTGAGGAGGAGGCGCCAGCCTTCTAGATAAGTTATTTCGTCGAGGAAGACGTAAAGCTTGCCGTGTCTGAACCTCAGCTCGTTGATAAAACCTCTAACTTCTCTTCGCGTGAACCTGTCGCAGGGAATGTAGACTATTCTCTGAGCGGGTATCCCTTCTGAGATTAGCTTCTTCACGAGGGTCTTGACGTAGAAACTCTTTCCAGCCCGGCGGATTCCCCGGAGAAGTGTTATCGAACCATTTTGTATCTCGATTTCCTTTCTGGGAATAATCTCTCCCACACGGGAGAGGTTTGGGTCTTCTCGCTCCCAGCCTTCCCCCTTCCACCAGGGATTGTGCCTAATGAGTTTAACAATCTTGACTGTCATGTGTGAAAGTATGCTTTCATAACTTATAAGGTTTGTGAAACCCTACTTTCACAAACTGCACCTTTTGTGAAAGACCACTTTCATAAATTGCAAGGTTTATAAAAGACGGCTTTCACAACTGGCAAAAATCATTAGGTAGAAAAGAGGGGAAAGGCGTCAGACCTTTATCCCGCCCATGATGAGGGCCATCAGGGCCTTCTGGGCGTGGAGCCTGTTCTCGGCCTCGTCCCAGACGACGCTGTTCGGGCCGTCTATGACGTCGTCGGTAACCTCCTCTCCCCTGTGGGCCGGGAGGCAGTGCATGAAGATGAAGTCCGGCTTGGCGTGCTTGACGAGCTCCTTATTGACCTGGAACGGCCTGAATATCTTTCTCCTCTCTTCCGCCTCGGCTTCCTGGCCCATCGACGCCCAGACGTCGGTGTAGATGACGTCCGCGTCCTTGACGGCCTGAACCGGGTCGTGGAGGAGCTCGAACGAGCCACCGCTCTCGGCCGCGTTCTCCTCGGCCCACTTTATGACCTTCTCGTCGGGTTCGTAGCCCTCGGGGGTGGCGACGACGACGTTCGCTCCAAGCTTGGTTCCGGCTATCATGAGTGAGTGGGCAACGTTGTTTCCATCACCGACGTAGACGACCTTGAGGCCGGCTATGCGGCCCTTCTTCTCGAGGATGGTCTGGTAGTCCGCCAGGGCCTGGCACGGGTGGCTGAAGTCGCTGAGCGCGTTTATCACCGGAACGCTCGCGTACTTGGCGAGATCCTCAACGTCCTTATGGGCGTAGACCCTAGCGACGATTCCATCAACGTACCTGCTGAGAACGCGCGCGGTGTCGGCTATGGTTTCACCACGCCTGAGCTGGAGGTCGTTGGCGCTGAAGTAGAGTCCCAGACCTCCAAGCTGGTAGATACCGACCTCAAAGCTGACGCGGGTTCTAGTCGAGGGTTTCTGGAAAATCATTCCAAGGGTCTTGCCCTCGAGAACGCGGTGGGGCTTTCCAATCTTGTTCCAAATCTTCATCATCTCGGCGGTCTTGAGAACCGTTTCAATTTCCTCCTTCGTGAAGTCCTGGAGGCAGAGAACGTCCCTTCCGGCAAGGCTAACCACCATGTGCATCACCGTTTAAGGCTGGCCCCTGAATTTAATAACCCTTTCGTCGGAAAAACATCGGTTTTCCTGAAATTATTTGAAGTCACCTCGCCTCTCACTTTCCAAACGTAGACCAAAACTGGGCATGAAGAAGCACTAAAGAAACCATCACTTTAACTCCCCCGCGTCAAAGCAAACCTAATAAGGTCGGGCACCTTTGCTCGTTGGTGATTCTCGGCATGAATGGAATCAGGGTCAGGCTCGTCAATTATACGAAAAAGCCCCTTGAAACCGTCACATGGTCGGCGCTCATAAGCTACTGGGACGAATGGGAGAGCGAGGCTTTTGAGCGAATCACCAAAACGGACGTCGAGATGCACCTCCCGAGGGTTCTCGGCTACGGCCACGAGTCCATACTCGAGCACGCTGTTCTGACGTTCTCAATTGAGGGCTGTTCTCGTGTTTGTTCGCATCAACTTGTTCGTCACAGAATAGCAAGCTACACCCAGCAGAGCCAGAGGTATCAGTTCGTTTCTTCCGCGAACCTAAAGGAGTACAAACTGCCCGAGCCATCTGGAGAGAAGAGAAACCCGCACTGTAAGCTCAGTATAAACCAAGAAGAGGAGATCGTTAAATGGTACATTGAAGATGGTCTCTCGTCGTGGCAAATAGCGAAGATAACAGGACTCCATCCCACTTCGGTTCTCTCGATACTCAGGGCGTATGGTGTCACTCCCCGAAAAGCGGGAGAAGCTTACAATGGAAGGATTGTGAATGAGGATTTCTTCGAGAACATTAACGAGCCGGACAAGGCTTACATCCTCGGTTTTATAATGGCTGATGGTAGCATCAATGAGTCAAGGAACGCCCTTATAATAGACCAGAAAAACCTCGAAAAAACCCTCTTAATAGAGATAGCAGAGCGTATTGGGCGAGGGATAAAAGTAAAAGCTCAGAAGGGCAGGAACACGGTCCGGATATGGGTTGGAAACAAAAAGCTAATCAAAGACCTTAAGAAGTGGGGGGTTTCTGAAAGAAAGGATAAAACCCTAAGTTTTGAGAGGGTGATTAAAGGGGTATCCAAAAACCTCTGGCCTCATTTTCTCAGGGGCTACCTAGACGGAGATGGCTACATCAAAGTGGTCTTCAGAGACGGCACTTTTCAAAGAACAGAGGTAACGTTTGTTAGCTCAAGTAAAAAAGCCCTCGAGGATACGATGTTCATGCTGTCCGAATTGGGGCTTCCTGAAGGTGCATTAAAATACTATGAAAAACAGGGAATTGGGTACCTTCGCTACACCAAGGGTAGGGGTTCCGAAAATCTGCTAAGACTTCTCTACAGAGACGCCGACCCATTCCTAACAAGGAGGGCCAACATACTCAAGGCTCTTGCCGTTGTCCCCGAGCTCAAGGAGAGAATCCAGAACGCCATACGAAAGAGGCTTGCGGAGTACGAGTTTACCATACCTGAAAGTGTCTTGGAGAACCCGTTTTTGGCATACCGGTGGTATGACCTTATGCGGGACGCCAGGGAGCTCTACATTAAGTCTGTTCAGGCTGGAGTTCCAAAGGAGGACGCGCGCTTCATTCTCCCCCAGGCGGTGCGGACGAAGATAGTGGTAACGATGAACCTGCGCGAGCTGAAGCACTTCTTCGGTCTCAGGCTCTGCGAGAGGGCCCAATGGGAGATTCGCGAAGTGGCCTGGAAGATGCTGGAGGAGATTGCCAGAAACGACGAGCTCAGACCGATTATAAGGTGGGCGAAGCTCGGGCCGCGCTGCATTCAGCTCGGTTACTGCCCGGAGCGGGAACTCATGCCGCCGGGTTGCTGGAAGAGGACGAAAGAGAAGTGGAAAAAAGTTGCAGACGGCGAGTGATATTCCGCAGAATTTAAAAATCCCCCAACGGTCTTTTATCCATACTTAAAAAGGGGTGGACAAACGTGAAGTCAAAGAGCTTTGAAGTTGAACTACCGTACGGATGGGAGACACTCCAGGTCATACTCAGTGAACCCGAAAAGACCCTGCCGTTCTTCCCGTACTTCGAGAGCTTCCAGAACGGCCGGGTCAGGTTCAAAGTCCCGCGGTTCATCTTCAACTTCGGCTACGAGTTCGAGCTCGACGTCGGCATGGGCAGAGATGAAGCAATATACACATTCAGGGGAGACAAGGGAATCCTAACGGTCACGTTCAAGATGGATGGAAGAAAACTCAAGGTCACGGCAAGCTGGGCCGGCTTCGGGGAAACGTTTATGGGCAAACCCCTTGAGAACTTCGCAAAGGGTATAGCCGAGGCAATAAAGGAGTTCTGCTCCTCGATGGCATGCCCGGTGGTAAGATTCCGGGGAAGTGAAGGTGAAGTCGAACACATAGGTCCCGAAACGGCTCCAGCACTCGTCAAAAGAATCGCGATGGAGTTCGGTAAGGACTTCATCTTGGAGGGTGAGGCGGAGGACGGAACGTACCTCGCGGTCAAGGTTCGGGACGGCAAGCTGAGGGAGCTGCGAGTCAGGTATGGCATGAAGGAATCCGTAATCGAGGCCGAGATACCGGTCATAGAGCTTGGAAGCGAACCCTTCGAAGGGCTTCCCCTCGACAAGAAGTTCAAGATTAGGGCAAGGAAGATATGAGGAGGTCAGCCAACGACCTCCCCGAGGGCAAAGCGTTCCTTCACACTTTTTATTTCAATCTGAACCTCTTCTCCAACCTCGGTGTTCGGCACAAAAATCACGAAGCCCTTAATCCGGGCGATGCCGTCTCCGCCCTTCCCGAGGCCTTCAATCCGAACCTTGTAGCGCTCGCCCCTCTTTACAGGGGGCTTCCTGGAGGGAAGGCTTTTCCGCTCCAACTCAAACACCACCGAAGGGTTCTCAAGAAACGAGGGGACGAGGAACTATAAAAAGCTTGCCAGAAGAAGGAGAATCCATATGGAAGCTCAAACTTCCCTCTCGACTTCCTCTATAGCCCTCTTGAGCTCGTCATAGGCTTCCTGAAGAGATTCGGGGATAACCTTGGTGTCCGCTATTACAGGCATGAAGTTCGTGTCGCCGTTCCAGCGCGGGACTATGTGGAGGTGAACGTGACTGTCTATTCCAGCTCCAGCCACCCTGCCGAGGTTCACGCCAAGGTTGAAGCCGTCCGGGTTCATGGCCCTCTTTATCGCCTTAATCATGAGCTGGGTGAGCTTCATTATCTCGAGCAGCTCCTCATCGGTCAGCTCCTCCCAGTTGGCGACGTGCCGGTAGGGAGCGACCATCACGTGGCCGGGGTTGTATGGGTAGTTGTTCATTATGACGAAGGCGTGCTTTCCGCGGTAGAGGATTAGCCTCTCCTTGTCCAGGTTCTCCTTCGGGAAGTCGCAGAAGATACAGCCATCGTGCTTGGGTGAGCGTATGTACTCGATTCTCCACGGTGCCCACAGGACCTTCATTCTCACCACCGAAGGAAGAAAGGGAGAGGACTTAAAAACCTTACAGTTCCACGCCCGAGAAAATCAGGACGAGGTAGACGACGTAGAGGACGAGGAAGTACGCCCCGACGCGCCTGTCTATCCCGCCGGTTCTCTTCAGCGAAACTATCATCGGAATCATGGCGAAGAGCACGAGGAGGATTGTCAGCACGGAAGCCCCGGTCTGGATGGGCCTTATTACGGAGGCTATTCCAAGGACGACGAGGGCGTTCATTATGTTGGCGCCGATGATGTTGCCGACGCTTATGCTCCCGCGCTCACGCAGGGCCCCGTAGAGGGCGTTGGTCATCTCGGGGAGGGACGTTCCGATTGCGACGACGGTCGCTCCTATCACGAAGTCCGAGATTCCAAGAGCCTGGGCGATGTTCTTGCCACCGAAAACGACGGCCTCAGCACCGCCGACGAGGAAGAGGCCGAGGACTATTAGGAGAACGTAGTCGAGGGCCGTAACGTTCCCGCTCGGCTCCCAGTCGACCTCGCTCCTCGCGTGCTTCTTGAGAATCCAGCGGAGGTAGATAGCGTAGGCAAGGAGGAGCAGAAGTCCGTCGAGCCGGCTGAGGGTGCCGTCGAGGGAGAGGAGGATTAGGAAGACGAGAGAGGCGAGCATAACGAGGGAGTTCTCGTAGGCCGATTTACCCGCTTTCAGGGGCCTAATCATCGAGGCGAGGCCGAGGATTAGGGCGATGTTGGCGAATATGCTCCCGAGGGCGTTTCCAAGGGCTATTCCGTTGACGCCCTGGTAGCTCGCGAGGGCGCTCGTCGTTATCTCGGGAAGGGTCGTTGAAAGGCTCACGAGGACGATGCTTATGACGAGGGGCGATATTCCGGCCTTCCTCGCGACCTCGATTATCTTGTCCGACAGCTTATCCCCAGCCAAGACGAGAATCGCTATTCCGATGACTATCGCCAGCGTCCACGTCACGAATTCAAGCATTCTTCTCCCCTCCGGAACACCTTCCCGGGAGCCGTTTAAAAGGTTGCCCAACAAACTTATTAACCGGCCCGACTAATCACCCCCGGTGATAGGTATGAAGAAGAGGAAGGGACTTCTCATAATCCTCGACGGCCTCGGCGACAGACCGATTAAAGAGTTTGGAGGAAAGACCCCGCTGGAGTACGCAAAGACCCCAAACATGGACAAGCTCGCCAAACTCGGAATCCTCGGCCAGCAGGACCCGATAAAGCCCGGCCAGCCGGCGGGAAGCGACACGGCACATTTGAGTATCTTCGGCTACGACCCCTACAAGGTCTACCGCGGAAGGGGCTTCCTTGAGGCCCTCGGCGTCGGGTTGGATTTGGATGAGGACGATTTGGCATTTAGAGTTAACTTCGCAACAATCGAGAACGGGATAATCGTTGACAGAAGAGCTGGGAGGATAAGCACCGAAGAAGCCCACGAGCTCGCGAAGGCGATACAGGAGAAGGTAAAGCTCCCGGTTGACTTCATCTTCGTTGGGGCCACCGGTCACAGGGCCGTTCTGGTCCTCAAGGGCATGGCCAAGGGCTACCGCGTCGGCGAGAACGACCCCCACGAGGCCGGAAAGCCCCCCCACAGGTTCACCTGGGAGGACGAGGAGAGCAAGAAGGTTGCGGAAATCCTTGAGGAGTTCGTCAGGCAGGCCCATGAGGTTCTTGAAAAGCACCCAATCAACGAGAGGCGCAGGAAGGAGGGCAAACCGGTAGCCAATTACCTCCTGATAAGGGGAGCCGGAACCTACCCGAACATTCCGATGAAGTTCACCGAGCAGTGGAAGGTCAAGGCCGGAGCCGTCATAGCGGTTTCGCTCGTCAAGGGCGTTGCGAGGGCGATAGGCTTCGACGTTTACACGCCGGAGGGGGCAACCGGCGAGTACAACACCGATGAGATGGCCAAAGCAAAGAAGACCGTCGAACTGCTCAAGGAGTACGACTTCGTGTTCCTCCACTTCAAGCCGACAGATGCAGCGGGCCACGACAACAACCCGAAGCTCAAGGCTGAGATGATTGAGAAGGCTGACAGGATGATAGGCTACATCATTGAGCACGTTGACCTTGAGGACGTGGTCATAGCGATAACCGGCGACCACAGCACGCCCTGCGAGGTCATGAACCACAGCGGGGACCCCGTTCCGGTTCTCATAGCCGGCGGTGGCGTCAGGCCGGACTACACCGAGAGCTTCGGCGAGCGCGAGTGCATGCGTGGCGGACTCGGCAGGATAAGGGGCCACGACATAGTGCCCATAATGATGGACCTCATGAACCGCTCCGAGAAGTTCGGGGCTTAATCCTTTTCTCCAAATTTCAACTTTTTGGACTGCGTTGCACCATCACTGGGTTTTCCTGATGGATTTCTTGGGTAGAACGTCCCCCTGCTTTTTCAGTGGTTCCCTTTTGGTCCCCCAGTTACCTTTCTCAATAACCGCAAACTTTATAAACCATTCGTGCATATGTAACATTGAAGTTACACATGGAGGAGGTTGAGAACATGAGAAAGATGTGGTTTGGATTGGGGCTGATTGCCCTGTTAATAGGAATGACCCTGGGAGGAGTCGCGGCGTGGCGCGGTCAGCCGGGACCCAACCCCTACGCGAGCCAGAGCACCCAGACGGCGCCCATGCTCAACAGCACGCTAGCCAATTACTATGCACCCCTGAGCGAGGACGAGATTAACGGCCTGCTCTACATGGTTGAGGAGGAGAAGCTTGCCAGGGACGTTTACCTGACGCTCTACAACGAGACCGGTCTCGTCGTCTTCAGCAACATAGCCCAGAGCGAACAGAGGCACATGGACATGGTGCTTAGTCTCATAGAGAAGTACAACCTGACCGCCCCGGGCACGCTCAACCAGGTAGGAGTCTTCCAGAACGAGGAGCTCCAGAACCTCTACGACCAGCTCGTCGGGATGGGAAGCCAGAGCACCGAGGACGCCCTTAAGGTCGGTGCCCTCATCGAGGAAACCGACATAAAGGACCTCGAGGACTGGATTGCCAAGACCGACAACGAGGACATCAAGACCGTCTACAGCAACCTCATGGCCGGCAGTGAGAACCACCTCAGGGCCTTCGTCGGCCAGCTCGAGGCGATGGGCGTGAACTACACCGCCCAGGTGCTTCCGCAGGAGCAGGTTGACGAGATACTGAGCTCCGCACCGGCCCACGGAATGGGTGGCATGGGCGGAATGGGCCACGGCCACGGCGCCATGGGTGGTCAGATGAAGGCCGCCCAGGACGGCGGTATAACCAACACCATCACCAACGCCTTCGCCCACGCCTGGAAGTGGATGAGGGGATTCCTTGGAAGGTTCGGCATTTGAAGCCTTTCATTTCTTTTCGTCGAGAGTTAAAGCAGACGGCGTGATTTGGTGGTGAAAATGCCAAGGGGATTCGGACCGGTAATGGGTCCAATGCACGGGAGGAGGGGATTCGGCTTCGGCTGGCCCTTCCTCCCCTTCACCCTGCTGATAATATTCGCCAAGCTGGCTTTCCTGCTCCTGCCCTTCATCGTGATAGGGCTCATAATATACGCGTTGATGAGGTGAGAAAGATGCTCTGTATAGGAAAATGCCCACCGGAGGTGGTCCAATGAGGACCTCCGCACTCCTTAGGGGAGTCGTTGACCTGCTCCTCCTGATAGTCTTCGTGGCGATAGCGATAACGGGAATAGGCTTGTACCTGGCGCCCAGCGGGAGGATTGCCCACACAACAGGATGGACGTTCCTCGGAATGGACAAGGACACACTGACCAACGTTCACACATGCCTTGGCTTCGTGATGATTGGCCTCGTAGCCGTTCATCTGGTCGTCGGCTTCAAGAGCATGTGGGTCATGTTGAAGTCCGCCTTTAGGGGCTCTAAGGTAAAGACCATCGCGGGACTGATAATACCACTCCTGCTCCTCGCGGGAGGATACCAGGCCTTTTCGGCCTACGTTGGCAGTGAGGAGAGCGATACGACTTACGACTCCTACTACGAGGAGTCCACGAACTCAACGGTCTACATCACGGGTACTATGATAAAAGACTACACGGTCAAACAACTGGCAGACGAGTTCAACGTCTCAGCGGACGCGCTGGTAAAGAAGCTAAAGGAGAAGGGAATAGAGGCGACCCCTGACGAGAAGCTGGTTGAGATTGAGTACAAGTACGACCTGGACAGGGAGGAGTTCAAGGCCCTGCTGGAGGAAGCTATTGCGGAACTCAGAGGGTCCTGATGATTGCTAAGTTCCCAGCGGAAAGCTTTTATCCCTCTTTTCCTAACCCCATTCAGGCCCAATCAGCGGTGTTGACCATGGTCCAGAGCGTCGAGGAGCTGGCAAAGGTATGCGATGCACTCTCAAATCCCGTCAGGGTTAAGATACTCAAGCTACTCTGCGAAAAGGAGTGGTACGTTTACGAGCTCGCCAAAACCCTCGGAATATCGAGGCAACTCCTGTATCTCCACCTCAAAAAGCTTGAGAAGGCAGGACTCGTCGAGAGCGAGCTTCGCCTCGAGCCCGACGACCCGAGGGCCAAGAAGTACTACCGGGCCAGGCCCTTCAGGCTCGTCATAGACAACGACCTGATAAAGAAGCTGGAGGGATGAAAATGCCCTGGGGAGGTGAGCATATGTCGACCCCAAGCGGATGGATAAGCATAATCCTCGGTCTGATTATACTCGTCGTGCTCATATTCGCGTTCTACCAGGTAAACAAGACCCTGAACGAGTTCAAGGTCGAGCTGGAGAAGCTGAAGAACGCCCTTGAGGAAACCAGGAGGAACACCGAGGAAGTCAGGAAGAAGCTCGAAGAGGTCTGATTCCACAACTTTGTGACATAGATTTTAGCGTTCAAACGGAAACCTTAAAAGGGATTAAACGCTTCTATTTTATTAGGTGGTATTGTGGGCGTTTTTAAGGACTTGAAGGCTATCGGTTCGGATAGGGTAACCGCGATAGGGCTCGGCACCTGGGGGATTGGTGGCTACGAGAGCCCCGACTACTCGCGGGACGAGGAGAGCGTCGAGGTTCTCCGCTACGGCCTCGAACTCGGCATAAATCTCATAGACACCGCCGAGTTCTACGGCGCCGGCCACTCGGAAGAGCTGGTTGGACGGGCCATCGAGGGCTTTGACAGGGACGAGCTCTTCATCATCAGCAAGGTCTGGCCCACGAACTTCGGCTACGAGAGGGCGAAGAGAGCGGTAAGGGCGAGCGCTAATAGGCTCGGCACCTACATTGACCTGCACCTCCTCCACTGGCCCGGAACCGAGTGGCGAAGGATAGAGGAGACCCTCCACGCCCTCGAGGAGCTGGTTGATGAAGGGGTCATAAGATACATCGGCGTCAGCAACTTTGACTTGGAGCTTCTGAAACGCTCTCAGGAGGCAATGAGGAAGTACGAAATCGTTGCCAATGAGGTAAAGTACTCCCTCCGCGACCGCTGGCCCGAAACGAGTGGACTTCTCGACTACATGAAGAAGGAAAAGATTGCGCTGATAGCTTACACCCCGCTGGAGAAGGGCTCACTCGCGAGGAACCCCTGTCTGGCCGAGATTGGGAGAAAATACGGAAAAACATCGGCCCAGGTCGCGCTAAACTACCTGATATGGGAGGAGAACGTTATAGCGATTCCCAAGGCCGGCAGGAAGGAGCACGTGGAAGAGAACGCCGGCGCTATGGGCTGGAGATTGAGTAGGGAAGATAGGGAGAAAGCCCGGAGGTGTGTCTGATGCACGGATACAAGAACAAAATAGCCCGCGTGAACCTGACCGAGGGAAAGGTCACCTACGAGGAACTTCCCGATGAGGTGATAAGGAAGTTCGTCGGCGGAAAGGGTCTCGGCTACTACCTGATTTACCGGGAGGTCCCGCCGGGAACCGACCCGCTCAGCCCGGCCAACAAGTTCGTTTTCGCCACCGGTGGATTGACAGGCCTGATTCCGGGTTCCAGCAAGGTCATAGCCGTTAGCAAGAGCCCTGAGACAAGGCTAATCAGCGATTCAAGCGGTGGAGACGCCTTCGGACCCAAGCTCAAGGGGCACTTCGACGCGATAATCATCGAAGGTAAGGCGGAAGAGCCGGTTTACATCTACATCCATGATGGGGAGGTCGAAATCCGGGATGCGAAGCACCTCTGGGGCAGGGGCAACTACGAGGTTGCCAAGGAACTCTGGAAGGAGCACCCGAAGGCCAGCATGGCAATGATTGGCCCGGCCGGCGAGAGGCTCAGCAGGATTGCCAACGTGATTTACGACACCGAGCGCGCGAGCGGAAGGGGCGGTCTTGGAGCCGTCCTCGGGAGCAAGAAGGTTAAGGCCGTTGTGGTTGAGCCGGGGGAGAAGCCACCGGTTGCCAGCCCGGAGGAGTTCCAGAAACTGTGGCAGGAGTTCTACGAGCACTTCGCGACCGACCCGAAGTACGAGCACCTGAGGAACTACGGGACGAGCGACGGAGTTAGGAGCTCCGCCTCGCTCGGAATGAGTCCAGCCTACAACTTCTCAAGGCCCTACATTCCGGAGGAGCTGGCGGAGAAGCTGAGCGGGGACGAGGTCAAGAAGTACGAGGTAGAGCCCGAGTGGTTCGTCCACGGCAAGAGCTGTCCGATTAAGTGCGCCAGGTATGTAGAGGTCGAATACAAGGGCAGGAGAATCCGCGTCAAGCCCGAGTACGAGAGCATCGCGATGCTTGGAGCGGCAACGGGCGTCTTCAACTTCCCGGCCGTTGCCTACTTCAACTGGCTCGTCAACAACCTCGGCCTCGACAGCATAGCGACGGGAGCGACGATAGGCTGGTTCTTTGAGCTGGTCGAGAGGGGCCTCATAAGCGAGGAGGAGATAGGGTTCCCGGTCAGGGGCTTCGGCGACGAGGAGGCCGAGGAAAAGCTCATCAAGCTGATGGCCGAGAGGAGGGGCATCGGGGCGATTCTTGCCGATGGTGTAAAGAGGGCCTGCGAGAGGCTCGGTAGAGGTTGCAAGTTCGCCGTGCACGTGAAGGGCATGGAAAGTCCAGCCTGGGACCCGCGCGGAAGGAGGACCTACGCCCTCAGCTACGCCACCGCCGACGTTGGAGCGTCTCACCTGAGGGGCTGGCCGAGACCCCATCAGCTACCGAACCAGGGGCCGGCAAAGGAGCTCGTGCCGTCGATGATAGAGGGCAGGGACGAGAGCTACATCACCGACATGCTCGGAACGTGCAAGTTCGTGTCCTACAAGATGGAGGACCTTGCCAAGTTCTACTCGCTCGCGACCGGTGAGGAATGGACGGTCGAGAGGCTCAGGAAAATTGCCCAGGCCGTTGAGAGCATCGCGCGCATACACGACGCCCTCGACTGGGTGACGCCTCCACTCGACGACACGATTCCGCCTCGCTGGTGGGAGCCGGAGCCAGACGGCCCGGCCAAGGGCAACAAGGCCTTCATAGACTACAACGACTTCCTTGAGGCCAGAAAGGAGTTCTACAGGCTCAGGGGCTGGCACGAGGAGCTCGGCGTCCCGTTGCCGGAGACGATGGAAGAGCTCGGCTATCCGGAGTTCAGGGAAGACGCAGAGCGGGCGTTGGAGGTAGTGAAGAGGAGAATGGGCGTAGAATAAAAGGCCTTTTCTTGTCATTTTATTTTGTGCTCAAAAAGCCGAGCCAGAGGAGGAAGAGGGCAAAGGCAAAGCTCACCGAGAAGAACGCAACGGCGGGCCTTTTAAGGTCCTTCCGGCTTCTAAACGCAATCCAGGGTATCAGAGCGACGCCAGTGAAAGCCAACGACGCCATGGCAACCACGAGAATGGGAGTGACCTCCAAAGGAAGGTGCCGGTCGACGCCGAGCGTGTCAACGATGGCCGAGCTCCAGTAGAGGAAGAAGGGAACGGCGAAGAGGAGGAAGACACCGTAGAGAATTGCCGTGATAGCATCTTCAATTTTCATTTGACTCACCTCACCCCGTTGCATTGGCGACGTAGGTGAACTTCCCGTTGCAGTACCTTCCCTCGCCGTCGTAGAGGCTGAATACAGCACAGCCGTTTTCGCCAATCCTGCCCCAGCCAGGAATAACGTAGCAGAGACAGCTCGGGTCCTTCATCTGGAAGAGTCTACTCCAGACAACCTTAGTTCCGTTTAAAATCATGACGTAGCCAACGTAGGGCGAGCCATCAAGCTGGGGTTGTTCAAGTCCCATGAGAACGTAGCTACCGTTGGAGACAAGGAACGTGTTCCTGATGGGAACGGGACCCCCGCCGAGGTCAAATTTCCTGACCGTCCCGTTTTTGCCGAGAACGTAGAAGTAGTCGTCCGGCACATACCTCCTGAGGTCCTGAAACTGCCTTGGGGCGGTCTGGTAAACGAGAACGTAGAGGTAGTCGCTCGTATTCGCTACGAGGACGGCAGGAGCCTCCGTTCCGTTTGCTTGGATGCCGTATTCCCCGTCGTCGTAGGCCCAGGCATAGCCCGAAAGTGTGAGGTTCCAGAGGGGTTTTCCATCGTAACTGCAGGCCATTAAAACCACGACCGGAACTTCCGCAGTTAAGTTGCCGGTGCTCACGTTCGTTTTGCCGTACTGGCCGACGATGAACTTTACAAGGGGGACAGTGTTAACTTCGCTCTCGTTTCTGAAGGCAACGAAGCCCCAGTCAAAGAAGAAAACCCTGCTCGCGTTAATTAGGTAGGTTGAGTTTTTGACTTTAATCGCGAATCCGTCGCTTACCTTGTAAATCGCCGCGCCGTTGAAAACTCCAATCGGTTCTCCTCTATAATAACCGTATTTCAAGAGGGAGCACGTCAGGCGGTGGGGGTCTCTCTCCCCGCTGTTGTTCACTGAGTTCGTATTCATTGGGTTTGAATTCCGGCCTAAAGAGGCCATTCCAATTACGAAAAGTATCAAGAGCACGGCCAGAATAACCTGGTATTTTGGCATTACCCCACCTAAAAGATATTGCCACTCAAGATTATAACTTTTTCTTCAAAAAGTGGTCAAAAGCAAGAAGTCAGCTCTTCAAAACGGCTCAGCAAAGATAGAAAAAATATAGAAAGAGAGATGTTAACTATGGAACACTGTATGTGGAGGATATACATATACAGAGATTTTTATGTCGTTTGGTGATTTTGTTATTACTGGCACTAAACCTACGGGCACTTGGAAATAAAATTCCGCACTTGCGTCATATTTGAAAACTCCAAAGTAGCAGGCATTGTCAGGTGAGTTAACATGCATTGTAACGGCAGTCTTAAAGTAGAAAGACTTACCCCATGCTGGATGGTCCGGTGCAAATCTTACGTTTTTCTTAAAGTCATATGCATGAAAGTCAACGTACTCGTTTGGATTCAACGTATGGGTGTCCATCCTGAAGTAATATTTGTCGTTAGTATTTACAGTATAACTAGCGCTGGCACTTATCTGGGCAGTTTTATCAGAACTTAATCCAATTAATATTGACTCCGAATAGCTTGTAGTTGGCCCGATGTGTCCATCTGGGAGGAAATCATCGATTGCCTCATAGGTCTCCTCCCTGCTTACATGCAGGCGAAGGTCTTTAAGAGATACCCAAGACGATGATACGTCCCCGCGAACTTTTGTTACTGCGTAGTACTCAATTGTGTTTGAATCTACGATATGATAGTAGTAAAACCCTTTAAGCTCAAGAACCCCTTTTTGGTTAAGAAAAGATGTCGTTGATGTTATCCAGTCTACTAAGCCGGCATAGTTCCAGTTCACGTTAGGCTCAATTGCAGAATTAACTCTAACGTTAGAGACTTCAGCCTTGAAATGAGCCTCAGCAAATGTTTCAAACTTCTTTCTTAGGAGTTGATATTGTGATGGCTTTGCTCCCTCAACTATGTAGTAAGCGGGTATATATGCATCATCACCTACTGGCCTAAGAGCTATTCCCACGAAAGTCACGTTTTTCATTGAGTCGAATTTAATAATCAATGTTAGATGCTTCCTAGCAAGGAAGGCCTTTGCTTGAGATACGGCATTTTTTCCAGTAAAGACTTTGGATAGCTCTTTGGGGGGCTCTAACGGTGGTAACTTTGTGGAGGGAGAGGATTGAAGACCAGTAGCGATGCTGTAGCTCGATGTTGCAATCATCTCAACTATCAGCAGCCCCAAGAGGACTGTTAACATAGGTTTCCACCTCAAGTGGTTCACCTCCTGAGAGTTTTCATTACACTTATGGAAATGTTAGCATATATAAGCTTTTTCGTTTACTGTTAGTAAAACTTCTTCCTTTTTTTTTTTTCGAGTATAAATTTGTTCGGAGTTGGGTTTTGCGATTGAGACAGTCCAAAAGAAAGAAGAGTAATCGAGTAGGTTAGTGAATACATCCGAACAAGAAGTGAAAAGTCACCCCTTCAAAAACGCCTCGACCAAGTTCCTCGTCTCGTTTAAGGCCTCCAGCGGAATGCCCTTGGGCAGGCCACCGATTTCGCCCTTGACGTCCTTGAGAACGCCCTCTCCAGCGCCAAGGAACATGCCCTCGCTGACTATTCCCCTGAAGTTGGCCGGCGGGAGCAAAGCGACCGCCACGCGGTTTCCTTCCTTAACTGTTAAGTCGTTGGTGACGACGGTAATGGCTCTGTCGCCGATGTTGACGTTGGTGACGAGAAGCCTGTCGGCGTTGGGGTGCTTGGCGACGCTCATAACTTCGCCGACCTCGATGTCGACCGCTATGACCGGGTCGTTTATCTTTCCGAGGGCGAGCCTTTTGTCGAGGCCGAGTATCGTGTTCAGGAAGAAGCGAATCTTCGCAACCTGCTCCTCAACCTTCTCGCGCTCGTCCTTTGAGGCGTTGCTTATGAACTTGTGGTGCCAGTCCTCTCCACCAAGGGCCTCGATTATTCCGAGGGCCTTCTCCTTCAGGGCCTTCATCTGGGGTGTCTCGATTAGCTCGTTCGGCTCTATGTAGCTGTAGCGCATCGCCTGTATCTCCGGGAGCATCTCCTTGCCGAGCTTTATCGCTTTCTTCTTGTCCCAGTGACCCTTGAACTTCGCTCCCTCAACCGTCTTCAGGAAGAGCTCTATCGCCTTCTCCGCCACCAGTAAGCGGTAGTCCTTGCTCGTGTCCCACATCTTCACCACCCTCGAGGGCATTCAAAACCCGTCTCTTAACGCTTTCGTCCCGTATCCCCTCGGCTATCGAGCGCGCCCTCGCCGGGTCCTTCCGGGAGTAGGCGAGTGCAACTTCGCCGAGGAGCTCCGATGACAGCCCCACGTCCCTGATGACGCCGGCCAGGATTAGGGGCTCCTCAAGGCGACCAATCTTGAGCATCTTCCTGGCTATCGAGAGAATCTCGCCGTCCCTCGGCTGGAACTTGCCAACGAGGATTAAATCGAGCGCGTCGTTGAAGACCTTCCTCGCAAGGTAGGGCCTCTCGTGGAGGAAGAGCCAGTAGCTCAGGTGAAGCATCTCGACGGCCCTATCTTCAAGCGGGAGGAAGCGCATCACCTCGATGGCCCTCTCGACGTCGCCCTTCTCTATCAGCTCGGTGACGACGGCCCTGCCGTGCTTGAGAACGTCTTCGATGAGCGCAATCTTGTCGGAGAGGTGTTTGGCCTGGAGCTTGAAGAAGAGGGAGTCGTAGATGTCGCGGGCGAGCCGGTAAAACGCTAAGGCCTTCTCGTTGGGAATCTCGTCGGCGCTCTTCTCGATGAGCCTCGCGACCCGGCGGAGCGTTTCAAGGGCCCTTGAACTCAACCCCCTCGCGCGCTGGATTTCATCAACGGCCTCGCTGAAGAGGATGTAGGCATCGCCGTATCGGTCCGCTAAAACGAGGTTCCTCGCGATTCCCGCCAAAGCCTCCCCCCTGAGCCTCGGCGATGGGAGAGACTTCGCAAGGCTCACCGCCCGCTCGAAGTAGAAGGAACCGCCCTTCTCGCGGTCGAGGATGTAAAAAGCTCTGCCAACGAGCGAATACGCTATTGCCCTCTCGTAGGTACCGGTGACCGTCTCAACCGCTTCGAGCATCTCGGAGAGAACCTCCTCGCGCGGGAACTCTGTCATGACCAGGCTGAGCGCTAAAATCCTCTGCAGAGGGTCGTCTAAGGACTTCGCCCGCTCAAGGGCGCCCTTGAAGTCACCGGCGTTGAGCCTCTCCTTCACCGATTCCACAGAAACCACCGGACGATTGAAATAGTGCCAAAACCTAAAAAGGGTTACCCTTTCATCTTCTTGTCCCAGTTCTCGAGCATCTTGTCGAGAGCTAAAAGGCTGTTCAGCCTGAGGCGGACGCGCTTGTTCTCCCAGTCTATCGAGCCCTTGAACTCGTTGAGGAGCTCGAAGACCTTCTCCGCTTCATCCCTCGGCAGGTACTTGCCGTAGAACTCCTCACCACAGTGGGGGCACTTGAAGGCGAACTCCTCGATAGCTTTCAGGAACCTCTCGCGGTCCTTCAGCGTTTCTTCGGCGTTCTCAAGGCTCAGCATCTGCTCAACCAGCTCCCCCCAGTCGAGGGGCTTTCCGCACAGCGGGCACTTCGCCATCTCAATCACCCGTTCTCCCTGAGGAAGTTCTCAATCTCCTTGAGGATTAGCTTTACCGCCTTATCAAGGTTGGCCTTTCCGTTCGCTCCTGCGGCCCCGGCGTGGCCACCGCCAGAGCCTTCAATGACGGGCCCCACCTTCTCCATGATTTTTCCGAGATGGAGGCCCTTCTTCACGAGGCTCTCCTTGGCCCTCGCGGAAATCCTAACGCCCTTCTTCTCGCTCCCAACTATCGCGATATCTGCCCCAAGCTGGAGGAAGACCTTGCAGGCGTAGGACTCGTAGGCCGAGACCTTCGAGACGGCGATGATGTACTTCCTGAACTTCCTGATTTCGAGCCTCTGACAGGCCTTTAAAACCGCCATCCTCCGGGCGTTGTCGGTGTTTTCGTCGCTGGCAGGGGCAACGAGGGAAAATATCTCCCCCATCTGGAGCGGAAACCTCTCCAGTATCTCGCTCACCGCTTTGAAGGTCTTCGCGTTGACGAAGCGGAAGTTGGCCGTGTCGGTAACGATTCCCGCCAAAAGGGCTCTCGCGCTTTCCTCGTCGGCAAAGCCGAGGTACTTGAACAGCTCCCACACGATTTCGGCGGTTGATGTCCTTGAGGAGTCAAGGACCGCTATGTCGGCCTTAATCGGCCTCTCCTTCTCGACGTGATGGTCGATCAGGATCACCGTCTTCCCCTTTGGAATCTCAATCGGTTCGAGCTGTTCGAGGGAGGAAGTGTCGAAAATTACGACAACGTCTTCATCAACGGTCGGGTTTTTCTCAACTGGAACGGGCGAGAGCGTCAAAAGCCTCTTCGCGTAGGAGGAAACGCTCTGGGCAACGCCTATTCTAACCCTCTCAACGCCGATAAACCTGAGGTAGCGGGCAAAGGCTATCGCCGAGCCGAGGGAATCGGGGTCGGCGTTGTGATGGCAGAGGAGGAGATAGGATTTGTCACGCGAGCGCTGGAGGAAGCGCTTAAGCTTGAGCTTTCCCTTCATTAGCAATCTCCCTCAGCTTTCTCTCAACCGCTTCGTAGGCCTTCTCAAGGGCCTCGTTAATCAGCCTCTCGACGTCCACCTTGACGAAGACCGGCACTTCGAGGTAGACCTCGATTTCGAGGTTGAGCGTTTCGTCCCGGTTTATTCTTGTGGTCACCTCGATGTCCTTGACGTCGCTCCGATTGAGGGCGTCAAAGACGTGCTTTATTATGACCCTCTGAGCCAGCTCTCCGATTTCTATTATCTCCTCCTCGCTCAGCTCTGGAAGGCCGATGTTAATAACGCCCCTCTGCTCCATGCCCACCACCGGAGGAGAAAAGGGAAATCAGCCCGCAGTGGGGCGGAGCGAGCTCTGTATCTTGGCGGTCAGTTCCTTGAGCTTCTCGTTGAGCTTCTTCTCCTGCCTCTCAAGGGCACTGAGACGGACTTCGAGAGTCTCAACTTTCTCCTTGAGCTCCTCGACGGTCTTGGCCTTGTCGGTCTTGACGATGAGCGTCCCAACGGTCTTGTAGACGACCGCGTCGTCGGGGAGCTTCTCAATCTCCTCAAGGGCCTTCTTGGCCTCGTTGAGTTCGAGCTGGACCTTCTGCTTCTGCTGGACGAGAAGCTGAAGCTGTTGCTGGTAGCTCTCAAGCTGGGCCAGCATGGACTGAACCTGCGGCGGAATACCCTGCATGACAACACCTCCGTAATCGTGATGCCGGGTTAGAATAAGGGCGGGGCTTTAAATAGTTTAGGTAGGGGCCCAAACTCACTGGGACGAGGTTGAGGAGCTCAACTTTCCGGCCAGCTGGTAGAGGACGGTTCCAGTCACGAAGCCCACGATGACGAGCCCGGCGAGGAAGAACCACACGACGTCATCGTCGCACCTCGGAGCACAGTTCCTCGTGATGATTGAGTAGGTAATTAGAGAGGCGAGCGTTACGGTGGTCGTTGAGGTTACGAGGAAAAGCCCGGACTGGGCGTTTGTTTTGCGGAGGAAGAGAAGCGAGGCCGCTGCTGGCATGGAAAGGCCAATGACGACGGGTAAGAGGTCAAGGAGCAGATTCGGTTCGTCACCGGAAAGGGGAAGACGTGCAAGCGTAAAGATTATGCCCATGTATAGAAAATACACTGAAAAGGCAAAAACAATAGTTGAAAAGGGGCGCCCGAGCCGCATGCTTCCACCCCTCACTTCTTAATTACCGTCGCGTACCCATCGTTTTTCTCGCCGATAGCGTTGTGCAGATTCACGCAGTCTTCGCAGACGTGCCACGGCGATTTGTAATATCCCGCCACCTTGTCCTCGCCCCCCTCGTATGTGTCAGCATGGTGAGGAAAGCTTGTGTCATGATGGGCCGAGCCTATTATCTTTCCATTGTAAATCACCCAGAGGCGAATGTGGTATCTTCCAAAAAGTCCATGCCAGCTAGTTGCTAGGTCATCTCCCTCTTCCCAGCCACCTCCCCCATACTGGGGCGGGTCGTAGATATACTGACTAGATGCTACAACCCAGTCGTTCCAGCCGGCATCCTTGAGTACTTTTTTGACATCGTCCTTGGTACCACCCTCCCAGACGAGGTTGACGGGGTCTGCTTTTTCATAGTAAGTGTGGCAGAACAGATATCCACAGTATTCAACTTTATCCCAGGTCCACCTCGGGAGATATGGGGGATGCTCCCACCAGGGGTACGGGTCGTCGCTGGTGGTCAGGACGGTTGTCTTGTAATATGTTCTAACCACGGGCATTCCTAAGGCCAGCGTCTTTGCTTCCAGGGGATACAGCTTCAGCAACTCGCTGAGGGACATTCTTGCGACTTTGACCTTGGAAATCCTGTCAACTCCAAACTTGGCCTGTAGTTCATCACCCGTGTACTCAACCTGCTTTATGAGCTTCCCGTTCAGGTATTGGATTCTCTCGACGACGAGCACACGGACAGTGTGCTGCTTTGCCCATGCTTCCCACGGGTCCGAGGGGCTGCTGGTGCCTACAGGTGTCCCCACTGTTGCCCCCGCGCTTCCTGCAGTCACTCCAACGACGAGCAGTCCTAACAGGAGTGCAAGCAATGCCTTCCACTTCACGACGTTTCACTCCCCTATAGTTGTTGACAATACATTATACACACTCTATCCTTATAAGTTTTACTATTAATTGTAATTAAGCAACATTCCCTTTTCTGAGCAGATAAATTTTTTCGGAGTTATGTACCTCAGCCGTTTTGGCCATGGAAAAGCCAATAAGCCTAGTTGTAGAGACATAACCCAAAAACTGGCAGGCAACGAGAAGAGGCCGGGATCAGAGCTCAAGGGAATCCATCGCGACCTTAATCCATCTCAAATATGAGTTCAGCGTTCCCCGTAAGGCCGAGTTGTCTTTGGCCAAAAAGCGGATTACGATTTTCCTCCCGTCGAGAAGGAAATCAATCCTGCTCCGCCTGTAGGGGACGGTCTTGTGCTCGTAGAGAACGCTCTCGTAGACAACCCTGGCCGTTTCCTCGTCGGGAAAGGTCAGCTCAATTACTCCCTCGATTGGCCAGACTTTCTCAGAAGAGCTTCCTTGTAGTCCCATCTCCGCCCGTCCTCCATAATCCAGATTTTCACGAGGATTAACGGCCCTACCGGCCGGTCCTTTGTAACGTCGAAGCGGTAGAAGTTGACGGCCATCCCCCTCGGGTAGTTCTCGATTACGCCGATTACGTCCGTGTTGTTCTTGTCCGCTATCGTCTGGAGGCTCTTGTTACCGCGCGGGACGAACTTTCCGCCGGTGAGCTCGGCGAAGGCCTGGGCGAAGGCGGTGTGGTCTATGCCAACGCGCTTGGCAGTGGTTACAACGAAGGGCATCTCCTCGCGGATTGGTCTGATGTCCCTAAAACCGATTTCACGCTGAAGTTTGATGCCGTGGAGGTAGAGGTAGCCAAGGTAGCCCCAGTCGTCGGGGTCAACCTTTATGAAAGTCATCTTGAGCGGGTTGCCCTTCCAGACGTTGATTATCAAGAGCCTCTCGTAGTTCCTGTCGTAGGCCTCCATGAGCAGGTCCTGAATGGTCTTCTTTCCCCTGGTCAGGTAGAGCGAGTTGGGGAAGACCTTCTCCAGGTCGTGGCCAAAGCTCCTCGTCCTCCTCGTCGGTCTGTGGGAAGTCGTTATCAGCATCATGGCAACCACTCGTTTGGGTTTGGTTGATAAAAGCCTTTCGAAAGAAAAGGCTCAGATGGCCTTAACCCTTCTCGCGACCCTCGGGCGGGGCTTGTAGAGTATCTTGCTTCCGCAGTATGGACAGCGGACCTCTCTGGTCGTGGCGAGGTCGAGCTCGACCTCCTTACCGCACTTGGCACAGCGGTAAACGGCTACCACCATAGGAATCACCTCAAAGGAAAAGAATCAGGCCTTGGAAGCGACAACGCGCTTCGCGACCTTTCCGGCGGGAGTGGTCGGCAGGTAGGCACCGCCAGCGAAGGTGGCACCGCACTTCTGGCACTGCCATATGCCGGTGCTAATCCTCCTGACGGCCTTCCTTCCGCAGACGGGACAAACGTGCTTCTGCTTCATCTTGGCCTCAACGGCCGCGACCCTTCTTCTAATCTTGAGACCGTACCTTGGACCGAACCTTCCGGCTGAACCGACCTTAACAGTCCTTCCCATGAGCATCACCCCAAAGTTAAGCATTCTCGGAGACTGGAGAGTGTTCCCGGGGACGTTTTATAAACCTTTGCCCGGAAACCGTGCTCCTCAAGTTTCATCAAACTCAGATTTCCTTAAACTAGCCCGTTGATGGAGAGTTTCCTTATAAAATTTATCCGGGAATGCCTCCCCACTAAAGGTTTGTAGCCTAAGCCAAAGACGTCATTACAAAGTGAACACTTTAAAAAAGCACTTAACCTTCCGCCAGCGCTTGCGCAGGAAGCTTTTAGAAAAAGCTTCACCAAAAGCTCGTGATTCCTCGTTAGGACTCCTCTGCAATGGGATTTCAAAATCAAGTCGGCCGTTGAAAGTTTGAATTCACCATGTTGGGGCTTTTTACGCGCGGGTTCTACTTAAACCGCGCTCCAAAGGAGCGCAAAAGACTCGAACTCCCTTGTAAAAGGCGCTTTTGAAAGAATTCACTCTCCAAAGAAGCAACTAAAAGAGAAATCTACCCAAAGAATAAGTTTTTTCAAAGAGAATCACGAACTTTGATGAAACTTTTGCTTGGCAAAAGTTTCGATGGTGGGCCCGCGGGGATTCGAACCCCGGACCTCCACCTTGTCAGGGTGGCGTCATAACCAGTCTAGACCACGGGCCCAACCCAAGGATGGTGGACCGGCCGGGATTTGAACCCGGGGCCTCCGCCTTGCCAAGGCGGCGCTCATACCAGGCTGAGCTACCGGCCCACTTCCAGTGACGCCGTTATCTCCTTTCTGGGCGGGTTTATAAATTTTGCGGTCGAATGTTCTTTTCAGATATACATCGAAAAGCTAATATGCATCTCTGCCAACATTGAACCGGTGATTGGAATGAATCCGATTGAAGAAGCCGAGAAGATTAAGGATCAGATAATAGCCTGGCGCAGGGACTTCCACATGTGGCCGGAACTCAAGTACGAGGAGGAGAGGACCTCGAAGATTGTGGAAGAGCACCTCCGCGAGTGGGGATACAGGATAAAGCGCGTTGGAACGGGAATCATAGCCGACATCGGTGAGGGTGAGAAGACCATAGCGTTACGCGCCGACATGGACGCGTTGCCGATTCAGGAGGAGAACGACGTTCCATACAAGTCCCGCGTTCCCGGAAAGATGCACGCCTGCGGTCACGACGCCCACACGGCCATGCTCCTTGGAGCTGGGAAAATAATCGCCGAGCACATTGAAGAGTTCAACGGCAGGGTCAGGCTCGTGTTCCAGCCCGCTGAGGAGGGCGGAAACGGAGCTTTGAAGATGATTGAAGGGGGCGCCCTTGAGGGAGTTAACGCCATCTTCGGCTTCCACGTTTGGATGGAACTGCCGAGTGGGGTCATTGGAATCCGCGACGGCCCGTTCCTGGCGGGGGCAGGGTTCTTTACGATAAAGTTCAGGGGCCTTGGAGGACACGGGGCTTACCCCCACTTCGCAAGGGACCCCATTCCCGCGGGGGCCGAAGCTGTGATGGCACTTCAGACCATCGTCAGCAGGAACGTGTCGCCCTTCGAGACCGCAGTTGTCAGTGTCACGGCATTCAACGCGGGAACGGCGCACAACGTAATTCCTGAGGAGGCCGAACTTAAGGGAACCTTCAGGTTCTACAACGAAGAGGTCGGAAAGCTCATCGAGAGGAGGATTGAAGAGATAATTTCGGGCATAGCCAAAGCTCACAACCTTGAGAGCAAGAGTGAGATTGTTGAACTCGTTCCGCCGACCATCAACCACAAGGAAATGGCTGACTTCGCAAGGAGGGTGGCAGAAAAGTATGGATTCAACCAATCTGATGTTCCGCCCTCAATGGGCGCTGAGGACTTTGCGTACTACCTCCAGCGTGTCCCCGGGGCATTCCTCGCCCTTGGAATCAGAAATGAGGAAAAGGGAATAATCTATCCGGCACACCACCCGAGGTTCGACGTGGACGAAGACGTCCTTCACCTCGGCACCGCAATGGAAGTGGCGCTTGCCAGGGAGTTCCTCAAGTGAGCTCCTTCGCGAGTATTTTGATTTTTCGTATTTTTTCGGCACCAAAGCTTTCAACTTCTCCTGGAAGGGTCGTCAGAGCCCGCTTGAATCCGAGAGCCCGTGCCCTCCCGAGGAGAGGCTTGAGGTCCTCGACCCTGCCCCAAAGGAGAACCGCAACCCCTTCCCTGCCCGGAAGGTTCCTGAGTGCATAATATGACTCTCCAACCCTCCCGGACTCGACCGTGTAATGTATCCCCGCGATGCTGTCCTTAAACACCGAGAAATACATGCTGTACGAGCTCTGAAAACGACCCGCG
Organism: Thermococcus henrietii; assembly: GCF_900198835.1. Taxonomy (NCBI): domain Archaea; kingdom Methanobacteriati; phylum Methanobacteriota; class Thermococci; order Thermococcales; family Thermococcaceae; genus Thermococcus; species Thermococcus henrietii. The sequence goes on along the minus strand of NZ_LT900021.1, from coordinate 1,033,279 downwards.
ACGAGTTCAAGCTCTTTAACGTCATCCCAGCTAAATGCGGTTGGCTCTGCCTTTCCCTCACCCTTCAATGGAACCCACACGGTAGTCCCCTCAAAGACCTCAACGTTAAAGCCGAGCTTTTTGTAGAAACCCTCCGCTTCCCCTTCCGGCTGAACCGTCAGCATCTCGACTCCTCTTTCCCTCGCAACGTCCTCAACGAACTCCATCAGCGCCCTGCCTACGCCTTTCCTCCGGTAATCGGGGTGAACCTCTATGAGGTCAACGTGCCCTATCCTTCTGATTTCTCCGTTGATTGACTCCTCTGAGAATAGCACCTCCACTTCGCCGACAACCTTTCCGTTGAGCTCAGCCACTGCAACAAGCTGGTCATCGAGCAGGAGGTTGTTGAGGTGAATCGAGAGGGTCTCAACGGCCATCCAGGGGCCACCCTGGGTGTAGCGCTCGTAGAGGTTACCGCTCACCTTTTCTCCGGCGGTATGGAGCTCGACTATTCCCCCAACGTCGTCAAGGGTCGCCCAGCGGATTCTCATCGTCCTCACCCAGGTAGCCGAACTTCTTGAGGATGTGCATTACCGCCTCCGCCCCGCCGTCCCCGTAGGGCTTCTCGGTAACGTAGTCAGCTCTCCGCTTGAGGCTTTCGGGGGCCTGGGCGATGGCAACGCGGTAGCCGACGACCCGGAAGGCATCGAGGTCGTTCTCACCGTCGCCGACGTGGGCGACTTCGTCGGGCTTTATTCCGAGGAACTCGCAGGCCTTCTCTATCCCGGTCCCCTTGTTAATCCAGGGCTTCTTCACGTGGATTGCGAAGCCCGAATCAACGGCCACCAGGTTAAGCCCCAGCTCCTCTATGATTTCCCTGACGACCTCAACGGGAACCGTTCTCCTCAGGACGAGACCGGCCTTTCGCTCCATCGTCGAGTAGCTCAGCTCGGCCTCGGGATGGCGTTTCTTCAGCTCGCTCCAGAGTATCCACTCCTCGTCCATGTCGGTCAGAAAAACGCGCTTCCTCACCGTTCCCTCGCCCTTCAGCGAGAGCGCCCCGCCGTCTTCAGCTATGACCGGTCCGCTCGTTCCTATGAAAACGGCCGCGGCCTCTGCAAATGGAACGGAGTTCCCCGTTACGAGCATTACCGGAACGCCGAGCCTCTCGGCGAGCCTTATCGCCTTCAGGGCGTCGATGCTCAGCGTCCTGTCGCGGTAGGTTATCGTGCCGTCTATGTCAAGGGATATCGCCTTAATCCTCATTCTCTCACCCGAAGACGGAAAAGGTTGCGGGAATATAAGGCTTTGCTTTCAATGGTCCTTCATAATCTCCCTGAGCACACTGGTCGCATAAACCCCCTTAGGAAGGAAGAAGCGGAAGCACATTCCAGTTCCGGGAACGTAGCCGTAGGTCATGCCTATTGGGCGAATGAGGAGTTCCCGTCTTCCACCAGGTTCTGCCATCGGCTTCGGGAGCTTTTTGAATGCGTCAAGGGTTATCCCCTCCTCTTTGAGGATTTCCCCCTCAAGTTCGCCGGGAAGTCCCTTGGCTTTCCTCATCGCGAAGCCGAAGAGCGGGCCCGAAACCATGGCCTCGCCCCTCTTTACCTTCTCACGGACGAAGTTGATGTTCGTCTCGGTGACGCGGTATGTCCTGTCGCGGTACGGTATTCCTCCCTTCACCTGAACGATTATATCGCCGACCAGTGGTTCGTTGAGAGGTAGCTCCTCAATGCGCCTTGACAGGTAGAGGTTGAAGAGGTAGCTCTGGTAGGAATGAATGAAGATGCGCATTATCGGGAGCGGGAGCGACAGGAAGGCCTTTTTCCAGCTTCCGGTCTTCTTGTAGGTGTAGAGTAGAGTTCTCTCGTAACGGAGGAAGCGCGGAAACTCCTCCAGGGCCCTGTCAACGTCGCCCGTCTCCCAGAAGTTCTTTCTGGCTTCGTCGCCCTCCATACTTCCGTCGGCGTAGCCGAGGAAGAGCCTTGCAGATTCCTCAAACTCCCCCTGGAGGAGAAGCTTTCCAATCAGGTGGTTCACGACCCTTCTCTCGCCGAAGCGCTGGTAGCCGAAGTAGTTTGGAAAGCCCCCCTTCTCGCGGAGTTCCCGGATTATTTCCTTGGCCATTTCAAAGGCGTCCTCGCCGACGTCTCTGACGATTATCCTGAACCTGTTGCCGAGAAGGTGGCCGAGCTTTATGAACCTCCCGTAGGAGACGAACCTCAGCTCAACGTCCCGGATTTGAACCGACTCAACTTTCTCCTTAGCCTTCGCTGGCACGCTTATGTACTGGTAGGTTACCGCGTGCCTGTCCTTCGTCCCGGCGAAGCCTATATCCCGGTGGCTTATTCCGGCGCGCTTGGCAACCTCCTTAATAACTGCCATCGTGTCCCAGTTGCGCTTTTTAAGGAGAAAAATCGCGTACTTTCTTCCCTCAAAAATCTGGGGTAGGGGTTCCTCGATGACAACAAAATCCTCGGGAAGGGCCTTGATTCTGCCCCCTATCCCGGGCTTCTCGCTCAGGTGCCGGAACTGGGAGAAGAACTCGCGATAGTCCATGACTCACACCAGCTTGAGATGGCCAGTAACCTTGTCCACCAGCTCCTCGGGGCCGGGGCCGATGGCGAGAACAGTAACCGTCCCGGGCGGGATTTCCGTTAGTCCAGCGTCCCTTATGAGCGCCGTCGGGAGTCCGAGCCTTTCGGCCTTCTCCTTGAGCTGGAACAGCTCCTCAAGGTTTTCGGCCTTGACGACTACCTTCTTCTGCCCCTCGTTGAACCACGCTTTAAACCATTCGGGCTTCTCCTTCTGGGCTTTTAGGGTGGCGGTTACTGCACCGTGAGCCACCTGAACCGCAAACTTGCCCTTGCTGAGCTTCAGGTCCTTCCGCGAGACGATAACCTGCTTGTACTTGAACGCGCTCATGGAAGAAAAGAAGTAGGGAGGGTTTAAAAATCAAGCGCCCTCCTCTTTTTCCTCGGTCTCTTCCTTCTTTGGAAGTCCTCCGGGGCGTCTGCTCTTCTTCTTTTCGAGCCTCTCCCGGAGCTTATCGGCTTCGGTTCTGTAGTTATAGGCCAAACCTGCCACCACGAGAGTCGCGAGGAGGAAGATAACCGCCAGCGGCTTCCAGGGGTTTGAGGGTTTGTAGTACACGGTCACGGTGTCGTACGCGACCTTTGCAAGGCCGGTTGAGTTGGTTCCATTGAGAACCTTGTTGAGGTACTGGGATAGGCTCTCATTGGTCGTATACGGTGCAAGTTCAACGAGCAACTCCTCGGTGAGCTTCTGGGGGTCCTTGGACTTCGTCAGGAGCTGGCCTATGTAAGAGGGTATCTCAGATTCACTGGGCCAGACCTTGACTTCCTTAGTGACAACGGCGGGAGGAACACTGTTTATCGTTACTAGGTTTCCAAGGTTGAGCTCGTGCTTGTTGCCAACGGGGTCGTAGTAGACCAGAACGGCACCAACGTTATAGAGTGCTTGGCCCGCAACTTTAACCTTGGTCTGTACGGTCTTGGAGGAACCCGCTTTCAGGTCCCCCACCTTGATGAGGGAATTGCCCTGGAGGCCTTTTGGAAGCACGAGGTAGAGGGTTGCGTTCTTTATGAACTCATACGTTGGGTTGCCCTTTTGAGCGGATACTGTGAACTTGAGCGTAACCTCCTGATTGGCCTTAGCGTGAACGTACTTGCCCGTTGTACTGCCGTTGTATGCCACCGCAGACACGGAAAGTTTCGGTACCCCGTAGACCACTATGTTCGTAAGGGGAGCGGAGTAAACCGTCTTCATCTGGCCAGTTTCGAGACTCTGGTCATCGTAGTACTTGACGAGAACCTTTCCTATGTCGAACTTACCGACCTTGGTTGGCTTGAGGACGTATATGAGGGCGGGCATCTTAGTGAAGGCTGGAAGGCTCTTAAATGTCCAGCTCTTGGTAGTGCTTACTAACTGGAACCCGTTGGGTATCGGAGCGGCAACGGTGACGTCGTATGCGTCTCCTTTGCCTTTGTTTTCAACTGAGACTACGATTATCATGTCGTCCCCAAGCATCACGGCTTTTGGAACTGTGCTTATCGTTGCAACGATGTCGGCAGAGCGAAGTATTGGAGTCACTTGGGCGTTCTCTGGGCCGTAAATCACGAGGCTCGCACGGTTGTAAATGGGCTCGGTTCTCTGAATTAAAATCTTGAAGGGTGTTCCCTTGAGGTCCTGAATCGCGCCGACGTTCACGAAGAATACACCAACAACGCTATCACCTTTGTAGACCTTGAGGCTGACCTTTGTGGAGACCACGGATATCAAATCAATGTAATACTTTGTGCTGTTCACGGTTATTGGTAATTTCTCGTTTGTGTAAAGAACACCGTTGTAAATCAGCGTTGTCGACACAGTTTGGGTGCCTGATGAAGAGCTTGAACTGGACGACGACGAACCGCTACCCGAGTACGTCGTTATCTTCGTAGCCGCCACACGGGGCATGTAAACGTCAAAGGTAACGGACTTCGTTGAAACACTCTGGACGGTTATGTAAACGAAGTTGCTGTACTTGAAGTCCGAGTTGGGGAAAGAGTAAGTTATACCTCCCGACTGGTTGGCCTTGAGAGTAATGCTCTGGGCGGGGTTGTTGGGAAGGTAAACAGTGAAGGTTGCACTAGTGTTCGTCAGTGATGACACCCTAAGGGTTCCAACGGGAAGGTTGTACGTGGCGCCTGCGCTGAGGGTTATTGCGTTTGGATTGACCTTCTTGAGGGGGGAGAGAATGTCTAAGTAGGCAACCGGCTTGTCGTTCTGAGTCCATATGGCAACCCTGAAGGCAAGCACTGGGTTTGACTGAGAGGGATAATAAGCGGTGGTCCCCTCCTGGACAAAAACCTGAGTGGTTCCCTCGGGACCGCTGACTACAAGAACGGCGGTAGTAAAGTACCTGTCGGTGTCCTTGAATTCTATTGTGTACGGACCGACGGTAACCTTTGAGCCCAGGGAGAGCTCAACACTTGGATAAATCTTACCGTACAGGGTATCATCCGCGGACACCACTCCCACGCTTGACAACAGGAGTGAAAACATTAGAATGCCTATAATACTAAACGCCATAACTTTTTTCATCTTCAAACCTCCTTAGATTATAGGCAACACTCGTCTATTTAAAATAGACAAAAGGTATAAAGGCCTTACGGTGTGAGCCTCTTCCTGTCCCTCGGGAACAGGATAACCTCCCTGATGTTCGGAAGGTCGAGCATCTGCTTTATCAGCCTCTCCGCCCCAAGACCAAAGCCACCGTGGGGGGGCATTCCGTAGCGGAAGGCCTTGAGGTAGAACTCGAAGCTCTCTGGATTGAGCCCCTTCTCCTTTATCTGCTCGACGAGGACATCAACACGGTGCTCCCTCTGGCCACCGGAGGTTATCTCGACCCCCCTGTACTCCAAATCGAAGGCCCTGCAGATTTCAGGCTTATCGTCGTACTTCATTATGTAGAAGGGCTTCGCCTCGCTCGGATACTTATAGAGGAAGTAGAGCGGAGCGTTTTCGTTCTCCATCATGTACTTCCCGAGGAGCCTCTCGCCCTCGGTGTCTATGTCCTCGCCCCACGGGATTTCCTTCCCAAGGTCGGAGAGAATCTCAAGGGCCCTATCGTAGCTCAGCCTCGGGAAGGGCAGTTTCGGCTCCTCCAGCTCGAAGTTGAGGGTTTCGAGTTCCTTCGCGTTGTGCTCGCGGACGTAGTTGATTGCATGAGCCACGAGCCTCTCGAGGAGCTCCATTACCTCCTCCTCGCTCTCGATGAAGGCCATCTCTGCATCAACACTCCACGCCTCGTTGAGGTGCCTCGTTGTGTTGTGCTCTTCCGCCCTGAAAATCGGCGCTATCTCGTAAACCCTGTCAAGACCGCTCGCCATCATAATCTGCTTGTAAAGCTGAGGGCTCTGAGCTAAAAAGGCGTCCTTCTCGAAGTACTTCATCGGAAAGAGCTCCGTTCCGCCCTCGGTTGCCGTCGCAATAATCTTGGGCGTGTGAATCTCGATGAAGCCGTTCTCGTGGAAGAAATCCCTGACCGCCTTGAAGACGCTCGAGCGTATCTTGAAAATCGCCATTACCTCGGGCCTTCTGACGTCCATGAAGCGGTTGTCCAGGCGAGTGTCGAGCTCGGCCTTGACCTTCCCCGTCGGGTCGAGGGGTAGAGGTGTCTCCGCCCTGCTGAGGACCTCAAGCTTCTCCGGGAGAATCTCAAAGCCAAGCTTCGCCTTGGGCGTGAAGTTTACAATTCCCTCGACCGCGACGACGTCTTCGCTGTTGAGCTTCGGAATGAGCTTGAATATCTCGGGGTCAACCTTCTTCTTCGGGGCGGTAATCTGGACTATCCCCTCCCTGTCCCTGAGCCAGAGGAACTTGATTCCGCCCAAATCCTTGACTTCCCACACCCAGCCGGCCACTTTAACGCGCTGGCCGTTGAGTTCCTCGGTTATCTCGCTCGAGTAGTGCGTCCTGTACATGGCCATCCCCAGAAGGAGTAGGGGCGAGCTTTTAAAGGTATTCGATGCACGGGGGAGAAACGAAGAAACCGAAGAGGGGTCAGACAAACGAAATCTTGACTTCCTTCCCGACTATCTGGCTCAGGACGCTCTCGAGTATCTCGGGCTTCTCCGGGAGCTTCTTCCTGTCCCTGCCAAAGACGAGAACCTTGTAGTAGGTCTCTCCGCCGGGCCTGTAAACGACGTTGACGCCGAAGACACCGGCCGGATAGAGCAGGTCGGAGGCGAGCTTCTTGAGCTCATCGGTTGATTCCGCCTTCATGCCCTCGATGACCCTAACGCGCTTCCCGAGCTCCCTTATGAGGGTCTTTATGTTCTTCCCGCCCTTGCCGATGGTTATCGGGACGTCCCCCTCTCCGACAACGATAACGATAAGGTCCCCGGCCTCGACGGCCTTCTTGAACTCGACCTCAACGTCGCCGAGGAGCTTGTAGAGTAAGCGTGCAACCTTAACGTCCAGCTCGGAGATTATACCCTCCTGGAGCTTTTTCTCGTCAGCGGGGCAGAGAATGTCGTCGGTCTTGAGACAAACCTCACAGATTGGCGCCTTCACGTTCTCACCTCCTTAGAATGACCTTGATGGGCTAACCCTTAATTCAGGAAGCCCTTTAAAAAGGTTATTATGTGGCCCGAAAGGGGAAGAACTCAAAGCTCGCCCTCGATTTCCCGCCGAATTCTCTCGATGAACTCAACGGTAAAGCGGTGCCTGTCCTCGGCGATGCGCTTTGCCGTTTCGGTGTACATCAGGTCCTTGAGCTTGAGTATCTTCTCCTCAAAGTGCCTGAGGGAAGCCTCAATATCCCTCCCGTGCTCGCCAGAGTACATGAAAACGCGGGCGATTCCTATGGCCCCTATTGCGTCAAGCTTGTCCGCGTCGCTGAGTATCTTCGCCTCGAGCGTTCTCGGTTCAGGACCCCTTGAAAAGCGGTGGGCCTCTATTGCATGAGCCACTGCCTCTGCCTTCTCCTCCGGGTAACCAAGGCTCAATAGGAAGCGCTTCGCGATTTTCGCGCCCTCTACCGCGTGGTCTTCAACTTTGCCGGCGTCCTCAAGGGGCCTCGCTATGTCGTGGAGGAGCGAAGCGAGGGCGAGGACTTCAAGGTCAGCCCCTTCCTCTTTGCCTATGTACATGCAGAGGTTGAAAACCCTCTCCACGTGGCTGAAGCCATGCGTTCCCTCCCGCTCAAAGAAGCCCCTCGCGAACTCGCGCGTCCTCTCTATGAGCGCCCGCGTCCTGGCGTCGGGTATGAACTCCTCAAGCTTCATAGCACATCGGTTGGAGAAAAAGGAAGGGGTTTAAAAGGTTAGCCTATTCCCCTATCCTTATATCAACAACATTGTTTAGGAACTCAACGAAAGCAACGTGAACCTCGATTGGAATCCCGTCGACGCTCACTTCCCTTTTCTTGCTGACGCCGTCAATGAGACCACTCTCAACGAGGAGCCTGACGACGAAGGCCTCCTCCCAGCCGGAGAGAAGGTTCTTCCCGAGCTCCAGCGAGGCCTGGGCAATCAGACCGTAGGCCCCCCAGTTCGAGACGGCGGAGAGGATAAGCTCATCGGTCTCAATTGTAGAGGCTATCTTCTCCCCGTGTGGAACGTAGCGAACCACCAAATCCCGAACCTTTCCCATACCAATCTCGTTGCCCCTGTCGCCGATTCCAATCGTCGGGATTCCATGTTCTCTGGCTCTCTCCGCGACCCAGTCGAAGGTCTCTCCAACGATTGGAAGGCCGGACATGGAGTAGTGGTTGCCGTCCTGAGCCCTTCCGGGCGTTTCGACGAAGATTACGAGGTCGTAGCTTGAGACGTCTGGTTCCCTGGCAAAGCGCAGGGAAAGGGCCTTTTGGAATGGAATCATCGCGTTGATGACCTCTTCCTGAGCGAGAATCTCGGCTTCCCCACCGAGCTCCCTGACGGCACGATATAATGCCAGCGCCCCCGGTGGGCCGTCGGTTTCCGGGACGTTCATTGGAGGAATCGGAAAGCCGGTAACGATTAACACTTTTCCATAATTATTTAAAAACAGCTTTGTAGAATTATGTAAAAAATTAAAGTCCCTCCTCCTGTAGTCGAGGTAGAGCCTTCCGACGCCCCTGCCCCCGACGTCGGTGTTTATCAGGTGGGCAATCATTCTTCCACCTCGTAAACTATTATCTTGACCTTCCTGCCCTTGACAGCCTCCTTGAGTTTCCACCAGAGCTCCGTTGGTTCCTCGCTCCTGTGGACGAGCTTATCTCCGGGCCTTATCTCTACTTCTTTCTCCGAGTAGCGGACGAAAACACCCTCCGCCTCGAACACCTTCATACCCATCACCCCAGTATCTTCCTAAGCTCGTGGAGGGTTCTAATCTCGTAATCGGCCATGTGATAGCCGTCCGAGCCGTCGCGGTTAATCCAGACGGCCTTCATCCCAACGTGCTTGGCCCCGTAAACGTCCTGGCTGAGGGAGTCGCCAACGTAGAGAGCCTCACCGGGCTCAACGCCGAGCCTTTCAAGGGCGTGGAGAAAAATCTTCGGCTCGGGCTTTATCGCCTTCACGTCCTCCCGCGTCACGATTACGTCGAAGTATTTATCGAGCCCGGTAAGTTCAAGCTTGAGCCTCTGGTACTCGGGCCCGCTCGTGACGACACCGAGGCGGTAGCCATTGCCCTTCAGCCACTCAAGGGTGGGCACAACGTCCGGGTAAACGTGGAGCTTGTGGGGATACCTTCTCAGGAGCTCCTCGTAGTTGAGGTCAACGTTGAAGAGCCTGAAGAAGAAGTTCCAGTCGTGCCAGTCGTAGGTGTCCCTCCTCGCCATAATCTCGTTGAGGAACCGCTCCCTCGCTTCCTCCTTAGTGACCCCGAGCCTCTTCGCGAGCTCATCGTAGACCCAGGGGAGGAAGAGCTGAATAAGTGGCATTTCCGTGAGCAGGGTTCCGTCAACGTCAAAGAGAACCGCCTTCATCCTCCCACCCCTTCACGAGCAACGCGAGTATCTCGACACCCTTAACGTTCTCATCGGTCACGATGCCCCATATTATATCCTTCTCGGCGAGGATTTCCTGGAAACGCGACAGTATCTCGTGGGCTCCCTTCAGCGGGAAGTCGTTCCCGACGAGGATTCCTATCAGACCCCTCTCCCATATTCCCCAGTGCCAGCTGAAGTCAACCCTATCGAGGAGGCGCATTATGCCGACGTTGCCCCCGCGAATCATGTTGAACAGGTCGGCGTAGTCTATGTTGACCAGCATCTGGTTTTCGAGATAGTAGTAGAGCCTTGAAAAGAGCTCGGCTATCGAGACGGAGGCCCTCTCGAAGGCAACCCCCAAAGGCACGTCCTCGCTCAGGAAGTCCCAGAGGGAGTCGTAGAAGACGGTCTCGAAGTTATCGGCCCAAACCGGCTTCTCGTGGATGAGCTCCCTCCTCGGCGTGAGGACGTAGGCGAGCTTTATCGCGTCCGAGGGGCTGTGTTCGAGGATAAGGTCAACCAGTTCGAGGTTTATCTCCTTGTCCTCGAAGAGAAGCCACAGAAAGGTGTCCTCGGGCAGGTGCGAGAAGAAGTCCCTGATTCTCTCCGCGTAGCGCCCCGGGCGCAGAAGGTAGTGGCCGGGATTGATTGTCACCCTAACCACGCCGTCGGCGCTTATCCTGTCGACTATCCCGGCTCCAGCGTTGCCGATTCCAACAAAAAGGTGAGTGAAAGAGCGCATCGCAACCCTCACTCAAGGGTCGCGTGCTTCTTCTTCATATCCTTTTCGGTCTTCTGGAAGGTCGCCATGAGAAGGGCTATGACGCCGTCGAGGAACACCATCGTCGAGTCCTCGAAGAGCGTTCCCATCGGAGCGACCCACTTGTACTTGGTGAGCATCTGGCGCGCTATGTAGTCGGTCGGGATGTCCGTCTTCGCCCTTCCCGGAATCTCAACGACGACGTCGGCGAGCTTTCCGAGGGTTGAGTTGGCGTAGGAGGTTATTGCCACGACCTTTCCGCCCTCCTTCTTGGCTATCTTCGCGGCATCAACTATGCTCGTAGTCTCACCGGAACCGCTGATGGCTATGAGCAAATCTCCCGGTTCAAAGGCTGGCGTTATGGTCTCGCCAACGACGTAGACGTTGAAGTCGAGGTGCATTAGCCTCATAGCGAAGGCCTTTCCGACGAGCCCGCTCCTTCCTGCCCCGTAGATGAATATCTTGTTGGCCCCAATCATTGCATCCACGAACCCACGAACCTGCTCGAGCTTGAGCTGGTCGGCGACGTTGCTCACGTGCTCGACGATGTCCTTCATGGCCTTTCTGATGGTCTGCATGTACTCGCCCCAGAAGAGGTCGATTATCTGCCTCGTGACCTTCTCAGGGTCCTTGGCCTTGGTTATGGCGCTTCCGACGATGATTATCGTCGCGCCGAGCTCTATAACTTTTGGAATCGTCTCAAGGTTCAGACCGCCGGCAACCGCGACGGGGACCTTAACGGCCTTGACAACCTCCTCAAGGTCCTGCAGAGGGCTCTTACCCTGGGCCTGCTCGTCTATACCAGTGTGGACGAGTATGTAGTGAACGCCCATCTTTTCGAGCTCTTTGGCGCGCTTAACCTTGTCCTTGACGCCGATTAGGTCGACCATAACCCTGATTCCATACCTTCTCGCAACGTCAACGGCGTCCTTTATGGTCTTGTTGTCGGCGACACCGAGAATAGAAACGACGTCCGCTCCGTGCCTCGCGGCCATCTCGACTTCCAAAGCTCCGGTGTCCATCGTCTTGAGGTCTGCAACAATCTTCCTGTCCGGGAAGCGCCTCTTGAGAAGCTCAACGGCGCGCATTCCTTCCTTCTTGATGAGTGGCGTTCCAACTTCAAGCCAGTGAGCGCCACCGCGAGCGGCCTTCTCAGCTATAGAGATGGCCTGCTCGATGTCGGTCAAATCAAGGGCGACCTGGAGTATCATGGCGAGACCTCCGAAAGGTTTTCGATTTATGGTTTCGGGGCGACTTTTTAAAGTTTGGCTTTGAAAATTTACAAGAAAATGCCAAAAATTTTCGTCAAGGTTTAAAAAAGAAGCCCCTAATCCTTTTCGGTGGGTTGAATGGTCACATTCATTCCCTTCGGCGAGAAGCCCAACAGGGAAGGTGTGCTCTACGCGCTCCAGCTTTTGAAGAGGAACAAGCTGATTGACGACTACGTCATCGTCGAGGCCAGCAGGGTTGAGCTCCTCCCCGACAGGGTTCCCCAGGACAGGGCTTACATAATCGGTGAGCACCTCGCCACCTACGGTATAATCGAGAAGCTCCGGCCCAAATCTTTAATCAGCGTTGACGCCCACACGGATTTGATGCACGACTACCTCGACCACGGCTCATGGCTGGCTTACGCCCTCGAGCGAAGGCTAATCGAGAGGGCCGTGGTGATGGCCCCGGTTCTCATGATTCCAACGACCGAGCGAACCCAGCTCTGGACGAGGCGCGTCAAGGTCTTCCCGGCAACGCTAAGGAGCAGGAAAGTTCGCGGGAAGTGGAGGGCCTACAAGAACTTCCAGACGAACTCGGTCGAGGAGATAATGGGCGAAGCGAAGAAGTACCTCGGCGAGGAAATCTACCTGACCGTCGATATGGACGTTCTAAGGCCCGAGTACAAGATAGCCCGCTTCCAGCACGGGGAGCTGACGCTCGAGGAACTCCTTGAAATCCTCGAGGCAATAAAGGAGAACTTCAAAATAATCGCTTTCGACATAGCCGAGATTTCCGACAGGCTTAGGCGCTCAAGGCTCGGAAAGAAGGCCTTCTTCGAGGTCTTTCAGCTCCTGATGGGGTGATGCCATGTCGATTAGCGACGAGGAGATACGGAAGATAATCATGCCCCTGATGCTGTCCGGCGCGAAGATGCTCGACAGACACTGTCCGAAGTGTGGGTCCCCGCTCTTCGAGAAGGACGGAAAGGTCTTCTGTCCGGTCTGCGAGCACAGGAAGAAGCAGATGGCGAGCGAGATGAAAGGGGTTGAGGAGAGGCTCATGGAGAAGCTCACCGAGCTGGCGAACTCAATGCCCGACGACGTCGAGGAGCTTGAGAAACACTTAAGGGTTATGGAGCTGATAATCAACCTGTTGGAAAGGTACAAGGCTCTGGAGGGAGGGGAATGAAGAACGTGAAGGTCCTTAAGGCCCTCGAAAACGGCCCGAAGACGGTTGAGGAGATAGCCGAAGAGACCGGCATCAAGCCGATGGAGGTAAGGCGCTACTTACTCCGCTTCGCCGAGAGCGGAAAGGTCGAGAGCTACCAGAAGGACGGCAAGCTCTACTGGAAGCTGAAGGAGAGAGACGAGCTCGAAGAGGAGTTCAAGTACGTCTGACCTCTTTTTTCATATTCGGATTTCATTTCAGAATCCAAAAACGATAAGCGGAAACAAAAAGAAAGGGGAATCAGACCTTCTTGGCCTTCTCCCAGTACTCGTTGAACTTGGCCTCGAAGAGGGCCTTAATCCTGAAGTCCTTAATCCAGACCTGGGTCTCGTAGTTGAAGTAGCGCGCGGCCATGTCCTCGAGGGCGAAGAAGACCTCGTCGTCGCAGATGAGCATCGGAAGGTCGAACTTGTCGAGGACCCTGAGCTCGAGCTTGCCCTTCTTGGCGTAGTCGAGAATCTTTGAGCCCTCAATCCTCTTGAGGACGGGCTCGGTGACGATTACCTTGGCCTTGGCACCGTTGTCTATGGCTCTTATGATGTCGCTCTCGAGGTTGATTGCTATGTACCCATCGTCGGCGAGGAGAATCTGCTCCTTGACCTCCTCGAACATCTCCTTGGTCTTGAGGGTTGCGTTCCTGATTCCGCGGACGACCCAGACGCGCTCAACGCCATACTTCGGAATCTCGGTCTCGATAAGGGGCTTCATGAGCTGGAGGAGCTCCTCTTTCGCCTGCTTCTTGGCCTCAAGCTCTTCCTGGACCCTCTCCTGCCACTCCTCGATGAACTTCTCGAGGATGTTCTCAGGGTGAACCGGCCTGTACTTGTTGACCTTGCCTGGCTGGCTAATGGCAAAGCCCTTCTTCTCAAGGCTCCTAAGGACGTCGTAGGTCCTTGGTGCAGGAACCTCCGAGACGCTGGCGAGCTCCGCGGGGGTGAGGACGCCGAAGCCAACGAGGGCGACGTACGCCCTTGCCTCGTAGAGGTTCAACTCAAAGTGTTCTTGGAGGAGTTCCACCATCCTGTCCTTAACCATCTTTACCACCACCAACTTTCTTATCCCTAAATTCGAGGAAATCCATTATAAACTTTTTCCAAACACTGGGAGTGTTGCAAGCAAATACCTCCCAATTGCAAGGGGTGACTTCCCGAGATAAAACCCGGGTTGCATGGACATGCAAAGGCATTACTCAAAGATGAATTTTAAGGTTTTTGGTTTTACCATCAAATAAAACAACAACCGTAAACCAAAGTTTCACTACCCGATTATGCATGCGGAAAAGATGACCAAAAATAGTTACCAAAAGTGCAAGGGAATAAATAGGAACGTTTACCCTTCCCCATAAACGTAGCGCCTAATCTCGGCGTAAAGGTCGTTTAGAACCCCAGTATAATCGACCTTTCCTTCCTCGATTAAGTCCATGAGCTTCTCAAGCTCCCTCGTGCGCTCCTCGCTCACCAGCTCGCGGTACTTGCTGATGAGGTAGTGGTAGACCTTTATGCCCTTCTCGGTCGGAACGAGCTTCTTCCTGCCCCTCGTCTCGACAACGTAGCCACGCCGTATGAGGGTCTCAACGATTTTCGCGTATGTTGAAGGCCTTCCAATACCGCGCTCCTTCATCAGGGCTATTATGTCGCCCTGCGTGTAGAGGGAAACCTTCGGCGCCTTCCACTTCTTGGACTCAACCACTTTGAGCTTCGCCCCCTGCTCAAGCTTCGGCAACTGTCTCATGGGCGGGCTTCTGAGTTTCGTCCAGCCGTCCTTGATGATTTCGACGTAACCCTCGAGCTCGACCTTTCCAACGCCCGCGTTTATCACCGCCCTCTCGTGGAGAACGACCGCCGGAACCATCTGGCTCGTCATGAAGCGCCTGAATATCATGTCGTAGAGCCTGTAGTGGTTGCGCGTGAGGTTCCTCGGGAGCTGGATTACGCCGTCGCGAATGAGTTGCATCAATCTGCCGGTGTCGATGGGCCTCGTCGGCCTTATGGCCTCGTGCGTGCCCTCTTCACCCCAGGGCCTCGGCTTGAAGTACTCCTCGCCGAGCTCACTCGTTATGTACTCCCTGGCAACCTCTATTCCCGCGTTGCTCACGTGGGTTGAATCGGTTCTGTGGTAGGTGATGAGACCCATCTCGAAGAGGTCCTGGGCCAAGCGCATCGTCTCCGGGGCCGAAAGCTTGAGGAAGGTGGAAGCGTCGCGGAGCATTGCGTCGGTCGTGTACGGCGGGGCGGGGTTGAGCTCCCTCTCCTCAAGCTGGACCTCCTCCACCGTAACGTACTCCGGTGGCTCGACGTCCTTGCCGTCCTTTCCAAGCTCAACCGTTACCTGAAGGCCGTTCTCAAGCGTTAAGCCGAGGAAGTAGACCTCGCTCTCGCTGAACTCCTTATACCTCTTGATAATCCAGCCGAGAACGGGCGTCTGAACCCTGCCAGCGGAGAGGTTCCTGTTCTCGAAGACCCTCTGGAGCTCACCGCTCAGCTCGAAGCCTATCCACCTGTCCTCTATGCGCCTCACAATCTGAGCCTCGACGCGGTTCTCGTTCACGTCTCTCGCCTCTTCGATTGCCTTCAGTATGGCCGGCCTCGTGACCTCGTGGAATTCCGTCCTCTTGATGTTCGGCGTGTAGGGGCTCAGAATGTTCCTTATGTCCCAGGCTATCTTCTCACCCTCCGTATCAGGGTCGGTTGCGATGAGTATCTCGTCGACCTCCTGAGCAATCTCGCGCATCGCGATGACGTTCTCAAGGGCGTCGCGGACGTTCGTTGAGCCACAGCGCGGGCAGATGCCTTTCTTCTCCCAGTCCACGAACTGGTAGCCACAGTCACGGCACCGCTTTATGGTGTCGTAGACCGGAATAAACCGGAGCATATCCTCCTCGCGCTCGATTAGGACGCCGTGGTAGCCCTCGTCAGTGACGAGGTCGAACATGTGGCCCCCGCTCGCGAGAATCGTCAGCTGTCTGTTGCCTATGCTCACCTCGTAGGCGACCAAATCACCGATGCGCCTCTTGCTCGGCCTGCCGAAGAAGTTGGCTATCGTCCTGGCCTTGTTGGGGCTCTCCACAATCATGAGGGCCGATTTAACGAGGTCCTTGACCTTCGAGCTTATCTTGCCCTCCATTACGAGCCTTACCTTCTCCCTGTCCTCGTCTATCTCCCTCAGGAGTTCCTCGAGGTCGAGCTCCTCGAAGGGCACCATCTTGAACTCGGTGAAGCGCCAGCGCATCTGCCTGACAAGGCCGTTGAAGACCTTCTCGTTGTCCACTATGAGGACGCTGAGTCCCTTCGTTATTCCGCCGGCAAATAGCCTGCTCGTCCTCCCGGTAGCCTGGATGTACGTCCTGACGTCCGGAATCTCGATGAACCACTTGCCCTCTTCCTTCACGAGGCTGACGAAGGGGTCCTCCGCGAGCCTCTTGAGAACGTCCTCCTTCTTCAGGACCTCGCGCAGGAACTCGACGAGCTCGCGGAAGACGTTGAGAACCGTCCTGTGGAAGTCGTTCTCGATGGGAAGGCCTTCCGCCAGGGCCTCCTCAATCTTGAGGAGCTCGAACTGCGGGATGTTTCTAATCAGCCTCCTGAGCCTCGCGTGCAGCTTTTCGGCCTTCCTCCTGTCCTCGTCGTCGAGGAAGTCCATAACCTCGCTGAGCAGACCGAGGGCGCGGTATATGGTGGGCCTCTCAAGGTCTATCGAAAACCTGAACTTCGGGACGCCCGTAAAGACCGCGTAGCGGATGAGGTGGGGCAAATCAAGCCCCCTGACTATCGAGCCGTAGTAGGTTGCCACGCCGACCAGGTAATCGGCCTCGCCGTTCTCAAACCTCTCAACGGCCTTCTTGTTCTTCGAGCTCGCGAGCTCAACGGCGAAGCCCCTCTCCTTAAGATAGTTCACGAGCTCCTCAGCGTAGCTCAGCCCCTGGTCGATGGGAACGAATATCAGGCCGCCCTTCCCGAGTTTCCTGAGGAGCTCCGCCACGTGCTCCTTTACGTCCCCACTCGGCTTCAGGTAGCTGTCCACGACGTTCCTCAGCGCACTCCTTCCGGAACCGACCTCGAAGCCGAGCAGTTCGCGGTAGAGCTTTATCCTGTCGCCCCTCGCCGAACCGGTAGCCGAGGCGATAATCATGATTCCGATGTCATTCTTCCTCTTGAACTCTTCAATCTCGTGCTGGAGCTTTTCTATGGCCTCGTTGAGCTCCTTGAGTTTCTCCTCCCTGTCCTGGGCGCGACCGTTCAGATAACGGCTCATCTGCTTCCTGAGCCTGATGATTTCCCACGCCTTGCCGATGATTTCCTCGGTGAAGCCGAGAAGGAGGAGGGAGCGGTCTATGTTCTTGCTCGCCTTGAGGAAGGCATCGACGTCGTCAACGAAGATAAAGTCGAAGTGCCTGCCCTTCAGCTTCTCGTCAAAGTTTCTAGCTAACCACTGGGCGCTCGTTATGAGTATGTCGTAGTCCTCACCCTCGATTTTAGCGAGCATCTCTTCCTTTTCCTTCTTCCTGAGGTTGCCGTGGTAGTAGGCGAGATTAATGTCCAGCCCCGTTCTCTCGATTATCGCCTGGACCTTCTTTATGGTCTGGATTACAAGGGGTGTCGTGGGGACGACTATGTAGCTCTTCTTGCCCTTCGTGGCGTAGTAGACGGACATGAACGCTCCAAAGGTGCTCTTGCCCATTCCGGTTGGAGCGATTATCGAGAAGCTCCTTCCCTTGAGGAGCCTTTTGACCCACGTCCTCTGGGCGCTCCAGAAGGTAAAACCGGTTGCCTTCTCGAAGAACTTCTCAACGTCCCTGAGCCCCTTTTCGAGGGAGTAGATTTCCTCCCAGGCTTTTAGCTTCTTTCTCTCCTTGAGTGCCTTTCTCACGGCCTTTACGAGCTCAAAGTAGTCCTCAGCGGTGACGGGATTATCGAGACACTCATCACAGGGGTTCTTCATTACGAGCCTTTCGTCGGAGATTCTACCCGAGCAGTTTGGGCAGGCCTCCCTGTAAATCGCCTTCATATTCCCACCCTCTAAGTTGTTATTTCCGCCGGTAGGCCCTTATAAGGGTTCCTTTTGGAGGGCGTTTTTGACCCCCTCATAGGCTTCTCTCAGCCTGCTCACGAGGGGATAATCGTGGAAAACAGCCGACAGCTCATCGAGGGCCTCGCCGAGCGGGTGAAGGTACTCCTCGGCTTTCGTCTCGCGGAGAAGTCTTAACGCGCGGAGGAAGAGCATCGCCGTCTCGCTCCCGCTCTCGTCTCTTCTGAGGGAGTTAAAGAGCTCTGCAAGGGTGACCTCAAGCGCCAGCCGGGGGACCTCTGAGAGGTAGGCCCACGCGAGCGATTCGGGATTCAGGGGCCCCTCGCTTCCGGCATCGAAGTACAGGCCTTTCTCGTAGGTCTCAACCACCGCGGAGACGTGGGGGCAGTTTCCTCCGAGCGGGCAGGTACAGAGGCTTTCGCCGGTGGAAAGGTCAACCTCGACGTAGTACGGGTACTCCCCCAGAACCTTGGAGTAGAGCCTACCACCGGCCTTGACGACCCAGAGAACTTTTGCCATCGCATCCACCGGCTAAGTGAAAAGCACGGTTCTCTTAAAAACGTCCCTGTGGTTTCCGAAGGCTTCGAACATCTTCCCCGAATAGCTCTCAACGGCGGAGTCAAGCAGTTTGTTGAGGTTGTAGTTTATCTCCTCGCCCATCGGCATGTAGAGCGGTGCCGGCTCGTAGTAGTCCATTCCCTTGAGGAGCGACGTCGAGAAGTACCAGAGTGTCTTCTTGATTTTCCTTCCCCTGACCGGTGAAAAGCTGGCCTCTCCTCCACCAAAGGACGCGTGGAGGACTATAATCTTCTCGACCTCGACGCCCTTCTTGAGAAGTCTTCTCCGCTCGGTGCTCTCCAGGTCAACTATCCTGTAACCGCTCCTCGTGGTCTCGTCGTAGTCTATCGAGACGCCGTAGACGTCCTCAATCCTCGGGTCGTAGACGAGGACCTCGGTTCCTCCGATGACGTAGAGCTTCCCCTCGCGAACGTCAACGACCGTATTTTCGGTGCTGAGAACGTCCAACCCCTCGGAGACGGCTATGGCTGACATCGTGCTCTTGCCCGTGTGGGGGTAGCCGACGAAGAGAACGGCCCTTCCCTCGGGGTTGACGACGCTCACCGAATCGGTTATGAAAATCCTGCCCTTCCGCGCGCCGGCCCTCGCCGTCGCCTGAAGGAGGAAGAAAACCGGCGCCTCGTTTTTATAGGCTGAAGGAACCGCGGACTCAAGCTTGTAGCGGTCCTTTCCGTTGACGTCGTACATCGAGCTGAAGACCCTGAAGGACTCGCCTTTGAAGCGCTCTATCAGAATGTCGGGCTTTATCTCGGCCCTTAGAACGTCCGGCAGGTAGCGCCGAGCGAAAAGCGTTCTAAAGCCGTCAACGAAGCCGTCGTTGAGCTCCCCGCTGAAGAGAACACCGACACCTCCGACGCTCAGCATCGTCATCAACGACCCTTCAGTTAGCGGGTTATAAACCCTTCGTCGGAGGTTTTTTATATGGGGTCGCCAATCGAGGACGAGGCCTATGGTCACGCTCATCATAGCCGAGAAGCCCAACGTCGCGAGAAAGATAGCCTACGCCTTGGCCGAGGGAAAGCCCGTCCGGAAGACAATAGGGAAGGTGAGCTACTACGAGTTCACCCGCGACGGCAAGAAGGTGATAGTCGCTCCAGCTGTTGGCCATCTCTTCTCCCTCGCTCCGAAGACCAAGACCTACGGTTACCCCGTCTTCGACATCGAATGGGTACCTGTTTACGTCGCCGAGAAGGGCAAGGGCTACGCGAAAGACTACATCAAAGCCCTCGCGACCCTCGCGAAGAAAGCCGATGAGTTCATAGTCGCCTGCGACTACGACACAGAGGGCGAAGTTATCGGTTATACTGCTCTGAAATACGCCTGCGGTGTTGACCCTTCGAAGGCCAAGCGCATGAAGTTCTCGGCGTTGACGAAGAAGGACCTTCTCAAAGCTTGGTACAACCTCGAGCCGACGATAAACTTCGGAATGGCAGATGCGGGAATAGCGCGCCACGTCCTCGACTGGTACTGGGGTGTGAACCTCTCGAGGGCCCTGACATCTGCCATAAAGCGCGCCAGCGGGAAGTGGCAGGTTTTGAGCACCGGTCGCGTTCAGGGGCCCACCCTTAAGTTCCTCGTAGAGCGGGAAAAGGAAATCCAGAACTTCAAGCCGAAACCGTACTGGGTCATCAAGATGATTCTTGAGAAAGAGGGCAAGCAGTACACGGCGACCTACGAGAAGGACAAGATATGGGACGAGGAGGAGGCGAAGAGAATCGTCCAGGAGGCCAAGAAGGGGCCGGCCTTCGTTGAGAAAGTTGAAGTGAAACAGCAGAAGAGGAATCCTCCAGTGCCCTTCGACCTCGGAACTCTCCAGAGGGAAGCTTATTCTGCCTTCGGCTACAGCCCGAAGAAGACCCTGGAGATTGCACAGAAGCTCTACGAGAAAGGGTACTGCCTTCATCCGGATTCACTCATACCGACTCCAGAGGGAGTGAAGAAAATCAAAGAGTTGCCAAAAGAGGGCGAGGTCTTTGCTCTTGACTTCGACCTGAAGTTGTCGAGGGCCAAGTACCGGTTACTTGAAAGAGATGCAGACGAGCCGATGTATAAAGTTGTTCTCAGCGATAGAACGGAGCTTTATCTAACTGGAGACCATCCAGTTCTTGTTTACAGAGATGACAAGCTGATATTTGTTCCTGCCGAGGAACTTAGAGAAGATGACCAAGTCGTGCTTCTTATAAATCGTGAAGAGTTCCAAAGTGTGGACAGAACTCCAAAACTGTTCGACTTCATTCTCAAGAACGCCCCTTCTATGCGAGATTATATCCTCTATGAACCGTCCTTTGGTTCAGTTCTCAGGGAGAGGATAAAGAGAGCTGGGCTAAAGGTGGAAATCTTGTGGAAGTTCAAAATCAAAGAGCCTACCTACTACAAATACCTCAGGGGCAAGATGCCTGTTCCAGTTTTCAAGTTCCTCTTGGAGAAGGGAACAATATCAAAAGAAGAGGCAAAAGATGTTTTCAGGGGATTCTCTTACGGAACTTCAACGACACCAATTTCGTTTGACTTCAATAAGGACTTTTGGTACCTGTATGGATTTGTAGTAGGGGACGGCCATATCACAAAGGAGGGTAAGATAACAATAGCCGCAAAGGACAGGACAGAGGAAACTGTAGATGTGTTGAGAAAGGTCTCAAGTTCTCTGGGTGTCCCCTTCGCTTATGATTCGAAATACAAGGTGATAATACTCCGTAGTAAGTCTCTTGCGAGGCTGTTTGAACTTCTTGGCTGTCCCCCCGGAAACAAAACGGAAATATTCAAGATTCCTGGGGAAATACTAGCAAAGCCCGAATGGATTGCTTCATTCTTGGCTGGCTATTACGATGCCGACAGCCACATTGGGACGAAACCAACGGGTGGTAGGAAATCGCTATCCCCTCAAATCGTTTTGACTTCCAAGAACCGAGACGCCATATACACAGTTAAGCTCATGTGGCAGTTGCTCGGCGTTGGCACTTACCTATGGGAGAAAAAAGACAAACACGGTAACTTCATTGCCTACGAGCTTAAGGTGTATTCAAGAGATTCCCTTAGGTTCTATGAAATCATGAAGAACCATCTGAGAGTCAAAAGGCATGACTTGGAGAAAGTGCGGAAGGTTGCGATTAGAAAGAGAAAAGCGTACTCCCACCATTACAGCGTTCTTAAAGTCAAGGATTGGAAAGGGAAGTTAAGACCCGACAATGCCCTCTGGAAAGAGTTTGATATGTCCAACCAGACGGCCCACGGGCGTGGAATAAGTCTCGACAAACTTGAAAGAATCAGGGATTACCTGACCGACGATGACCTTCGCAGGATTGCCACCGGTGACGTCTACGTTCTTGGAATAAAGTCTATTGAAAAGTTTCATTACAGGGGTAAAGTCTACGACCTCGTTGTGGAGAACTATCACAATTTCATTGCCAATGGGGTTGTCGTCCATAATTGCTCCTATCCCCGTACCTCGTCCCAAAAGCTCCCCAAGAACCTCAACTTCCGCTCCATACTGCAGAACCTTGCGAAGTTGCCCGAGTACAAGCCCTTCGCCCACGAGCTTCTGGGCAAGGGCAACCTCAAGCCCGTTGATGGCAAGAAGGAAGACCCCGCCCACCCGGCAATCTATCCCACCGGCGAGCTTCCAAAGCCCGGCGAGCTGACCAAGGACGAGAAGAACATCTACGACCTCGTCGTGAGGCGCTTCTTAGCTCTCTTCATGGAGCCCGCCATTAGGGAGAGCGTGAAGGTAATCATAAACTCCAACGGTCACCGCTTCATCCTGAGCGGTGCGAGAACCCTCAAGGAGGGCTGGCTGAAGGTTTACGGGAAATACGTCAAGTTCGACGAGGTTATTTTGCCACAGTTTAAGGAGGGTGAACCCGTCAAGGTCGTCCAGATTAAGCGCGAGAAGAAGAAAACGAAACCTCCAGCGAGGTATTCTCCAGCGGCCGTAATCAAGAAGATGGAGGATTTGGGCATCGGAACGAAGGCGACGCGCGCGCAAATCCTTGAAACGCTCTACAACAGGGGCTACATCGAGGGCAAGAAGAAGATAAAGGTTACACCCCTCGGCATGCGCGTCGTGGAAGCGCTCGAGAAAAACGTTCCCGACATAGTCAGCGTTGAGCTCACGAGGGCCTTCGAGGAGAAGATGGAGGAGATAATGGCAGGGAAGGCAAAGAAGGACGAGGTAATAGAGGAGAGCAAGGACCAGCTGATTAAAATCCTGAAAATCTTCAAGGAGAAGGAACTCGACATCGGCAGGATGCTCCTTGAGACAACCGGAACAGGCGTTACGACTTCGAAGGACTCGGTTCGGGTGGAGAAATCAAAGTCCCAGTCCGGGGCTTCTGGAGCTTCCGCGAAATCCGGGACGGAAGAGCCGAAGAAGACCAAGTCCCCGGAGAGGCAGAGGCTCGTTCTCGGAAAGTGCCCCAAGTGCGGTGGTGATTTGGTTCTCAAATACAACAGGAAAACCGGCAAGCGCTTCGTCGGTTGCTCCAACTGGCCCAAGTGCAACGTCACCTATCCGATACTCCAGCGCGGTGAGGTCATTCCCACCAACAAAACCTGTTGCAACGGTGCCCCTGTCGTGAAGATTCGCGAGAAGGGTAGGGAGTACGAGATTTGCCTCGACATGAACTGCAAGGACTGGAAGCGATAGCCTTATCTTTACTTATGATGAATTCCCATCATGGACGAGTGGGAGAGGACGGCAAAGGTTCTGTTGGCCAACGCCCGCGAGTTCCTTGAAAGGCTCCGCGACGAGGTCAGGCTGAACGAGGTAACGGTGGCGAGCCTCCTTGACGTCCAGTCAACCTTCGTCCTCGGTCTGGCGGACGCGAGCCTTTACGCCTTCTCTATCGGGCGAGATGAAGTCGTAGAGAGCTCTTACAGGCTATTCCTGGAGGGGTTGGAGGTTCTCAAGGCCGGCCACCTATTCATAAGCGAGCCTGAACTTGACCTGTGGCTTTCTCCCCTCAGGGAGATGAACCCGGAGAGGGGTTTTTCCCTTGACAGACGCTTCTCGCTCCTTGGAGAGCCGAAGCCGACTATGGTCTGGGCCAATCGCGTTGTCCAGCTCAGGAACGCCCTCCACGGAAAACCCGTTAGGGACCCTCTCAGGAGCATCGGCTACGGGATAGACGAGGGCGATAGGCGCTTTCCCGTTCTCCTGAAGGCCGTCAGAAGGCTTTACACGCTTTACCCCGCCCCGATAGATGAGACCGCGAGGCTTTTGGCCCTTGAGCTCGGATTGGGGCTCGACGAGGAACCTTTAGAGTGCTCCGACGGAACCTGCGAGGAGATAGCCGAGCTCCCCGATGTTTCCTCCTTCAGAAAAACGGTTTCAGGGGATGTTGAGCTCTACTACCTCATCGAGAACTCAAAGGGTCTTCACTCCCCCTGGGGAAGCCTGAGCGTTGGGAGTGCAAGGGAGATAGTGGTCTTCTCAAGGAAGAAGGGAAAGGGGTTCAGGCTCAGAGGAGCTCCTTGAGGAGCTTTATCCTCCTCGGGCTGAGGAGGACCTTCGGGTGCTTGAGGAGGGCCTTTATGACCTCCGTGTACTCTCCGGCGGCAATCTTCTCGGTGTCGGCTCCGCTGAGAACCTGTATGAAGAGGTCAAGGTCTTCATCAGTGAGCTTCTCGGTAACGCGCCTGACCTTGAGGACCTTCTCAAGCCTCTTTCCGTCGGTCTCCCACCACTCCGTGGTGTAGTTCTGGAGCAGCGAGAGGTTCTCCTCTTCCAGAGCTTTTACAATCCACTTGCTCGCTATCGTTCCGGCTTCCATCGCTTCCGCCATTCCACCGCCGTGCATCGGGTTTACCTGCCTCGCGGCGTCGCCGACGACGAGAACGTTGTCCTTGACGAGCTCCTTGACGAAGCCTCCAACGGGGACGACTCCAACGTTTACCTCGAGGAGCTTCTTGGCAGGTATGTTGTTCTCCTTCAGCCACTTGTCGAGGTAGTACTTGGCCGTCTGCGGGTTGTCCGAGTTGATTCCAATTCCAACGTTGGCCCTGTCCTCGTCCTTCGGGAAGACCCAGACGTAACCTCTTGGGGCAATCTCGTTGCCGAACCAGAGGTGTATGAGGTCGGGGTCGTAGCCTTCTATGAGCATCTCGTACTCGTAGCTCGAATCGAACTCGTGTGGCGGGGCGTAGGTGTTTATACCGGCCTTCCTCGCGATGGTGCTCTCGACGCCATCAGCCGCGACGATAACGTCGGCGTAAATCTCAATCGGCTCGTCCTCGTGCTTGGCCTTGATTCCAACGACCTTTCCGTCCTTCCTTATGACGTCTAAAGCTTCAGTCCTCGCGAGGACGTCTGCTCCAGCTTTAGCGGCGTAGTAGGCGAGCATCTTGTCGAAGACCTTCCTCTCAAGGATAACACCGCTGACGTCCTTGTAGCGGAGTTCGAGTTCGTAACCGCTCGGGGAGTAGAGTTTCGCTCCGTAAATCTCGCGGTTGATGAAGCGCTTGTCGTAGGGGATGTCGTACTTCTCAAAGACCTTTATGCTTATGCCCTCGGCGCACTGCTTTGGAGTTCCGATGGCCCACTTCTTGTCAATCATGAGAACGGAGTAACCGGCCTTTGCGACGTTTCTGGCGACGATGGGCCCTGCTATTCCTGCCCCAACGACGACGACGTCGTACTTCCAGCTCATGCTTTCACCTCCAGGGGCTCGGCGCTCAGGGCTCCAACCGGGCAGGCGTTGACACATATCTTACAGCTTATGCATTTCTCTTGAATAAACTCCCAGCCGCTCGAGTGCACCTCTATAGCCAAAGTCGGGCAGACTCCAGCACAGCCACCACATAGGTAACAGCGGTCTTCGTTAACGACGATTTTAATCTTCTCCGGCATCGTCTTCACCGCCGAGCTTTGCCTTTAGCCTTTCGTCATCTATCGTTATAACGCCGTCTTTTATTCTTAACGGAACGAACCTGTCCAGCTCACTGGCCTTCTGGAGCACCTCCCTCTCCTTGAGGTTGAGCCTGTCGCTGAGCTCGTCAACGGTGGCCGAGCCGTTGAGGAGGACGTAGTGGAGGATTGCCAGCTGGGTCATGTCGCCGATTTCCTTGAGGTAGGTCTCCTTAATCATCGCCATGAGCCTGTCTCTCCGGCCCTCTATCGCCTGGAGCTCCTTGAGGATTTCTTCAAGCTTTTTGCTCAGGTTCCTAAATGTTAGAATCATTTCATCGAGGTTTTTGGGCTCTTTCGGGAGGTCTATCGAGACCTCCGGCTCCTCGCTCAGGTCAAGACCGCGGTACCAGAAGATGTTGGGGGTTATAGTGACGACGTACGTCTTGGCGATGTTTATGTCGTAGTACTTCCTCGCGGGGCCGATGAAGGGACCCTCACGCTCGTAGGATTTGAGTATCCCCTCGCGCTCCATTATTTTAAGGTGCTTCGCTACGGCCGTTGAGGAGACGCTAACCTTACTGCTCAGAAAACTGAAGTAGCACTCGGTGCAGGTGAGGTGGCTGAGCAAATCGCGCCTCACCCTGTT
Source organism: Thermococcus henrietii (assembly GCF_900198835.1). Taxonomy (NCBI): domain Archaea; kingdom Methanobacteriati; phylum Methanobacteriota; class Thermococci; order Thermococcales; family Thermococcaceae; genus Thermococcus; species Thermococcus henrietii. The sequence continues at coordinate 1,007,526 of NZ_LT900021.1, read as the reverse complement.
CCCGAGTATGTAGAAGATGTCGGGTTCAGTCATGGCCCACACCCACCCAAACCTGTGACGTAAAGCTTATATATTGGACATTAAACTTAAGGTTGCAAACCAGGGGATTTTCACCCGGAGAAAATGGTTCGCGGTGATTATAAACCTTTAGATGGGGGTGTGATGAATGGGACTGATTAGCGATGCCGACAAGAAGGTAATAAAGGAGGAGTTCTTCTCCAAGCTCACCGAGCCGGTTAAGCTCATGGTCTTCACGGGAAAGGACCACTGCCAGTACTGCGACCAGCTCAAGCAACTCGTTCAGGAGCTTGCCGAGCTGAGCGACAAGCTGAGTTATGAGTTCATAGACTTCGACACAGAGGAGGGCAAGAAGAAGGCCGAGGAGTACAGGATTGACCGCGCTCCTGCCGTCAGCATAACCAGAAACGGCCAGGACGTCGGCGTCAGGTTCTTCGGCCTTCCGGCCGGCCACGAGTTCGGCGCCTTCCTCGAGGACATCGTTGACGTCAGCAACATGACCACCGATTTGATGCCCGAGAGCAAGGAGGAGCTCGCCAAGATTGACAGGGACGTCAGGATACTCGTCTTTGTAACGCCAACCTGCCCTTACTGTCCGCTGGCTGTCAGGATGGCCCACAAGTTCGCCATCGAGAACACCAACGCCGGCAAGGGCAAGATACTCGGCGACATGGTCGAGGCCATTGAGTATCCCGAGTGGGCCGACCAGTACAGCGTCATGGCCGTCCCGAAGATAGTTATCCAGGTGGACGGCGAGGACAAGGTCCAGTTTGAGGGAGCTTATCCGGAGAAGATGTTCATGGAGAAGCTCCTTGCGGCTCTGGAGTGAGCCTTTCTCTTTATCCTTCCGCCTGCGACCATGGTTTAAAAAGGTTTTTCAAACCCGTCCGCGTTAAATGAACAATCCAATACATCAACGAACCGAAACGGGCTGAAAACCGGTTCTTAAACTTTACGCAACCGATATAAAGCCTCTCCACCGAGATACCACTCGAAAAGCTTATATACCGGAACCCGCAGGTGGAGGGTAGTGATATCGTTCTAATAAAAAACGTTAAGGGGGCAATTCTCGGTGGCGGCGAAAAAGGAGTTTGATATATTCACTCACGTGCTGGTTCCCGAGCACAGAATCCTCAGCGAGGAGGAGAAGGAGGAGCTCCTCAAGAAGTACAGGATTAGGATTTCCCAGCTTCCGCAGATTAAGGCTTCTGACCCTGCTGTCGTTGCCCTTGGAGCCAAGCCCGGCGATGTCATCGAGATAAAGAGGAAGAGCCCCACGGCGGGTTACTACTACTATTACCGCCTCGTCGTGGAGGACTGATTTTAGGGGTGAGAGTTTATGAGCAGAGGAGTTACGGTTAACGAGCCCACTCTAACTCCGGACGAGCTCTGGCTCGTTATGGAATCCTACTGGAAGGAAAAGGGTCTTGTGAGACAGCACCTCGATTCTTACAACGCCTTCATCGACCACGGCCTTCAGGAGGTTGTAAACGAGTTCGGTGGCGTCAAGCCCGATATTCCTGGCCTCGAGGTCAAGTTCGGAAGGATTAGGCTCGGTGAGCCCGAGTTCCAGGAGGCCCAGGGACAGAGAAGGCCCCTCTACCCGATGGACGCGAGAATAAGGAACCTGACTTACTCGGCCCCGCTCTACCTTGAGATGATTCCCGTCGTTAACGGCATCGAGCAGGAGCCTGTGGAGGTTCGCATCGGTGAGCTACCGATAATGCTCAAGTCCAAGGCCTGCCGTCTCTACGGTCTCAGCGATGAGGAGCTCATAAAGCTTGGCGAGGACCCGAAGGACCCGGGAGGATACTTCATCATAAACGGTTCCGAGAGGGTTATCGTTTCTATCGAGGATTTAGCTCCGAACAAGACCCTCGTCGAGAGAGACGAGAGGCAGAACCGCGTTATAGCGAAGGTCTTCTCCTACAGGCATGGCTACAGAGCCCTGATAACCGTCGAGAGGAAGAAGGACGGAATCCTTTACGTTTCTATCCCGAACGTTCCCAAGCCTGTCAAGTTCGTTTACGTCATGCGCGCCCTCGGTCTGCTCAGCGATAAGGAGATAGTTGAGGCAGTAAGCGACGACCCGAGGATTCAGCAGATTCTCTTCGACAACCTCGAGGATGCAAGCGACATAAGGACCCAGGAGGAAGCTCTGGACCTCATAGGAAGGCTCTCACTTCCGGGCCAGCCCAAGGAGTACAGGCTCAAGAGGGCCGAGCACATCATAGACAACAACCTCCTCCCGCACATGGGCGTCGAGCCCGAGAGGAGGAGGGCTAAGGCTTACTACCTCGGCATGATGGCCCTTAAAGTCCTTGAGCTTTCGCTCGGCCTGCGCGGTGAGGATGACAAGGACCACTACGCCAACAAGAGGCTCAAGCTGGCTGGAGACCTACTCAAGGACCTCTTCAGAATCGCTTTCGGCCAGCTCGTCAAGGACATGCAGTACCAGATGACCAAGACCTACCAGAGGAAGGGCGAGCGCTACACCTTCGAGAACGTTCAGAGGTTTGTGAGGAACTCGATAAGGCCCGACGTTCTCAGCGAGAGGATTGAGCACGCCCTCGCTACCGGTGCCTGGCCCGGTGGAAGAACCGGTGTCAGCCAGCTCCTTGACAGAACCAACTACATCTCAACTCTCTCACACCTCAGGCGCGTGACTTCGCCCCTCAGCAGGGACCAGCCCCACTTCGAGGCCCGTGATTTGCACGGAACCCACTGGGGAAGAATCTGTCCGACCGAGACTCCCGAAGGCCCGAACTGTGGTCTCGTCAAGAACTTGGCTTTGATGTCCCAGATAACCACAGGCGTTCCCGAGGAGGAGGTTCGCGAGTACCTCATGAGGCTCGGCATAGTTCCGATTGAGGAGAGAAGGCCCGCTCCGGGTCTTTACCGCGTCTACCTCAACGGTGTTCTCATCGGAACCATCGAGGACGGCCAGGCTCTTGTGGACAGAATTAGGGCCGACAGGAGGAGCGGTAAGATAAGCGACGTCATAAACGTGGCCATCTACGAGGACGAGGAAGTCAAAGAAATCTACGTCAACAGCGATGACGGTCGCGTTAGGAGGCCCCTCATCATAGTCGAGAACGGCAAGCCCAAGCTCACCCGCGAGCACATCGAGGCCGTTAAGAACGGCCAGCTCACCTGGAGCGACCTCGTGAAGATGGGCGTCATTGAATACCTCGACGCCGAGGAGGAAGAGAACGCTTACGTTGCGACCTGGCCTTGGGAGGTCACCGAGGAGCACACCCACCTCGAGCTCATGCCGGCCGCGATACTCGGAATACCTGCCTCACTCGTTCCCTATCCTGAGCACAACGCGGCTCCAAGAAACACCTACGGCGCGGGTATGGCCAAGCAGAGCCTCGGTCTCGGCTGGGCCAACTTCAGGATTAGGGTTGACACCCGCGGTCATCTCATGCACTACCCGCAGGTTCCGCTCGTCAACTCGCGCATAATGAAGGCCGTCGGTTTCGAGGAGAGGCCGGCCGGCCAGAACTTCGTCGTTGCGGTGCTCAGCTACCACGGCTACAACATGGAGGATGCCGTAATCATCAACAAGGCCTCAATCGAGCGTGGATTGGCTCGCTCAAGCTTCTTCAGAACCTACGAGGCCGAGGAGAAGAGATATCTGGGTGGTCAGAAGGACACCTTTGAGGTTCCCGACCCGACGATACAGGGCTACCTCGGCGAGAAATATTACCGCCACCTCGACGAGGACGGTCTCATCTTCCCCGAGTCAAAAGTTGAGGGCAAGGACGTCCTCGTCGGAAGAACTTCCCCGCCGAGGTTCCTTGAGGAGCAGAGCGGTCTCGGCGGAATGGCCCTCCAGGGAAGGAGAGAAACGAGCGTAACGGTCAGGCCGAGCGAGAGGGGTATCGTTGACAAGGTCATCGTCACCGAGACCGGCGACGGAACCAAGCTTGTCAAGGTCACCGTCAGGGACCTGCGCATTCCAGAGCTCGGTGACAAGTTCGCTTCAAGGCACGGTCAGAAGGGTGTTATCGGCCTCATCGTCCCGCAGGAGGACATGCCCTGGACCGAGAGCGGTATCGTTCCGGATTTGATAGTCAACCCGCACGGTATCCCGAGCCGTATGACCGTCGGACAGCTCATAGAGGCCATCGGCGGAAAGGTCGCCTCGCTCAAGGGAAGGCGCGTTGACGGAACCGCTTTCATCGGTGAGCCCGAGGAGAGGCTCAGGAAGGAGCTTGAAGAGCTCGGCTTCAAGCACAGCGGAAGAGAAGTTATGTACGACGGCATAACCGGCAGGCGCCTTGAGGCTGACATATTCGTCGGTGTCATCTACTACCAGAGGCTCCACCACATGGTAGCGGACAAGATGCACGCGAGGAGCAGGGGTCCGGTTCAGGTTCTCACCAAACAGCCGACAGAGGGAAGAGCTCGCGAGGGCGGTCTCAGGTTTGGTGAGATGGAGCGTGACGTCCTCATCGGCCACGGCGCGGCGATGTTGCTCATCGAGCGTCTCCTTGAGGAGAGCGACAAGACGGAAGTATGGGTCTGCGAGAGCTGTGGACACCTGGCACTTGAGGACAAGCGTCGCGGTAAGGTCTACTGTCCGGTCTGTGGCGAGGAGGAGAAGATAAGCAAGGTCGAGATGAGCTACGCGTTTAAACTGCTCCTCGACGAGCTGAAGGCGATGGTGATTAGGCCTTCCCTCAAGTTGAAGGATAGGGTGTGATGGCCATGCAGTCGATGAAAAAGGTCATCGGGAGTATCGAGTTCGGAATACTCTCACCCCAGGAAATCAGAAAAATGAGTGCGGCGGAGATTACCGTCCCGGACACCTACGACGATGACGGTTACCCCATCGAAGGCGGTCTGATGGACAAGAGGCTCGGTGTCATCGACCCTGGCCTTAGGTGTGAGACCTGTGGGGCAAGGGCCGGCGAGTGTCCCGGCCACTTCGGCCACGTCGAGCTCGCGAGACCTGTCATTCACGTCGGATTCGCCAAGACAATTCACAGGGTTCTCGAAAGCACCTGCCGTGAGTGTGGCAGGATAAAGCTCACCGACGAGGAGATAGAGGAGTACATGAAGAAGTTCGAGGTCGTTGGCGACAGAAAGAAGGCCAAGGACAGGCTCATCAAGGAGATTCACAAGAAGGCCAAGGAAAGAATGGTCTGCCCGCACTGTGGAGCACCGCAGTTCCCGATTAAGTTCGAGAGGCCCACCATATACTGGGAGCTCAGGAAGGACGAAGAAGGTAACGAGTACAAGCACAGGATGATGCCGAGCGAGGTCAGGGACAGGCTCGAGAAGATACCAGACAAGGACCTGCCACTCCTCGGACTCCACCCAGAGAAGGCCCGCCCCGAGTGGATGGTTCTCACCGTCCTGCCCGTCCCGCCGGTCACTATGAGGCCGTCAATCACGCTCGAGAGCGGTATTCGCGCCGAGGACGACCTCACTCACAAGCTGGTCGATATCATCCGTATCAACAACAGGCTCAAGAGCAACATCGAGGCAGGTGCTCCTCAGCTGATTATAGAGGACCTCTGGGACCTCCTCCAGTACCACGTGACAACTTACATCAACAACGAGACCTCGGGCATTCCTCCGGCCAAGCACAAGAGCGGAAGGCCCCTCAAGACCCTCGCCCAGCGTTTGAAGGGTAAGGAGGGTCGCTTCCGTGGAAACCTCAGCGGTAAGCGCGTCAACTTCTCGGCCCGTACAGTTATCAGCCCCGACCCGATGATAAGCATCAACGAGGTCGGCGTTCCTATGGCGGTCGCCATGGAGCTCACAGTTCCCGAGAAGGTCACCGAGTTCAACTTTGAGAAGCTCAAGCAGAGGGTTCTCAACGGTCCCGAGAAGTATCCTGGAGCCAACTACGTCATCGACCCCGAGGGAAGGAGAATCCGCCTCATGGAGAACAACCTTGAGCTCATAGCCGAGAGGCTCGACATCGGCTGGACCGTTGAGAGGCACCTTGAGGACGGCGACATAGTTCTCTTCAACAGACAGCCTTCACTTCACAGGATGTCTATCATGGCCCACCGCGTCAGGGTCATGCCCTACAGAACCTTCCGCCTCAACCTTGCCGTCTGCCCGCCCTACAACGCCGATTTCGACGGTGACGAAATGAACCTCCACGTGCCCCAGACGGAGGAGGCCCAGGCGGAAGCGAAGATACTCATGGAGGTCCAGAACCACATCATTTCACCGAGGTACGGAGGCCCGCTCATCGCTGGAATCCAGGACCACATCTCCGGTGGCTACCTGCTCACGCGCGAGGGGGCCTACTTCACCCGCTCAGAGGTCGAGCTCATGCTCATGTTCGCCGGCGTTGACGTTGAGGAGCTTCCAAAACCGGACAAGGTCGAGAACGGCGCCGAGCTCTGGAGCGGAAAGACGATATTCTCGCTCCTCCTTCCGGACGACCTCACCATCTGGTACCGCAACAAGCTCTGCGACGAGCCCGAGCGCTGTGAGGCCCTTGAGAAGCTCATAGAGGAGAAGCTCGTTCCAGACCAGGAGGAAGTTAGAAAGCTTGCCTACGACGGCTTCGTCTACATTCAGAACGGAAAGCTCCTCAGCGGTGCGATAGACAAAAAGGCCTACGGTAGGGAGGACGGAAAACTCCTCGACCTCATAGTTAGGGAGTACGGCGTCGAGAGGGCCAGGCAGTTCCTCGACCAGGTTACCAAGCTGACGATATGGGTCATAACCCACAAGGGCTTTACCACCGCTATAGACGACGAGGACCTCCCGCAGGAAGCCCTCGACAGGATTAGGGAAATCATTCGCGAGGCTGAGGAGAGAGTTAACAGGCTCATCGAAGCCTACAAGCGCGGTGAGCTCGAACCGCTCCCCGGTAAGACCCTTGAGGAGACCCTTGAGAGCAAGATAATGGCCGTCCTGGCGGAAGCGCGTGACAACGCCGGTAAGGTCGCAGAGAGGTACCTCGGTATGAGCAACCACGCGGTCATAATGGCCAAGACCGGAGCGAGGGGTAAGATACTCAACATCACTCAGATGGCGGCGATGCTCGGTCAGCAGTCAATCCGTGGAAAGCGTCTCTACCGTGGCTACCGCGGAAGGGTCCTCACCCACTTCAAGCCCGGCGACTTGGGAGCCAGGGCCAAGGGATTCGTCATTAACTCCTACAAGAGCGGTCTCACACCACAGGAGTACTTCTTCCACGCAATGGGTGGACGTGAGGGACTGGTCGATACGGCCGTCAGGACAGCGCAGAGCGGTTACATGCAGAGAAGGTTAATCAACGCCCTCCAGGACCTCAAGGTCGACTACGACGGAACCGTTAGAGACCCGACCGGAATCATCGTCCAGTTCCGCTATGGAGAGGACGGTGTTGACCCGATGAAGAGCTGGGGCGGTAAGACCGTAGACGTTGACAGGGTTATAATCAGAACCCTGTTGAAGACCCGTGCCAAGGGGTGATGCTCATGGTCGCCGAGAGAACCATAAAGAACCTCGTTGAGAAGGCCGACCTCCCGGCGAGCGTTAAGGAGGAGCTCTACGAGAAGCTCGTGAAGTACAACGAGAAGTACAACCTCAAGAAGGCCGAAGTTGAAGCAATCATTGAGGAAACCGTCAAGGAGTACCAGAACGCCCTCGTTGAGCCTGGGGAAGCTATAGGAACCGTTGCGGCGCAGTCAATAGGTGAGCCCTCAACCCAGATGACCCTCAACACCTTCCACTACGCGGGTGTCGCGGAAATCAACGTTACCCTCGGTCTGCCGAGGATTATCGAGATTGTTGATGCCAGAAAGAACCCATCGACCCCAATCATGACCGTTTACCTCGACGAGAAGCACCGCTATGACCGTGAGAAGGCCCTTGAAGTTGCGAGGAAGATTGAGGGAACGAGCCTCGAAAACCTCGCGAGGGAAGAAACCATAGACATACTCAACTTCGAGTTCATAGTCGAGATTGACCCCGAGAGGCTTGAGAAGGCCGGCCTCGACATGGAGCGCGTCAAGAGAAAGCTTGAGAGCTCATTCAAGAGCGCCGAATTCGAGGTTGACGGATACACGCTCATTGTGAGGCCCAAGAAGATAAAGAAGCTCTCAGACCTGAGAAAGCTTGCCGAAAAGGTTAAAAAGCACCGCCTTAAGGGTCTCTCGGGCGTCGGAAAGACCATCATAAGGAAGGAAGGCGACGAGTACGTGATATACACCGAGGGCTCGAACTTCAAGCAGGTCCTCAAGGTTCCCGGCGTCGACCCGACCAGGACGAGGACCAACAACATCCACGAGATTGCCCAGGTGCTTGGTATTGAGGCAGCTCGCAACGCAATCATCGAGGAAATCGTCAACACGATGCGCGAGCAGGGTCTTGAGGTTGACGTCAGACACATCATGCTCGTCGCCGATATGATGACCCTCGACGGCGTCATCCTGCCGATAGGCAGGCACGGTGTCGTCGGGGAGAAGGCGAGCGTCTTGGCAAGGGCGGCCTTCGAGATTACGACCCAGCACCTGTTCGAGGCCGCCGAGAGGGGAGAGACAGACCCGCTCAACGGTGTCGTTGAGAACGTCCTCATCGGCCAGCCCGTTCCCGTGGGTACGGGAATAGTCAAGCTGGCAATGAATCTCCCCCTGAGACCGAAAAGGGAGTAGGGAGGTGTAGTTAATGGTTGACTTCGCCTTTGAGCTTAGGAAAGCCCAGGACACGGGTAAGATAGTGATGGGAGCCAAGAAGAGCATCCAGTACGCCAAGGTCGGCGGGGCAAAGATGATTATAGTCGCGAAGAACGCGAGGCCCGACATCAAGGAGGACATCTACTACTACGCCAAGCTCAGCGGAATCCCGGTTTACGAGTTTGAGGGAACCAGCGTCGAGCTCGGAACCCTCCTTGGAAGGCCTCACACCGTCTCGGCCCTCGCGATAATCGACCCGGGCGAGAGCAAGATACTCGCCCTTGCCGGGGGTAAGGAGTGATGCCGCTCAAGCTCAACACCGACCAGATAAAGTACATAGCGCTCTTCGAGAGCATGACCGGAGCAACAGTGCTCGACTGCCTCATCGACACCAACAGGAACAGGCTCATCTACGTCATCAAGAAGGGTGAGATGGGCCTCGCCCTCGGAAAGAAGGGCGCGAACGTCAAGCGCGTTCAGAACATGCTCGGCAAGGACATCGAGCTCATAGAGCACTCCGAGAACCCTGAGGAGTTCCTGAGGAACATTTATAAGAGCCTCGGGGTTAAGGTTAAAAAGGTTCATATCACCGAGAAGAAGGACGGTAAGAAGGTCGCCCTCCTCGATATCGGCCCGCGCGACAAACCGAGGGCAATCGGAAGGGGCGGCCAGAACATAAACCTCGTAAAAGAGTTGATGGAGAGACACCACGGCATTCACGACGTGATTATAATTTGAGGTGATGTTCATGCCCGGAAAGAAGGCTCCGTATGGTGAATTTGCCGGTAGAAAGCTCAAGCTCAAGAGGAAGAAGTTCCGCTGGAGCGACATCCGCTACAAGAGGAGAGTTCTCAGGCTCAAGGAGAAGAGTGACCCGCTCGAGGGCGCTCCGCAGGCCAGGGGAATCGTCCTTGAGAAGATAGCCGTCGAGGCCAAGCAGCCGAACTCGGGAATGCGTAAGGCGGTTCGTGTTCAGCTCATCAAGAACGGTAAGGTCGTCACCGCCTTCACCCCAGGTGACGGAGCTATAAACCACATTGACGAGCACGATGAGGTCATCATCGAGGGAATCGGCGGTCCTAAGGGCGGTTCGATGGGTGATATCCCCGGAATCCGCTACAAGGTCGTCAAGGTCAACAGGGTCAGCCTCAAGGAGCTCGTCAAGGGAAGGAAGGAGAAGCCGAGGAGGTGAAGGAGAATGGCCAAGCCGCTTACCGAGCGCTTTTTCATCCCGAAGGAGCTTAAGGTCATGGGACGCTGGAGCGTTGAGGACGTCGTCGTCAACGACCCCTCGCTGAGGCCTTACATAAACCTCGACGCGAGAATCCTCCCGCACAGCCACGGCAGGCACGCCAAGAAGCCCTTTGGCAAGGCCCAGGTTCACATCGTTGAGAGGCTCATCAACAAGGTCATGAGAAGCGGTGCCAGCCACTTCAAGGCCGGCGGTCACTTCATGAGGCGCGAGCACCGCTCGATAATGAGCAAGAAGATGAAGGCCTACGAGGTCGTCAAGGAGGCCTTCATGATTATCGAGAGAAGAACCAAGCAGAACCCGATTCAGGTTCTCATAAGGGCCATCGAGAACTCCGCCCCGAGGGAGGACACCACTACCATCGCATTCGGTGGAATCCGCTACCACATGGCCGTTGACGTTTCCCCACTCAGGAGGCTCGACATTGCCCTCAAGAACATTGCCCTCGGTGCGAGCATAAAGTGCTACCGCAACAAGACCACCTTTGCCCAGGCCCTCGCCGAGGAAATCATTGCCGCCGCCAACAAGGACCCGAAGAGCTTCGCCTACAGCAAGAAGGAAGAAATCGAGAGGATTGCCCAGTCCTCCCGCTGAGGGCTGGAGGCCTCTTTTATCCTTCTGCTTTTCTCCTCTCGTTGTTAGGGGCTTTGTGTGGAGTGGAGCTATTCAGGTTCGACGTTTTAAAGCCTTTAGGGGTGTGTCCATGCTTCCTAAACCAAACTCTTCCCCACCATGTTTCCCGGCTTCTCAACTCCGAAGAACTTCAGAACCGTCGGCGCTATGTCCATGAGGCTCGGTTCCTCAAGGTTAACCTCCTCAAACCCCCAGAGAATCAGCGGGACCTTCATCACCGGTTCGTTCATCGAGCCGTGCATTCCCCTGACCCAGTGGCTTACCCCCTTTATCCCCTTACACATCCTGTGGGAGCAGAACCAGTAGCCGGGTTTCGCCGAGACTACCAGCTCCCCGCCCTCCGGGCTGTTGAGGTGCTCCAGATCCTCGCGGAAGAAGACGGCCTTAACTCCCGGCGCCCTCATAAGGACTTCAAAGGCTTCCTCGGCCTCGTTTGGGTTCCTCAGGTAAACGTGAACGCCCCCGCCGGAGGAAACGCGGAGCGTTTCAATCCCGTGCTTCCGGAGGTAGGTTTTCAGGTTCACCCACGTGTGGACTTCCTCCTGCCCGTGGTCCGCGAAGATTATGAAGGCGTACTCGTCCTTGAGGCGTTCCCACAGCGTCCTAACTGCGGTATCAACGGTGTGCACGGCCTTGAGCGCACCCTCACTCAGCGGTCCGTGGTCGTGGCTCATCCCGTCTATCGATGCGAAGTGGACGAGGAGCAGGTCAGGTCTGCACTCCTCGTAGAGGTACAGCGCGGAATTGAGAACCCACACGTCCTTCCTCCAGTCGCGCCCGTGTTGCCTGTACATCTTGTCGCTCGCGAAAAATGGAGGGAAAATCCTCACGTCCGTTCCGCTGAAGGGGGGCATCGTGTAACCCGAAACGCTCGCCGTCCGAACCCCGCGCTGGCGGAGCAGGTCAATGATTGTCGGGGCCTTTATGACCTTGTGGGGGTTGAAGGCGACCTCGTAGTCGTAGAAGTTCACCTTCCTGTCCGTTAGCTTGTCGTAGTAGCCGTTCTCAACGACGCCGTGGTCCTTCGGCCAGACCCCGGTCATTACGCTCGTGTGCACTAAATCCGTCAGCGTCGGGAAGATGGAATCCACAACGGCGAAGCTCCCGGTTTCGGCCAACTCGCTCAGGAACGGCATATGCTTGAGGTTATAAACCCCGTTTCCGTCGAGGCTTATTAGGACGAGCTTTTTTCTCATGGTTCAAACCCCAAAAGAGAACATATCTTCTGGCTTATTTCTTTTTTGAGGACTGGTCCTATCTCTCCGAGTTCTCCAATGAGAATGTCCTTCTGAACGGTGGCTATTTTTGTTAGCCTAACGAACGATGAGACTTTCAGGCCGGTTAACTGAAACTCCGGGTGTGACCTTTCAATCAGAACGTCCGTATATGGGTTATACCTTTCAACCCGTGAGGAAATAAATGCCAATGTGACATCGTTTTTGTCCTCGAACAACACAAGGGCAGGGCGGAGTTTAGTTCCCCTTAGGCTTGTAAAAGGAAACGGCACTAGGACGATTTTTCCTTTCATCGATACCTCACCTTGAGGTCCTCCTCGGAGTATAAATCGGGCTCGTCCTCAAGGAACTCCTTTAGAGATTCTTCTGAGAGTCTCATTAGGGCGTAGCTCTCCTCAGCTTCAAGTAGCTCGTTGAGGAGCTTCTCTATATGTTCAAGTTTCCTTTCAATCCTCATGAGTTCTCTAACGACGTCAACTCCCTCCACACAATCACCCCCAACCGGTGTCAGCCTGACGTGCACTCATCACCGCTCAGTGGGATGGAGTGGTCATCATTCACCGGACTTCATTGGTCAACCCGGTATAAATTCCTTCCGAGCCATTCGTCGAGCGTCTTCTGCCTCGCGAGGCTTCCCAAGATGTAGCTCCTCTTGAGGTACTCCTCGAAGGGGTGCTCAAGCCTCCTACGTATCGCGTCGAGGGCCTCTTTAAGCGTCTCGAAACGGCCGATTGGATTGTTCAAAGCTTTCTTCACGCCGAGGCGAATCTGCCAGACGCCGACTGGGGCGTAGTACTCTGGCGTAACTTCCCTGAAGACGACAGCCCGTGCCTGCCTCCTTCTCGCCCTGAGGGCTTCGAGGACGCTCAATCGGGCGGCATGATAGGCTCCAGCCGTTTCCTTGACGTACTCCTTCCTTCCCCGGAAGTCCTCGTAGTCGTGAATCACGCTCGGCTTCTCGCTACCGAAGAGCGAACCCTTCAGCCAAACCTCCAAAAGCTCGAAGGCGTAAGACTGGGGCATCAGCAGAACGGCGTAGCGGTTGCCGAGGAAGCGGTAGAAGTAGACCTCGTAGTCGTTTATCTCCGGGTAGTGCAGAATCTCGCGCCTCAGGTTCTTGCCTATGGTGTCCTGAACCGCTGTGATGCTCCACCGCGTCGGAACGAGCTTCCTCTCAATTCCAAGAAGGCCCGCCGAGAGAAGCCTTATGATGTAGTACTCGTCGAAGCCCCAGTTGTAGAGGCGCATTATCGCCTGTTCAGCCTTCAGCTCGTCGCTCACCACGTAGTCGGTTCTTCTAGGTATCCTCGGGTTCTCGGTCAGCTCGAAGTCGAGGAGTTCCGCTTTGGGTCCGATGGGCGGGGCGAACTCGCTCGGCAGAACCTTGAGAACGGGCTTTCTCTTAAGGATTATCTCACTGTCCACCGGTTTCACTGACATCGCCAATTCCTGAACCTCGCTCAGAATCCTCCCGCTCTTCCTTACGTTCACATCGGCCTTCGTCTCACCCATGACGAGCAGGGAGCGGTAGTAAAGGATATCGCGAATCGTCTTGCCCTCCCACTTGAGAGGACTGTCGAGATGGCTGGTGTTTCCTTCGATTGGAGGAACGAGGGGGCCGATTCTGACCTTAGGGTAGCCGTACTCGCCGACAAAGATGCTTGGCGGGGAGGAGCCGAAGAGATGCCTCTTGTTGAGCTTCTGCTCCACAGTACGGGCTACCCTAAAGCGCTCGAGAATCGGGCAGGTGGGCCTTCCGCAGAGGAGCTTTCGGCCCTTGCAGACTGCGCAGAGCTTGGAGTTGAAGAGCTCGACCATCGAGCCTAAGTTGAGGACGGGATGTAAAAAGCTTTGCCCGCCAAAAAACTTAAAAACCCTCTCCCGCTCATATACCTCGGGCGTGCCGCGGTAGCCTAGCCTGGTAGGGCGCCGGCCTGCTAAGCCGGTGGGCGGTGCCCACCGGGGTTCAAATCCCCGCCGCGGCGCCATTAACTTCTCTGGGTCAATGCCGGGATAGCCTAGAGGCGAGGCGAGGGACTGCAGATCCCTTCCACCCGGGTTCAAATCCCGGTCCCGGCTCCACATCATCCCTTTCTGACGAAAGTGCTGGCGGGGAAAACCTTTGCTTGGCAAAAGTTTCATCAAAATTTAGGAATGCTTTTTGAGATAGCGGGTTTTTAAGGGGATTACCCCCAATCCACCTTTGCCCCTTGTGAGGGTTTACACTTTTGGTCAAGCTTTTCCCAAAAGCTTGCTCGCCAGCCTTCCTCAAAGGCTGAAGGCGAAGCTTGCTACCCCCGAGGGGGTGCCTCTCGAACCCCTCAGCGCCAGCCCAACCACTCAGTCCAGGGGGCATAAACACATCGGCCGGATTGTTTTTATATCACCCCCTTAAATCCCCAGCGGTGGTTCCTATGATGCTCCCCGATTGGAAGATAAGAAGGGAGATTTTAATCGAGCCATTCTTCGAGGAATCGCTTCAGCCGGCCGGCTACGACCTCCACGTTGGAGACGAGGCATACATCAACGGGGAAATCCTGAACGTCGAGGAGCTCGGAGCCATTGTACTCCCTCCCAAGACGTATGCGCTTGTCTTAACCCTCGAGCGAATCAAACTTCCCGACGACGTCATGGGAGACATGAAGCTAAGGAGCAGTCTCGCGAGGGAGGGGCTTATCGGGTCTTTTGCGTGGGTGGACCCTGGCTGGGATGGAAAGCTGACCCTCGGCATCTACAACGCCTCTAATGAGCCCGTTGAGCTCTCCCATGGGGAGCGCTTTGTTCAGATTGCATTCATCCGCCTTGAAGGACCCGCGAAGAACCCCTATCGTGGAAGGTACCAGGGAAGCGCTGGAATCGCCCTCTCAAAGCGTAGGGCCAAGAAACTTGGATGAATTGAATCCATTTGTCCGGAAGTGTCAAAAGGTATAATTTCCGGGCTATCGTCTGGATTTAAGGGCCGTATCTGGGTGGTGTCTTTTTATCCCCTTTTAACAATTGTCGTAAATCCTACGATGTCCAGCACCCGGTAGATTTTTCCCGTGACAAAACGACATTGATACTTAGGTGTACACCGGATTTGGGGGCTCCAGAGGCCGTTTTTACCGAAAGCTTTATATACCTCGAATTGCTTAAAAAATACCGAAAAAGCTTTTACGGAGGTGTTGTGAATGGCCGAGCTTCCAATTGCCCCGATTGACAGACTTATTAGGAAGGCCGGTGCCGAGAGGGTCAGCGAGGAGGCCGCTAAGGTTCTTGCCGAGTACCTCGAGGAGTACGCCATCGAGCTCTCCAAGAAGGCCAACGAGTTCGCCAGGCACGCCGGCAGGAAGACCGTCAAGGCCGAGGACATCAAGCTTGCCATCAAGGCCTGATGGCCTTTTTGGCTTTTCCATCCCTTTCTGACCGTTAGCGTTTTAAGCCTCTTCTCGCGCTTCCGACCATGCAGGAAATAGCCGTTCGGATGACCAGGCGCAACCACAACGCCTTCGTTCATCTCCTTGGGGCCCTTGAGAGCCAGGGCTTCGATTTGAGCGAGCTCCTCATAACGAAGGACTTCAACGAGATTCTGAAGGCAAAACCCAAAGTCGTCCTCTACTCCTTCTTCACGGAGGAAATCTGGGGCGACCTCCCGAGGGAAGTCCGGCTTTTGAAGGAGAACGGCGCGCTTCTCGTGGCGGGAGGTTATCATGCAATAGCGATGCCGAAACATACCTTGAAACAGCTCGGCTTTGACGTAGCCGTCATCGGCGAGGGCGAGGAGGTAATCTACCAGCTCCTGACGATCCTGAAGAGAACAAACTACAGAATAACCCCCGAGCTCGCCAAGGTGAAGGGTCTCGCCTTCTACCTCAACGGGGAGTTCACCTTTACCGGCTTCGCTAAGGTCGAGGACTTCTGGCGTTTTCCGCCGTATCCCGAGAGCGTCCGCCTGATTTCGCCGATAGAGATAAGCAGGGGCTGCCCCTTCCGCTGTTACTACTGCCAAACTCCCTACATCAAGGGATTCCGCATGAGGCACAGACCCATAGACCAGATTGTGAAGTACTCGAGGAGAATGAAGGACATGCGTTACATAACCCCCAACGCCTTCGCCTACGGTTCTCCGGGTGCGATACTTAAGCTGGACAAGCTCGAGGCCCTGCTCAAGGCCCTCCAGCCCCTCAGGAAAGAGGGCAGAAGACTTTTCTATGGAACCTTTCCGAGCGAGGTTCGGCCGGAGTTCGTCCTTCCTGAGACGCTCGAGTTGCTCATTGATTACGCCGACAACAGGAGGCTTGCCATCGGAGCCCAAAGCGGGGACGACACGATGTTGAAAGCGATGCATCGCCTTCACAGGGTCGAGCACGTTCAGCGGGCCGTTGAGTACATGCTCGAGTACGGCTTCGAGCCGGTGGTTGACTTCATCGTCGGCCTGCCGAACGAGAGCGCGGAGAGCCAGAGGAGGAGCATCGAGCTTATGAAGTGGATTATGCGGAAGGGCGGAAAGGTCAGGGCACACTACTTCATGCCCCTTCCGGGAACCCCCTGGGCGCGGTGCAAGCCGAGCCCGCTGAGCGAGGAGATGAAGAAGTTCCTCGGTAGAATGGCCGCTAAGAGAAAAATAGAGGGCTCGTGGGGGATTCAGATAGAGCTTTCAAAAAGGCTCCAGAAGCTTATAGAGGAGTTCTACGAAGAGCCTATGAGCTACCACGGAAGTATAGACCCAGTCTGCTGAACCCAAAAGCTTTTAACTTCACGGAGTATTGGAGAGCGAGGGCGTTATGTACGCCGAAAACTATAAAAGATTCCTGGAGCTTATAGACGAACTGCGAGAGTTTGAAGGCGCCCTCATCGTTGAGGGCATGCGAGACGAGGTGGCTCTGAGGAATCTGGGGGTCAGAGCGGAGATAATCAGGCTCTCCCGCCTGCCTCTACCAGAGGTCGCGCTCATCGCCTCATCCTACGGCGAAGTCAAGATACTCACGGACTTTGACAGAAAGGGGGAGGAGCTGGCCAAAAAGCTCCTTCGCTACCTGGCCGGCTACCCCTGCAGGGTGGACGCGGAAACCCGGAAGGAGCTCAAGAAGCTGGTCAAAAAGGACATTAAGGGCATTGAAGACCTCTACGGCCTCTATTTGAAGGTAATCTCCGTTTCTGACCCCCGGCTGGAGGGGATTCGATGAAGAGAAAGAAGACGATACTCCAGCAGGTTTTGGCTGAAAAACGAAAAAAGGCTAAAGAGGGTGGTTTCATGTCAGGAAAGGACGAGTTCGGAACAACCAAATACGTCATCTACGCCGAGTTTGAGGCTAACGGCATCGTCGAAAGGCCCGACGTTGTGGGTGCTATTTTCGGACAGACCGAGGGTCTTCTTGGGGACGACCTCGACCTGAGGGAGCTCCAGAAGACCGGAAGGATTGGCAGGATTCGCGTCGAGGTTCACAACAAGGCCGGCAAGACCTACGGAACCATTACCGTCCCGTCGAGCCTCGACAGGGTCGAGACTGCAATCCTCGCCGCGGCGCTCGAAACCATCGACCGCGTTGGGCCAGCCGAGGCCAAGATAAGGGTCCTACGCATAGAGGACGTCAGGGCGACCAAGAGGAAGTACATCATCGAGAGGGCCAAGGAGATACTCGAAACCCTCATGGAGCAGGAGATTCCGGAGACCCAGGAGCTCACCGAGGAGGTCAAGAAGGCAGTCAGAGCTAAGGAGCTCATCGAGTACGGCCCTGAGAAGCTTCCCGCTGGACCCCACGTTCCGTTCTCCGACTCAATCATCGTCGTTGAGGGAAGGGCCGACGTCCTCAACCTGCTCAAGCACGGCATAAAGAACGCGATAGCAGTGGAGGGAACCTCGATTCCAGAAACCATAATCAAGCTCAGCAAGGAGAGAATAGTTACCGCCTTCACCGACGGTGACCGCGGTGGAGAGCTCATACTCAAGGAGCTCCTCCAGGTGGCGGACGTTGACTACGTTGCCCGTGCCCCTGAGGGCAAGGAGGTCGAGGAACTCACCAAGAAAGAGATAGTCAAGGCCCTGAGGAGCAAGGTTCCGGCCGAGCAGGTCATCAACGAGATGTTCAACAAGGGCAAGAGCTTCTACGAGCTGATAAGGGAAAGGGAAGAGAGGAAGCCCGAGCCCAGGAAGGTCGAGCCGAGGGAGCCGAGGGTCGTCCCGGTTAAAGTCGAGGAAAAGAAGCCGGAGAAGGTTGAGAAAGTCGAGAGGCCAGAGCCCAAGGAGGAGAAGATAGTCAAGCCCATCGAGAAGGCCCGCGTTCCAGAGCTTGAGGAGTTCGGCGAATTCATCGAGCGCGTTAAGAAGGACGGAATAGCACTCCTCCTCGACGAGAACAAGAACGTCATAGCGGAGATTCCAGTCAGGGAGCTCACGAACCAGCTCAAAGAGCGCAAGGACGTTTACGCAGTCGTCTTCAACGGCGTCATCACCCAGAGGCTCATCGACACAGTCAGCGAAACCGGCGTTCGCTACCTAATCGGCGCGAGGAAGTACAACGTCGTTAGAAGGCCTGTCCAGCTCAAGATAATAACCTTCGCCGAGTGATTAGCGGAGGATTACTCCTTTTCTTCCCCTTTCTATTGACATTCCCTTCTCCTTTGGGGTGTACACCAGGGGGCTTTTTCTCACGTACAGCCTCTCCCCCATGCCTTCCCTGGAAACGACTTCAACGACGTAGTGGGCGTAAAGCGAGAACCACGACAGGAACTTTTCCGAGGTTCTGTCCCTGTTGAGAACCCACAGGTTTATGGACTCTCTACCGTCTGCTTCACTAAGTGCCATGAACCTCTGAAATATTCTCAGTGTGTTCCTCTCCCCCAGGAAAAACGCAAAGCCATCGAGTGTGAAATCCACGCGAACAACCCGCTGGTCGCCCATTTTTTCCTGTTCAATTGTCCTGAACAGCATTGAATACTTTGGAACGAACGTGTCTGCTGAGAGGTTCTCCCCGGAGTAAACGAAGTCTTCATTGTATTTGATACCGTGAAGGGAGCCGAAGACGTCTATGACTGCCAGGTCTCCACTTTCACCAAGGGTGCGGAGGTCAACGCCGGAGGGAACGAGCTCAATTTCCAGCGTGGAGAGGGGCAAAACGGTGTTCGTTACAACTCCAAAGTCTCCCATCTCAACTCGATTTCTCATAATCTCAAAGGCTATTGTCCAGCCGGTTGAGTAGGTGTTGTGAATTATCAAGAGGTTGCCGTTTGGAATCAGGCCTCCCCCGATTGCACGGTCGAGTTTTCTGATTCCAGTGCTCAGAAGCTCCATGGTCACCTCACCGTAACGTTCGTAAACTAGATTTTAACGTTTAGGTTTATCTCTCTTTTGTATTTTTGGACTAACCTTTATAACCGCTTTCCCCATTCTCCCACAGGTGGTTAAAGATGGTGGAGGAGCTAATCTGGAAGTACGCGCTCATCAACGCCTACACCCACAAGGGAAAGGCGAACCCCAAAGCCGTCATCGGAAAGGTTCTTGGTGAGAACCCCGAGCTGAGGCCAAAAGCCAAGGAGATAATCCCGCTCGTGAACGAGATAGTCGAGAAGGTGAATAACCTCTCCGTTGAGGAGCAGGAGGCGAAGCTGAGAGAACTTTATCCCGAGTTCTTCGAGGAGAAAAAGGCCAAGAAGGAGGAGAAGAAGGGCCTTCCCCCGCTTCCCAAGGCGGAGAAGGGGAAGGTCGTCACCCGCTTCGCGCCCAACCCCGACGGTGCCTTCCACCTCGGAAACGCGAGGGCAGCTATTCTGAGCCACGAGTACGCGAGGATGTACGACGGCAAGTTCATACTCCGCTTCGACGACACCGACCCCAAGGTCAAGAGGCCAGAGCCGATTTTCTACGAGTGGATTAAGGAGGACCTTGAGTGGCTCGGCTTCAAGATTGACGAGATACACATAGCGAGCGACAGGCTCGAGATATACTACGACTACGCCGAGAAGCTGATAAAGATGGGCAAGGCCTACGTCTGCACCTGCCCGCCGGAGAAGTTCCGCGAGCTCCGCGACAAGGGAATAGCCTGCCCCCACAGGGACGAGCCGGTTGAGGTTCAGCTCGAACGCTGGAGGAAAATGCTCAACGGAGAGTACAGGGAGGGCGAAGCGGTCGTCAGGATAAAGACCGACCTCAATCACCCAAATCCCGCCGTCAGGGACTGGCCGGCGCTCAGGATAATAGACAACCCGGACCACCCGAGGACAGGCAACAAGTACCGCGTCTGGCCCCTCTACAACTTCGCCTCCGCCATAGACGACCACGAGCTTGGCGTTACGCACATCTTCCGCGGGCAGGAGCACGCCGAGAACGAGACGAGGCAGAGGTACGTTTACGAGTACCTCGGCTGGGAGTATCCGGTCACGGTGCACCACGGCAGGCTGAGCATCGAGGGTGTTATCCTCAGCAAGTCCAAGACGAGGAAGGGCATCGAGGAAGGTAAATACCTCGGCTGGGACGACCCGAGGCTCGGAACTATTAGGGCCCTGAGGAGGCGTGGCATAAGGCCGGAAGCGATAAGGGAGCTAATCATCGAGGTTGGGCTTAAGAGGAGTGACACAACAATAAGCTGGGACAACCTCGCGGCGATAAACAGGCGCATAATCGAGCCGATAGCGAACCGCTACTTCTTCGTCGCCGACCCGGTTCCGATGTACATAGAGGGCTACGACGAGGAATTCACAGCCGAGATTCCACTCCATCCAGACCACCCGGAGAGGGGCGTTAGGAGGCTCAAATTCGTCCCCGGAAAACCGGTTTACGTCTCCAGGGACGACATGGAGCTCTTCAAGCCCGGCAACTTCGTTCGCCTTAAGGACCTCTTCAACGTCGAAATCCTTGAGGTGAACGAGGACGGCATTAAGGCGAGGTTCCACAGCGTTGACTACGAAGTGGCCAGAAAGAACAGGTGGAGGATGGTTCACTGGGTCACCGAGGGCAAGCCCTGTGAAGTCTGGGTTCCCGAGGGCGAGGAGCTCATCATCAGGGAGGGACTCCTTGAAAGCGACGCCGACGTTAAGGTTGATGACGTCGTCCAGTTCGAGCGCTTCGGCTTCGTGAGAATAGACGAGGTAAAAGATGGAAAGGTCAGGGCGATTTTCGCCCACAAGTGATTCTTTTCAATCCAGCCCTCTCCATTTTATAAGTCCGAGCAGGAACTTGTGGGGAAGCTTCTCGTGGTGCGGGTAAACGCGCAACGCGTAGTGCCAGCAGGGGTCTCCGAGGTGCCTCAGCGCGCTTCCGCGGTAGGTGTAGAGCCACTTTCCACCTTCGAGCCGCTTCGGATGCCTGAGCTCGACGATGTGCGGCCTCTCTATGTGGTATCCCTCCGCCCTGACCCCGTAGTAGAGCTCGACGCGGACGTCTTCAGGCTTCAGCCCGTCGAGGTCAACCGTCACCTCAAGGCCAGAGCGGTCGTCCAGAACCCTGACGTCAACGAAGCCCACCTTTGGCCACGACTCGGTTACGCGGTCCTTCCACTCGGCTATCTCCTTCGCGCCCCGGTAGTTTTCCCTCATGAGCCATATGTGGTTGCTCATGGCCTTTGAGTAGAACTTGTCCATGTACTCCTTGACCATCCTGTGGGTGCTGAAGCGAGGGGCGATGCTCTTTATGCTCTCCTTCATCATGTAAATCCACTTCGGCCTGTTGCCATAGTAGGTCGGGATTATCTCCCTCTCAAGGAGGTCGTAGAGGGCGTGAGCATCTTTAATGTCGTCGGCCTCGCTCTCGGGCTCGGTGCTCTCCTCGCCTATGACCCAGCCATTCTTTCCGTTGTAACCCTCGACCCACCAGCCGTCGAAGATGCTTGCGTTCAAAACCCCGTTCAATCCTGCTTTCATTCCGCTCGTTCCGCTGGCTTCGAGGGGCCGTCTCGGCGTGTTCAGCCAGACGTCAACACCAGCAACCATGAGCCTCGCGCTTCCCATGTCGTAGTTTTCCATGACGAATATCTTGCCCCTGAACTCGGGCATCTTGCTGACCTCGTAAATCCTCCTCAGGAACTCCTTTCCTCCCAGGTCGTTGGGGTGGGCCTTCCCGCCGAAGACAATATAGACGGGCCTCGTCGGGTCGTTCAGGAGCTTTCTGAGCCTGTCAAGGTCCGTGAGAAGAAGAACCGCGCGCTTGTATGTTGCAAAGCGCCTCGCGAAGCCTATTATGAGCGCGTTCTCGTCTATGGCCGGAATCGGGTCGTCGGTTCCGAGGCGCTCGTTCCGCTCCATCGCCTTCCTCCTGAGGAGCTCGATGAACTGCCTCTTAGCCTCGAGGTGGGCTTCCCAGAGCTCTTCATCGGGAATCCTCTCAATCGCGTACCAGATACCTTCAAGGTTCGTGTGCTCGCGCCAGACCTTGCCAATGTAGCGGTCGAAGAGCTTCCTCATCTCGTTGTGAACCCACGTCATGGTGTGGACGCCGTTGGTTATTGGTTCAATGGGTATCTCGTCGAGCGGAACTCCAGGCCAGAGGTCCTGCCACATCCTTCTGCTCACTTCTGCGTGCAGTCTGCTGACACCGTTAACGTAGCTCGACGTTCTAATCGCTAGAAGGGTCATGTTGAGGTGGTCCCCCTCCCTGCCGAGTTCGAGGAGCTCTTCTCTGCCTTCGAGGAACTTGGCGAGTCGTTTCCGAACCTCCTCAATCGGAAACCTGTCGTGGCCGGCCGGAACGGGCGTGTGAGTCGTAAAGACCGTCGTTCCCCTGACGACGCTCAGCGCCTCGGTGGACGTGAGGCCCTCGTCCATGAGCCACGCAATCCTCTGGAGGTTCGCGAAGGCCGGATGCCCCTCGTTGAGGTGGACGACGCCGGGCTCTATTCCCAAGGCTTTTAACAGCCTCATTCCACCGATGCCGAGGAGGATTTCCTGCTTTATCCTCTTGTCCATCTCGGCGTTGTAGAGGTAGTCGCATATCTTCCTGTCGTCCTCGCCGTTCTCGGGGACGTCCGTGTCGAGGAGGTAAATCCTCACCCTGCCGACCTGAACCTCGAAGGCCCTCGCGTAGACCGTCCTGTCCTCAATCGGCACCTCAATTAGGAGCCTCTCCCCGTTCCTGTCGAGGACGGGCTTTATCGGCATCTCTTCAGGTCTGTACTCCGGGAAAACCTCAATCTGGTTTCCGTTTTCGTCTATCTCCTGACGGAAGTAGCCGTGCTTGTAGAGCAGGCCGACGGCTATGAAGGGAAGCCCGAGGTCGCTCGCGGTCTTGACGTGGTCGCCGGCCAAGATGCCGAGCCCGCCGGAGTAAATGGGGAGGCTCTTGCTTATGCCGTACTCCATGCACAGGTACACAATCGGCTTGTCCCAGTTTGGATAGTTGGTCGAAAACCAAGTTGAGTCCGGGTTCATGTAGTCCTCAAACTGCTCCATGACGAGCTCGTAGAGGTTCATGAAGTCGTCATCACGAAGGAGCTCGCGGAACCTGTGGGGGGGCGTGTCGAGGAGAAGCTTCACAGGGTTCTTGTACTCGGCCCAGTGCTCGGGGTCTATCTTTTCCCAGAGCTTCGTAGCCCTTCTGTTCCAGCTCCACCAGTAGTTGTAAGCTAAATCAGCGAGCCCCCTGAGCGGACTCGGAAGTCTCTCACGAATTGTTTCATAAGTGCACTCGTCAACCCTCGCCATAGAAACCACCGCGTATCATCATGGGTGATACTAATTTCTCGCGAACCTTAAAAACCCTGTCGCTCGGGGTCTTCTCTACGTGAGTTTTTGTGTGCCCACGTAGAGATTCATTCCCCGAGCTACTGCGGGTGCCCAGACTTAGACCGCCCCGCCCAACTCTCCTTACTCTTTCAGCACACTCCGGCGGAACGGGTCGCCCGAACACCCACAGGGTTCAGCCAGCCCTCCACCTCGCCTAGCTCACTGACTTCACCGGGCCGGCATCATTACCAAAAACTATTTAAGTAAACAAGTATTTAAGTATTTTGGTGAATACAATGGGTGTCATCACCGTGAAAATCCCGGACGAGCTGGAAGTTAAGTTCCGAAAGAAAATCCTCGACGTTTATGGAGTTAAAAAGGGTGCTCTTGGAATGGCCATAACGGAGGCTATTGAATTATGGCTCGAAAAACACGAAAAACCCACCGAGCGGAAGTGAATTACATCACAATCAAAACAAAACTCGAACCAGAAAGACAGAAAGACTACCTGAAACTCGCTCTCTTGACTGAAAAATTCAAAAGAGCCGTCGAACTGGCGATAAGACTCCAGCTCAAGGGAGTCAAGAAGAGCGAGGGTGTAAAGGAAGTTTCTCGGCTGGTTCTCAATAACTGGTGGTATTCTGACAGCGCGTGGGATTATGCTAAAATGCTGTTAAAGGGGGCAGAGCAAAACGGTGGGAATCCGAGACACATTCACTTGAAGTCGAAATTCCTCATCAGCAAACCCAAGGAGAACGAGAAGGGGAACAGGAACGTGAAGATTGAAGGGTTGAACGTTAGAATCCGCTCGAACGGTGAATGGCTAAACTTTAAGATGAAGACCGCTGGGAAGTTTCTTCCTGTCCTTTTGGATGCTCAAAAGTTCAAATACGGCGTGCAGGTTGTTCTTCGGAATGGGAAGGTTTATCTTCATGTTCAGGTGCCTTTCGAGGTTTATCTTAAACACTACGGGAGGACTGCTAATGGAAAGCTTTACGCTGGATTTGATTTGAATTCGGACAGGGTGAATATGGTTATTCTCGATGAGAGGGGGATTATTCGGGACGTTAAGGTTGAGCATTTTCCGGGAGTTAATTCTCCGGGGTTCTCGAACAGGAGGGCTCGGGATTTGAGGCTAAAGGCTCTTGCTCGATTGCTGGATTATGCGTTTTATCATGGTGTTAGGGTCGTGTTCTTCGAGGATTTGGGGAGGATTAAGAGGAAAAACGGAAAGGCAACGACTTCAAGGAAAGGAAATCGTAAGGCGTCAACTTTTGCTAAGAAAGAACTTCTTGAGTATGGTGTTGTTATGGCGTTGAAGAGGGGTTTTGAGGTCTATCTGGTTAATCCTGCCGGTTCCTCAAAATTAGGGCGGGAATTTGCTCGGGGATTGGGTTTGGACGTTCATTCCGCCTCAGCCTTTGTGATTGGTTGGTGGGGAGTTAATTCACTGAAAACTCACGAACACTCCCAAAAAGAAGAACAGTTTAGTTAGGCGTTCGACGAAAGGAGAAAAGAAGAAGTCATGCGCCCTCAAGCGCGAACGGGCTTATGTAGTCGCCGTACTTCTCCCTTGCCTCAAGGAGTCTCTTCCTCTCCTCCTCGAGAACTTGGAAGAGCTCCTCGGGAACTTCCCTGACCTTCTCGCGGTAGATTTTCTCTATGCGCTCAATCTTCGCAAGCAGTTCTGGAACCCTTATCGTGAACTGCTTCTCGTAGGCTTCCCTGCTGTAGTCCTTGTTGAGAACCTCCTTGAAGAGCCTTGCCAAGTCCTCGTACTTGGGAATGTAGCCTATCGGCGTCTCGATTGCATCAACGTCGCCGTGAACCCTCAGCTCCATCCACTTGAGCCACACCGCTTTGTCGAGCTTGTGGTTGAGCCAGTTGCCGTTCTCGTCGCGGAGGAAGTAGTTGACGGCGAATATCTTCGGCGCTTTTCTCAGCTTCTCGCCGAACCTCAGGTAGTTCTCGATGTACTCGCCGAGCGGGACGCTCATGAAGTCGAGTATGGCCATCGGATTAAAGGCCCTAACGCCTTCCTTCCCAAGGGTCGCCGCCGTCGTCTCGCTCTCAAGCGAGGCGCCCATCGTTACCACTCCGTGCTTCCAGTCAAAGGCTTCCCTCACCGGGGGCCAGGTGTCCTTATCGCGGCCGCCGAAAATCATTCCGCCGACTTCCACACCGCACGGGTTCTCCAAGGCTTCAAGGTCAACGTTCGGGAAGTGCTCGAGAGAAACCGTAAAGCGCGCGTTTTTGTGACTCGGCGGTATCTCGTTTCCTTCCGCGTCCCTCTTGCCCCTCCACCACCTTCCGCTGTGGTTCTCCCCCTCATCAGGAATTTCAACGCCCATTTCGTTCCAGTAGGGCTTCCCGTCCTTGACGAGGACGTTCGAGAAGATTATCTCGACCGGAGAGTGGAGAACCTTCCAGATTATCGGGTCGTCCTCGGGGTTGACGCCCTGAATTATGCCGAAGACGCCCTTCTCAACGTTGGCACCGCGGGCGACGCCGTTCACGGGTATTATAAAGCTCAGATCATCGCCGACGATGTTCTCCCAGGGAATCATGGCGGTGGATGTTTTGCCGCACATGCTCGGATAGGCACCCGTGAAGTAGGTCTTCCTGCCGTTCGGGCCGTTCACGCGCATGAGGAACATGTGCTCGCTGAGCCAGCCCTCCCTGACCGCCTTCTGGATGGTGAGCCTGAAGGCGAGCTTTTTAAGGCCGATCGTGTTGCCGCCGTACTGGGTGTTGACGGAGTAGACCGTGTCGTCCACGAGGTCAATGTAAATCCTCCTCCTGTCCAGGTTCTTGCTCGTCTTCCTCTCGTCGAGCTCCCCCTCACTGTGAACGAAGCGGAAGAACTTGGCGTTCCTTCCGAGGCGCTTGAACTCCTCGTAGCCCTTCCTGTAGAGTATGAACTCGGAGTGGGCAACGTAGGCCGAGTCGGTGAGCTGAACGGCGGGAATCGTGAACACGGAGTTTCTAGGTCCGAGAACGAAGAAGCAGATGAAGAGCTCCTTGCCTTTCATGACACCCTTCATGAGCTCCCTAATCTCCTTCAGGCCCTCGTCGCGGTCCTTGGTGTTGAGGAAGGGTATCTCCTTTCCACCCGGAACGAGGAGCTTGGTGTTGGCCTTGTCCCTGGCCTGGTCGTAGTAGTTGTCGTAGTGGACCGTGTGGTTCGGCGTTTCGAGCATCTTTTCCTCGCCGTAGTAGAGGGCCTTCCAGCGGACGTACTGCTCGTCCTCTTCGCTGTCGGTGCAGACGAAGACCTTGCTCGGCTCGAGCCACTCAATCCACTCCGCCAAAAAAGCGTGAAGCTCGGGGTTGTCTATCGCCTTAACTTTCTCAAACTGTTCCTCGGGGAGGAGTTCCCTAAGCTTTTCAAGGGCGTCCATTTTTGTCGCCTCCATCGGATGTGTGCATCTTACCTATTTAAAGTTCCTTCGTCGTTGTGACCATCAACTGGGCGATTAAAGGGCCATTGTCTGATGTAACGTCGAATTTTTTGGGCAGAGTTGTCAACTCATGCACCGAGTAATGGTCATCAGTGGGCTTATGGACGCATCCATGTGAATGAACGACGACGGGCGCAAAGTATTTTAACTGGGAGTGATACAATAAAGCGGTGCGGTGCAAGATGAAGGCAGTGATTTTGGCCGGAGGCAAGGGAACGAGGCTTCTCCCGCTGACGGTTTACAGGCCAAAACCCATGATACCATTCTTCAACAGACCCCTGATGGAGTACGCCCTCCAGAGCCTCATCGAGGCCGGGGTCGATGAGGTTTACGTTCTAGTCGGCTACCTTAAGGAGCGCATAATCGACTACTTCGGCGACGGAAGCGAGTGGGGGATAGAGATTCACTACTCCAACAAGGACAACGTGAAGCTCGGAACGGCCGGTGCCACCAAGAAGGTCGTCAAGCACATGGACGATACGTTCTTTGTCGTCTCAAGCGACGTTCTCACGAACCTCGACCTGCGGGCGCTCTACGAGTACCACAAAAAGAAAAAGGCCCTCGCTACGATAGCCCTCTCGGAGGTTGACGACCCAACGCAGTACGGCATAGCGATAATAGACGAGGACGGCAGGATTCAGCAGTTCAAGGAAAAGCCCAGACCGGAAGAGGTCTTCAGCAACCTCGTCAACGCTGGCATATATGTCTTTGAGCCGGAAGCGTTCGACCACGTCCCCAAGAACAAGAACTTCGACTTTTCCAAGGACCTCTTCCCGAGGATGCTCGAAAACGACCTCCCGCTCTACGGGTTCCCCTTCAAGGAGTACTGGAACGACGTCGGAAGGCCGTCGAGCTACCTTCAGGCGACGGAAGATGTGTTCCTCGGACGGCTCCTCCTGCCTCAGGTGAAGACCGAAAGCCTTAAGGGCAACCTTGAGTACGGTGGGGCGCTCTACACTGGCAGGCGTTGCGTTCTGCGGAAGCCGGAAATCAGGGGCTTCGCGGTCATTGGTGATGACGTTGAGATAGGCAGAAACGTTAAAATTGAACGCTCGGTAATCTTTTCAGGCGTGACCATCGAGGACGGTGCCGAGATAAAGGAGGCCATAATAGGAGAAAACGTTCACATAGGCAAGGGCGTCGTCATACAGCCCGGTAGCGTCATCGGCGACAACACGCTCATCGAGGACTTCAGCAAGATAGGCTCGAACGTGAAGATTTGGGTCGAGTCAAGGATTGGTCGGGAGAGTATAATACTCCCAGATTGAGGTGGTGGAAGTGGAAGTGTATTATTCGCAGAGGTTTAATCCCGAGGAGCTTGCCCTCCTTGGAAGGGCCATAGGAACCGTTTCCCATGGTACGATAATAGTGGGCAGGGACGGAAGGGCCATCTCACGCTATGGAAAGAGGGCGATGGTTGTTGGCATAGTCAGCACCGGTTCAACAATAATGGACGTCCGCCTGATTCCGCTCATAGCACTCAAGGACTTCGCCCATAAGAAGGGCCTCCCCCTTGCGTACGTCTACTACTACGGGGGCGTCCGCGTCTACGTCAGTGGAATCGACGTCGACGAGATAAACGCCATCCTCGAGAGCAGGAGCTTCATCGAGGCCCAGCCCAACGATATCGGTGCGACGGTCTACTACCCCAACGCCCTTGACGACTTCATGCACGACGTCTTCAAGCACTACAACTTCAAGCTTGAGGGAAAAGCCCTCGTTGATGCAATGAACACCCCTGCGGTGCTCTTCTTCCCAAGGATGAACGAGCACTTTGGCTTCGAGGTCGAGCTCATGAACGACATGATGACCAGCTACCTGCCACCGAAGCCCAAGGAGGTCTTCCTCCACAAGCTGAGCAAAGGCGACTACGACTTTGGAATGCGCTTTAGACCCGATGGCGTCGTTGAGTTCTACAAGGACGGCGAGCGGAAGGAATTCATGAGTATGTGGTCCCTCTTCGACTACCTCAAAAGGCTCTAACGGCAGTTTTATAAGCCCCTCACCGAGGGGTTTACACGTTCTTCCATTTTGGGGGTGACGGGCTTGGGGATATTCATTGTGCTTGAGGGCATAGACGGCGCTGGAAAGTCAACCCAGGCAAAGCTGCTCAAGCTGTGGTTTGAAGAAAAGGGTTACGAGGTCGTTCTCACCAAGGAACCGACGGACACTCCCTTCGGCAAGCTCATCAGGAAGCTCGTTTTGACGGGTGGAAGGGAGGGAATCATTGACGGGGCTAAAATAAGCCACGAGGCCGAGGCTTTACTCTTCGCGGCGGACAGGGCCGAACACGTTGACAAGCTCATAAAACCCGCGCTCGAATCCGGAAAGGTTGTGATTTCGGACCGATACTTCTACTCCTCCCTTGCATACCAATGGGCGAGGGGACTCGACCTTGAGTGGCTGATAGACCTCAACCGCTTTGCAATAAGGCCCGACCTCGTTCTGCTCCTCGACCTTCCCGTCAAGGAGAGCATGAAGCGCATAAGCAGGAGGAGCATAAAGACCGAGTTCGACAAGATAGTGGAGCTTCAGAAGAAGGTTCGCGAAAACTACCTAAAGCTCGCGGAGCGCTTTCCTGAGATTAAAATCGTCAACGCACTGGAGGACGTTGATGGTGTCCACAGGCAGATTGTTGCACTCGTTGAGGCTCTGCTCGAGAAGTGAATGAAGCCCCGGGCGGGATTTGAACCCGCGACCGGCGGATTACAAGTCCGCCGCCCCGCCAGGCTAGGCTACCGGGGCAGGCTCGCTTTAGGGATTCCGCCAGGAGTTAAAAACCTTTTCCCCGCTCCAACCGCAAAATTTATAAACGTCCCTTGTATCCCCTACATTGGGTCGAGCCGCCGTAGCTTAGTTGGTAGAGCGCCGGACTGTTAATCCGGCGGTCCCCGGTTCGAATCCGGGCGGCGGCGCCATCAGTGGGCCCGTAGCTCAGCCTGGTCAGAGCGCGCGGCTCATAACCGCGTGGTCGGGGGTTCAAAGCCCCCCGGGCCCACCATTACAGCCCTTTCTGACGAAAGCGCTGGCGGAAGATAAGGTGCCCCTTTTGAAATTCGGCAGTTGTAAAGGAGTTTCTTTTTGACTTGCTCTTTCAAAAGGGTTTCACTCTACAAACGGCGTCCGGAGGACGCCAAAAATAAGTTGAAACTATCTCAAGGAGTTTTGGTGTAGTGTTAAACCCCCGCTGGTTGCTCTTTTGTTAGTGCACGACTGACCTCTTGCTCTTTGGTAAAAAGGGCGCTTATTTCGCCAGCCTTTCTTAAAGGCTGTGGGCAAAGTTTCATCAAAGTGAAGCATGCTTTTTTAAAGGGTTCATTTTCGGGTGGGTTTGCTCTTAAATTTGCCATTCTTGAACGTGTTTCCTTCATTAGCGCCCTCCGGGCGCGTTTCGAGTTTAAACACCTCCAAGCCCGTATGAATGTGAACCTCTCACTGACGGATTATGTAAAAGGCATGTAACTCTTCCGTTGCCAGTTCTGGGGGGGTTTACCCCTTTTGGTCAAGCTTTGCGCAAGCAAAGCTTGCTGGCCTCAGAAGTGGTGGCCCTCCGCACCTCTCGGTGCCGGGCCGACCGCTCATCATTGGCCAGTGGAGTTTATAAGACTGGAGAGGATACGTCCATCGGTGGTTGTGATGATTAGGGTGAGGGTCCTCGGAAGGGGAATAGAGAGGGAAATCGAATGGAGGAAAGGCATGACGATAGCTGACGTCCTCAGAGAGGTCGGCTTCAATACTGAAAGCGCCATAGCGAGGATTAATGGAAGGGTAGTCCTTGAGGACGAGAGAGTCGAGGACGGAACTGAAGTGGAGGTAATCCCCGTTGTTTCAGGGGGATAAACGGGGCATCAAGCCCCGAGCCTCTTTCTCATGAACTCCTCGAACTTCTCCATGGCCTCCTCGAGTATCTCGACCGGCGGGAGGAAGACTATTCTGAAGTGCCAGTCACCGGCCTTTCCGAAGCCGGAGCCGTGGACGAAGAGGACGTGCGCCTCGTGGAGGGCATCGAGCACGAACTCCTTGTCGTTCTTCCACTTCGAGCGCTCCTCAATCCTCGGGAAGATGTAGAACGCCCCCTGCGGTTTGACCGCGCTGACACCGGGAATCTCGTTGATGCGCTTGTAGATGTAGTCCCTCCTCTCGCGGAGCTTCTTCATGTACTCCTCAAGGTAGTCCATCGGACCCGTCAAGCCGGCTATAGCGGCGAACTGCGCGGGGGTGTTCGGACATATCCTTATGCGCATTAGCTTGTCTATCGCCTCTCTAAGCTCCGTGAGCTTGTTCTCGGGGTCAACGTAGTAGAAGTAGCCCAGACGCCAGCCGGTGGCGAAGTAGACCTTGGAGAGTCCGTTCATCACTATAACCGGGACGTCCTTAGTGAGCGAGCCGGGGGAAACGTGCTTGCCCTCGTAGGTCATCAAATCATAAATCTCGTCGCTTATAACCGGCAGGTCGTACTCTCCAGCTAAATCGAGTATCGCCTTGACGGTCTTTTTCTCGTAGAGCGCCCCGGTCGGGTTGTTAGGGTTAATAACGGCTATTGCCTTCGTCCTCTCGTCTATCAGCTTCCTCATGTCATCGATGTCCGGTTGCCATCCGTTCTCCTCGACGGTCATGTACTCCCTCGGCTCGGCGCCGTAAAACTTGACGAGGCCGACGTATGGGGGATAACTTGGACTTGGAACGAGTATGTTGTCGCCGGGGTTAAGGAGCGAGCCGAATATGAGCTGGAGCGCCTCGGTTACGGCCGTTGTGACGCGGACGTCGTCCGGCGTTATGTCCACGCCGTTCTTCCACTTCTCCCTCTTAACGACCGCCTCCCTCATCTCCGGTAAACCCTCGCTCGGCCCGTAGTAGTTGTGGCCCTCCTTTATGGCGCGACAGTAAGCCTCCTGCATGTGCTCCGGCGGCTGGAAGTCGTACTTGCCGGGGTCACCGATGTTGAGCCTTATGACCTTTATTCCCTTCTTCTCGAGCTCCCTCGCCGGGAGAACAACGTCTCTAATCGCGTACTCAACGCCCATTGCACGCTCTGATGCCCTAATCATAACGACCACCACCCGAAGGTTGAGACGTTCATCATAAAAACCTTGAGTCTCAAAGTTTCGCCGAAAACGGCCGTAAAGCGATGGATTTTCGGGAAACGTTTAAAACCTCCCGCTCAAAGCCTTCCCGGGCGATGAAGAATAGCAAGCAAACTGAGGGCTCACAGATGATGACGTGAACACCCTCCGAGCCCATTCGATACTTTTATTAACCTTCAGAGCAAAATCTAAGGCATGAACGTGTTCATCCCGCTCATCCTCGGCCTTCTGCTGGGCTACCTCCTGAAAAGGGCCGGAAAAAGGCCGAACCTTGAAACTCCCACGAGCATCGCGCTACTCGCAATGATTTTCTTCCTTGGGGTCAAGACCGGGGAAGTCCAGGTAAACGGCCTCTGGCTCCTCGGCGTTTCAGCCATCTTCGCGGTTCTGACGATAGCCGGTAGCCTTCTCCTCGCGGAGGTGGTCAGGTGAGATTTCTCTACCTCGTCCTTGCATCGCTCACCATTGGAACGCTCGTGGGGCACTTCCTCAGTCCAGACTTCGGGAACGCCTACGAGCTAATGCTCTACGTCCTCATATTCCTGATTGGGATGGACCTCGGGCTGAACTTCAACGCTAAGGAGCTCAGAAAGGTCGGACGAAAGGCTCTCGTCCTGCCGTTTTTGACACTGACGGGCTCAATTCTTGGCGGACTGCTGGCGTCGCTGATTCTTGGAATAGAGCCAAGGTGGGGCCTCGCCATAGGGGCCGGCTGTGGATGGTACTCGCTGACGGGCCCTCTTATAGCACAGTACTCAGCGGTTTACGGTGCGGTTGGCTTCCTCGGCAACCTGATGAGGGAAATCCTGACCATCCTGCTCTACCCCATTGCAATCGGAAAAATCGACCCAAAAAAGGCGGTGGTGATGGGCGGGGCAACGACGATGGACACAACCCTGCCGATAATAACAAAATTTGGAGGAAGGGAGGTGGCACTGGTTGCCTTCGTCCACGGCTTCATTCTAACCGCGGTCGTTCCCTTCGTAGTTCCGCTGATACTCAATCTTTAGAGTACTTCTCGACGAGGCCCTTGACGAGGCTCTCGTGCTGTTCCTCGTTCCTCTTGAGCTCCTTCACAAGCTCCCTCACAACCGGGTGGAATGCCCTCCTTGAGAGCTCCTCGTAGAGCTCCTTCATCTGCTCCTCTTCCTCAGCGTACTTCCTCAGAATCTCGATGAGCTTCTCTTCGGTGTCCGGCAGAACGACCTCGGTCGGGAAGTCCTTGAGGTACTCCTCGATTATCTCCTCCGGCGGAATCCTGGCGCCAATCGGGCCGAAGCCGAGGGGCATGACCATCGTTGGAACGCCCGGGATGAGGGCGAAGTCCTCGTTGGGCTTCTCGACGGCGTACTCCTCCACCAGCTTGATGGCGTCGTTGTAGGCCTTCTCAAGGGCTTCCATGAGGCGCTTGTGGAAGGCCGTGTCTATTGCGAGCCTTAAAATAAGCCCCCTCAAATCGGCGTACTCCGGCTTATCGAGCTCTTTGAGGAGCTTCCGGTAGTCCCTCTCAGCCCTCTCTTCAACCTTCTTTGCCTCCCTGACGAGGTCAATCATCCTCCTCATTTCCCATCACCGGGACATTTTAGTAACATTTAGTATTTAAAAGTTTCGGAACCGGGAAAAAGCTTTTTAAACATCGTCTCAAACCGGGAACCCGAGCTAATCATCGGCTCATGGCTCGGGGGTATCCGTTAAGGAACCCGCCGGGCTCCCGGTGGAGGTGAGTGAGATGAAGTACCCGAAGCAGATAAGGACGTACTGCCCGTACTGTAAGAAGCACACCATCCACAAGGTAGAGAAGGTCAAGAAGAGGCCGAGGAGCGAGCTCAGCCAGGGTCAGAGGCGCTTCCGCAGAATCCTCAAGGGTTACCGCGGTTTCCCGAGGCCGAACCCAGCCGGAAGGGAGAAGCCGGTCAAGAAGCTCGACCTCCGCTTCCGCTGCACCGTCTGCGGTAAGGCCCACACCAGAGGAAAGGGCTTCCGCGTTAAGAAGTTCGAGCTCGTGGAGGTGTGAACATGGCGCTCCCGAAGAACCTCATCCCGATGCCGAGGAGCAGGTTCCTCCGCGTCAAGTGCATTGACTGCGGCAACGAGCAGATAGTCTTCAGCCACCCGGCTACGAAGGTTCGCTGTCTCGTCTGCGGTGCAACTCTCGTCGAGCCGACCGGTGGTAAGGGCGTCATCAAGGCCAAGATCCTCGAGGTTCTCGAGTGATTTCCCTCCTTTTTACTCCCCGCCAAACTTTTAAAAACCTCTTCTCGTAAACCTTCCGGAGAGAAAAATTTAGAGGTGGTTAGAATGCCGAGGAAAGCCAAGGAGTTTCCCGAGGAGGGAGAATTCGTCGTCGCTACCGTCAAGAACATTCACCCGTACGGAGCGTTCCTCACCCTTGACGAGTATCCCGGAAAGGAGGGCTTCATGCACATAAGCGAGGTTGCTCCAACCTGGGTCAAGAACATCAGGGACTACGTGAAGGAGGGCCAGAAGGTAGTCGTCAAGGTCATCCGCGTTGACCCTGAGAAGGGGCACATAGACCTGAGCCTCAAGAGGGTGAACCAGCAGCAGAGGAAGGCCAAGCTCCAGGAGTACAAGAGGGCTCAGAAGGCCGAGAACCTCCTCAAGATGGCCGCCGAGAAGATAGGCAAGGACTTCGAGACGGCCTGGCGCGAGGTCTGGGTTCCGCTCGAGGAGGAATACGGAGAAGTTTACGCCGCCTTCGAGGACGCCGCCCAGAACGGAATTGAGGTTCTGAAGGGCCTCATTCCAGATGAGTGGCTCGACGCGCTCAAGCCGATTATCGAGGCCTACGTCGAGATTCCGACCGTTACCATCGATGCGGAGTTCGAGATAACCGTTCCGAAGCCCAACGGAATCGAGATAATCAAGGAGGCCCTGATTAGGGCCAGGGACAGGGCCAACGAGGAGAAGGACATAGACGTCAAGTTCACCTACCAGGGCGCTCCGAGGTACAGGATTGACATAACCGCCCCGGACTACTACAAGGCGGAAGAGGTTCTCGAGAGCATAGCTGAAGAAATCCTCCGCGTCATAAAGGAAGCGGGCGGAGAGGCGACCCTCATTAGAAAGGAGAAGCGCATAAGGAAGATTAAGAGGAGGTAACCATGAAGTTCCGCATAAGGAAGTGCCCCGAATGTGGCAGGTACACCCTAAAGGAGACCTGCCCCGTCTGCGGGGCCAAGACCAAGGTAGCCCACCCACCGCGCTTCTCGCCGGAGGACCCCTACGGTGAGTACAGGCGCAGGTGGAGAAGGGAAGTCCTTGGGATAGAGGTGAGAAAATGAAGGAAACCACCATCTACCTCCTTGAGAGGCCCCAGCTCAGGGACCCGGTGTTCATAGAGGGGCTCCCGGGCATAGGCCTTGTTGGAAAGCTCGCCGCGGAGCACCTCATCCAGGAGCTCAACGCGGTGAAGTTCGCAGAACTCTACTCACCGCACTTCATGCACCAGGTCATCATAAAGAAGGGCTCAATCGTCGAACTCATGAAGAACGAGTTCTACTACTGGGTTAACCCCGACGAGAACGGAAGGGACCTAATCATCATCACCGGCGACCAGCAGGTTCCGCCGACGGACAGCCCCGGCCACTACGAGGTTGTCGGCAAGATGCTCGACCTCGTTCAGGAACTCGGCGTCAGGGAGATAATAACGATGGGTGGCTACCAGGTGCCGGAGCTCCAGGGCGAGCCGAGGGTTTTGGCGGCGGTAACCCACGAGGAGCTCGTGGATTATTACAAGGAGAAGCTCAAGGACTGCTCCGTAGAGGTAATCTGGAGGGAGGACGAGGGAGGAGCCATAGTGGGAGCGGCCGGCCTTCTCCTCGGCATGGGCAAGCTCCGCTCGATGTACGGTATAAGCCTGCTCGGCGAGAGCCTCGGCTACATCGTTGACGCAAAGGCAGCGAAGGCCGTCCTGACGGCAGTCACCAAGGTGCTCGGAATCGAGGTTGACATGACGGCCCTCGAGGAGCGCGCCAAAGAAACCGAGGAGATACTCAGAAAGGTTCAGGAGATGCAGAGGGCGATGCTCGAGCAGACTATGCCTCCGACCCCGGAGGAAGAGGACAGGGGCTACCTCTGAGCCCCTTCTCCCAGATTTTGTTTTGATTCCGCTTCCTTGCAATCGGGTGGTTGTGAACCCGAGGTTGGTAACACTCTTTTCAAAAAGTTTTTTATATGATAGCACCCATTTGATTTTTGATAACACCCAACCGAGAAGAGGGGTGATAAAGGTGCACATACCCGACGGATACCTGGGTCCCTACACCTGTGCGTTTTTCTACCTGATTATGATACCGATTTGGTACAAGGCCTTCAAGTGGCTCAAGAACCTCAAGCCAAGCCAGGTGCCCCTGCTGGGAGTGCTGACGGCCTTTTCGTTCCTCGTTATGATGTACAACATGCCGGTTCCCGGGGGAACTACTGCCCACATCGTCGGGGGAACGATAATAGCGATACTCATAAGCCCCTGGGCCGCGACGGTATCGCTCAGCATAGTTCTGCTCATTCAGGCCCTCTTCTTCGGCGACGGCGGAATAACGACCTACGCCGCCAACGTCTTCAACATGGGCGTCGTCCTCCCCTTCGTCGGCTACTACACCTACAAGTTCCTCACCGAGAAGTTCAAGCTCAACGAGGTCCTCTCCGCTGGAATCGGCGCCTACGTCGGCATAGTAACGGCCGCGATAATGGCGGGCATCGAACTCGGAATACAGCCCTACATTCAGCCCGGTTACTGCCCCTACCCCCTCAGCGTCTCCGTTCCGGCGATGGCAATAGCGCACCTCGTCACAGCGGGCCCCGCCGCGGCGGTCGTTACCGCGGCAGTCGTGTGGTACGTCAGAAAGAGCAGGCCCGACCTCTTTGAGATGAGGACCCTTGCAAGGGGGTGATTGAATGGACAGGGTAACCAAAACCCTCCTCGCAATCGTCGGCGTCATGATAATCCTCTCGCCGATTGGAATACTGCTCGTGTGGAACTACGACGATGCCTGGGGCGAGTGGGACGTCCAGACAGTAGAGCACATGGTCGGCCACAAGTTGCCCGGCATGGAGAAGCTCTCAACAATATGGAACCACGCGATTTTGCCCGACTACAACATCCCGGGCTGGGAGGACAAGCTCCACGCCTCGATAGGCTACATAATCTCCGCAATAGTTGGAACGGCACTCGTCGTTGCCCTCTACTACGCCCTCGTCAAGTTCGTGGTCGGCAAGGGCGCCTCCTCCTGAATTTATTTTTTGGTGGTGGGAATGGGGTTCCTTGAAGAGACCGCCAGGGAAGTCCTCGAGTTCACGACCAACGCCGTCTTCTCCGAGAGGTACGCGAGAATGGACGGCCTGCTTCAGAGAATCGACCCAAGGGTTAAGGTGTTCTCGCTCGTTGCGATAGTCGCGACGGTGGTTTCCCTCGGGAGGATTGACGCCATTTTAGCTTTCTACTTCCTCGCCCTCGCCCTCGCGGTCCTCTCCAGACTGCCGGTAGTCGAGTTCACGAAGAGGGTCTGGGTCTTCATTCCGATTTTCACGGGGGTTATAGCGCTCCCCTCGATATTCATGATTCCGGGCGAGCCGGCCTTTCACCTCTTCGGTCTCACCGCGAGCAGGGAGGGAATACACTGGGCGGTTCTCTTTACGCTCCGCGTCGCGACGGCGGTTTCCTACGCGATACTCTTCACGATGACGAGCCGGTGGAACGACATCGTCTCGGCCCTCGCGTTCTTCAGGGTTCCCGGAATGGTGATAACCATAACGACCTTAACCTACCGCTACATATTCCTCCTCGCCAAGCTCCTGCTCGACGCGATGCACGCGAGGAGGGCGAGGCTGGCTGGAGAACTCGGCATGGTCGAGAGCTGGAAGGAGGCCGGAAAGCACATCGGGGCAACCTTCATAAAGGCCAACTCCCTTGGCGAGGACCTCTACTATGCCATGCTCTCCAGGGGCTACGCCAACGAAATCGAACCGCTGAGGGAGTTCAAGGCTGGAACGGTCGACTACGCGTTCTCGGCCTTCACCGTTCTCCTCGTCGTACTAACGTTTGCCTTCACGAGGGGATTGCTATGAAGGTTTACGAGCTCAGAAACGTTTCCTACCGCTATCCAACCGGGGAGTGGGCGCTCAGGGGAATAAACATGGAGGTTGAGAGGGGAGAAACCCTGGCCATAGTCGGGCCGAACGGCGCCGGAAAGACCACATTGCTCAAGCTGATGGACGCGCTGGTCATGCCAACGGAGGGCGAGATACTGTTCGAGGGAAAGCCGATAACGGAGGACACGATGACAGACAAGGAGTTCCGGCGGAAGGTCGGCTTCCTGTTCCAGAACCCGGACGTGATGCTCTTCAGCGCGACGGTTCTGGAGGATGTGGCCTTCGGACCCGTTCACCTGTGGGGTAAAGAGCGGGGCCTTGAAAGGGCGCGGGAGGAACTCAAGAAGCTCGGAATCGAGAAGTTGGCCGATAGACACCCGTACAGCCTGAGCGGTGGCGAGAAGAAGAAGGCCTCGATAGCCTGCGTGACGGCAATGGAGCCGGAAGTTCTCCTCCTCGACGAGCCGACGAGGGATTTAGACTTGAGGAACAGGAACTTCGTGCTCGACATGATTCGGAGCTGGAAGGGGGAAGGAAAGACCGTCGTGGTGGTTACCCACGACCTGAGGCTGATTCGCCTCGCCGACAGGGTTTACGTGGTGAACAAAGAAATCCTCTTCGAGGGAACGCCGAGGGAGCTGTTCTCGAGGCCGGAACTCATAGAAAAGGCCAACCTTGACGTGCCCGAGATAGTGAGGCTCTTCCACGAGCTCGGCATCAACGAAATCCCGCTGAGCGTGGAGGAGGCGGTGGGGATTCTAAGGGGCCTCCTCCAGAGATAATCCTCACCGCCTTCCCGGTTCAGGAGCTCCGGGGACGTCCCTCAGCTCCCTCCCCAAAATATTCTCCATGAGCAGGCCCATTGCCAGCACGAAGACTATCGTGAGGGTCAGCCTCGTTACCATGAACCTCAGCCCAAGGAACTGCAACTCAACCAGCTCCTGCGGAATCTTTATGCAGGCCCAGGCCGAGAGGAAAACAACGACGCTCGCGACGCGGGCGCCTTTCTTGAGCAACGACGCCGCTATCGGGAAGGCCACGTAGAGCGGTCCGGTCGGGAAAGCGCCGAGCAGTATCGCTATAAGCATGCCCTTGAGCCCGGAGCTCTTCCCGAGGTACTTCACGATTAGCTCATCGGGGACGAAGACCGAGAACAGGCCCATCAGGACCATTACTGCTGGCATTACGAGGAGCATCTCCACGAGGTAGTCCTTCGACGCCGAGAAAACAGGAGCTCTCTTCTCCGGGAACATTAGGAGGAGCACCGCGGTTATCACCACAACGACACCGAGGAACGCCAAATCGCGCAGGAGGGCCTTCTTCTGATTTTTCATGGCTCCACGGCCCTTCCCCGGACCCTTTGGAACTTTGCCGTCGGCCCTCAAAGTAACACCCCCATTAAAAGACCTATCAGAATCGCGATTACGAAGCTGAGGACGTTTCTCAGCAGGGCGAAGCGCTTCCCGAGAATTTTAATCTCCAACGGAAGGGTAACGAAGCCAATCATCGTCAGCGTCGTTATGAAAACTGCCACCGAGGTTAGCGAGGCCCCCATGTTGAGCAGGGACGCGGCGAGGGGAAACGCTATCAGGGAGGGTATCTGGAGTATCGCCCCGAGAACCGCTACCGTTAGGACGCCGATGAACCCCGCCTCCCGGCCGACGACGCGGGAGATTGTTTTGGGTGGCACGAAGCCGGACATAAGGCCGATTATCAGGATTATCGCGAGCATCGTCGGAAGAATCCGCACGAAAAACTTCACGGAGACCTTCAGAGCCTGCCTCGTCTTTGCCCGGTCCTTCATGAAGCCGAGGGCGAGGCAAGCAAGGGCGAGGGCGTTTATGAAGAGCGTCGTTCCGTTCATGGTCTTCCCCAGAGAAGTATAAGTGACATGCTTATAAAGTTCCTGAACTAGTCGAGACTTGGAAAGCGAAACAGGTTCTCAACGTCATCCCAGAGGTCCCTTGCCTCCCCGTGGAGGATGAGCCTTCCGTTCGAGATAACGTACAGTCGGTCCACGAGGGGCTTCAGAGGGCTCCATATATGACTTATAATAAGAAAGCTCGTTTTGCCCTTCATCTTCCTGAAAA
This sequence comes from Thermococcus henrietii, assembly GCF_900198835.1. Classification (NCBI taxonomy): domain Archaea; kingdom Methanobacteriati; phylum Methanobacteriota; class Thermococci; order Thermococcales; family Thermococcaceae; genus Thermococcus; species Thermococcus henrietii. The sequence goes on along the minus strand of NZ_LT900021.1, from coordinate 967,378 downwards.
GCTTTATGAACCGCCCCATGGTTTCAAAGTCGACGTTAGCCAGGGGCTCGTCTATCATTATCAAGTCGGGAGCGCCTACGAATGCCTGAGCCACCGCGAGCTTCTTGAGCATTCCCGAGGAATAGTTGGACGTTCTCTCGTCGAGAAAGTCGAGTTGAAAGAGCTTCCCAACGCGCTCGACCTCACTCTCATCGAAGCCTTTGGAACGCGCTATGAACTCAAGCCACTCCCTGCCAGAGATTAGAGGAGGAAACGAAACGGGGTCGTAGGAGACCCCAATCTTCCGTTTAATCCCAGCATCCTTCCAGGGGTTCTCTCCGAACAGCCGTATTCTCCCGGAACTCGGCCTGTAGATGCCGGTTGCGAGCTTGAAGAACGTGCTCTTTCCGCCGCCGTTCGGACCGAGGATTAGGTTGAAACCCTCGGGAATCTCAACTGTAACACCATCGAGCGCCACTATGCGCCCAAAACGCTTGGTCAGGTTCTCCGCCTCAATCAATGCCACCACCTCCAGAGAAGGAACGCAGAGAGCGCAAAGCATGTGGAAGATGCCAGATAGGAGACGTTCTGAACGCGCTCCGTTGGGTGGGGGCACCACAGTCGGTCAGTGCACACGAGGGTTCCGTTAGACATGGAGAAAACGCTGTAATCACCCGCATGGGGGATAACGACCTCAAAGTTTCCGTGACCGAAGACCGTGGCGTTCAGGATGGGCCTGCCCATCGTGTCGTCCATCACGAGCACCCTACCGGTCCTGCCGTTGCACGTTAGGTTGAGCACCGCCCATCCAGGGGAGCTGAACTGGGAGCCCTCCGTCTGTGAGACAGTGTAAACGCCTCCCGGCCAGACGGCCCCATGGATTGCTCCAAACTCCAGCACAGGAAGGAGGAAAACGAACCCGAGGATGATTAGGATGGAGAGCACGAGGCGGTGCCTCATCTAACGTCCCTCCCGAGAATCATCAGAAGGGACGCCGCGACGGCCGCCCCGGGAACTATAAAACCGTAGAGGAGGATTTTTTCAGTGATGAACCGGGATAGGGAAAAGTCAGCCGTCAGTATCGTCAGCGTACCCCAGACGTCAAAGAGAAAGTTCCTCGGTGGGAGGTTCACGCCCAGGAGGTACGGTAGTATCAGGACCGGAAAGGCCAGGACGAGGGCCATTAGCATGCTCCTGAGGGCGGTGGCGAGTAGCGTTGCAATCGAAACAACGTAAAAGAGACCTGCCAGAAGGACTATTGTTAGACCAAGAAACCTGTCCCCGAGGAGTACGGAGAGGTCAAAGCGGGGAACGTCCGCGAGGTTAACCGCGGTTAAGAGAACAACCGGCACGAGAAGTATCACGACGGACATCAGGAGGGTTGCCACGAGCTTAACGCAGAACACCCCTGCGCGGGAGTAGGGGAGGGAGAAAACCACCGCCTCGTAGCCCCTCTCAATTCCTGCCCGGAACGCAAGGGCCGTCAAAACGACCACGAAGAACGTAGCCACAACCCACAGGTTGGACGACGTCGCCGCTCGAACGAGCACCAGACCGGTCATGGAGTGCAGCCCCTCGGCCATCTGGGAGACCGTCCCAACCTGCCCGAGGCTCACGAGGAGGCTGTGCTGGAATATGAGGCCGATAACGAAGGTCCCCACTGCCGTAACCAGGACCCTGAGGGGGTCGTTAATCTCCCAGAAGAAGAGGTTCGCCAAACGCCCCATCCTCACCGCCTCCGTCTCTCAAAGCACACCGCTGAGGTCACACAGATTACAATGAGCAGAAATACCACCAGATAACGAAGCCTGGAGTTCCGAGGGGGCGTCACGGCCGCGCCGTGTCCCTGGCTGAGGGTTGCGTTGGAGAGTATAACCCCCCACGCCCACATGCCGCTCACCATCCCTCTATGCCTCTCCGAGAGCTCAGTGTCAATTCTGGTTGCCCTGTCATCGGTCCACATGAAGCCGTAGACCCCAACGGCGTTGAAGTCCGGTATCGGGTCCGTCATGAAGGATATGCAGATATCGTACTCGGGGCTGTAAATGGCGTCGAAGGAGGAAACAGTTATGGGGGTGACGACGCGCCCGCTGTGTACCACCACGTTGGGCTTGGGAAAGGTCCCGTAGTACGTCCTCATGCTCACGTTTACAATCTTAACGGCAACTACCTTAACACGTTTCCCGTGGTAGAGGGCGAAGGTTTCGTTCGGCCTGAAATCATCCCACAGAACCGTGTGTCCGTAGGGCCTTCCCTTGAGGTCGTAGACCCACCCGGTCGTCAGGTTTATCCGGTACTGCCCATCCACCCTCAGGGAGCTCAGTACAACCTTCGTATAGTTGTCCAAAGCCTTCACGGCCACTATACTGCTCTCATTCCAGAAGGGGCGCACCGTGGAGTTGTTGGGGTAGATAACGAGAACGGGTGCAAAGGACACGTTTCCAGTCGTCACGATGATGGAAACGTGCATTAGAGCGAGTCCGTTTTTGACTTCGAGCACACGGAAAACCACCGTGACGTTGGGGCCCGTGACGGCCACAGGGACCCCGCTGACGTTGAAGATGAAGCCGCCGCCGGCTGGATGGGTGCTGAAGGCACGGTACTCGAGGGTTGCACCGGGTCTAACCCAGTACGGCACACCAGGGCCGGTCGTCCCCGCTGCCAAGACAGGTGAGGTTACGAGAAAAACTAGGAGGAGGAGCGCAGATGCGCTGGTTTTCATTGGTTGCCCACCCCGTGGTGGGGCTTATCCTCCCATGCAGCCCTATAAGCATCATGTTCGTCAATCTCGGCGTATACAACCACAAAATCATCGACTACTTTCACCTCAGCATACGCATTGGGGCCATATATCTTAGCGTTTGGATTCTCCCCCCAATGTGGATACAGTGGATAGAATCCTATCCCAACCACGTCCTTTGGTCCCGCATCCCAATGGATGTTCGTTAAAAAACCTCCGTTGCCGTATTTGGGGGGCAGGTAGAAGGTTCCGGACACAAAAGCGTACATACCATCCTTCGCTTCTTCCCTATCACTACCACCAACAACATATCTGGCTATGTGGTGGTAGTATGGGGTTGCCATCACAAAAGCAACACTACTAAAAACCATAAGTCCAATCCAAAAAATTACTAAAGCCCGAATCTTCCTCATTTGCCAACCCTCCACCGACACGTAACATCTGGCGTTTTTATATAATAAACAACTTAATTTAAGCATGTTGGTGCAAACTTCTAACAGATACGATTCAGCCGAATTAGTATGTAACACAACTTCACACCCACGCGCAGCTTAGAAGTTAAAAGCTCAAATAGTATCTTCTTTTAGGTAATATTACTGGTGCCAGTGACACTAGAATTTGAACCATTTGGTGCCGTAAGAGAACATTGATAGGAGGCCAAGGACGGTGAAAAGAGTGTGAGGAAAAGGCTCAACCACCGGAGGCCAGGGCTTCCTCCAGCAACTTCAACCCGAGCTCAAGGTACTCCCTGGCCTTCTCCTCGCTCTTGGCCTCGCTGAAGACCCTTATTATCGGCTCGGTCCCGCTTGCCCTAACCAGAACCCAGCCGTCGGGGAAGAGTATCTTCGTTCCATCGGTCGTGTCTATCTCGTAGCCCTTAGCCTTGGCGAGCTCCACAACCTTGGCGACTATCGCCTTCCTGTCGCCTTCAACTTTCCTTTTCGTCTTGAACTGGTAGTACTTCGGCAGTTCATCAATCAGCTCGCTGAACTTCTTGCCGGACTTGGCAAAAATCTCGATTATCTTCGCGGTGGTCATTGCCCCGTCCCTTCCAAGGACGAAGTCCGGGAAGATGACGCCACCGTTCTCCTCGCCGCCGATGGTCCCGTTGTGCTCAAGCAAAGCCCTCGCGACGATTAAATCCCCAACCTTCGTGCGCATAATCTTCGCGTTGTTCTTCTTCGCGATGTCATCGAGCAGGTTTGAGGTCGCAATGGTAGTAACGAGCAGTCCACCGCCCCTCTCTTTAAGAACCGCATCGGCGACGAGGGCGAAGGTCTTGTCGCCCTGGATGAAGCGCCCGTTCTCGTCTATGAAGACGGCCCTGTCAGCGTCGCCGTCCTGGGCAACTCCGAAGTCAGCACCGAGGGCCTTAACAATCTTCATGAAGTCCTTAAGGTTCTCCTCGTTAGGCTCCGGGTTTCTGGCCGGGAAGTGACCGTCGGGGTGGGCGTTGACGCTCACAACCTTACAGCCGAGCTCACGCAGGAGATACGGAAGGGTCAGGCTTCCGGCGCCGTTGGAGGTGTCAACGACGACGAAGGGCCTTCTCTTCCTGATTGCCTTAACGTCCACCCTGGCCTTTATCGCCTCGATGTAGGGCTTGATTATGTTTTCCTCGCGAACCTCACCGATTTCGTCCCACTTCGCCCTGTCGAAGTCCTCTTTAAAGAAGACCTCCTCAACGACCGCTTCGCGCTCCTTCTTGAGGCCCATTCCGTTCGGTTCGAGGAGCTTTATGCCGTTGTACTCGGGCGGGTTGTGACTGGCCGTAATAACCGCCCCGCCGTCGGCCTTGAAGTGGTTGGTGGCCCACTGTATCGCTGGGGTGGGTGCTATTCCCACGTCGATGACGTCACAGCCGACACTGAGGAGTCCGCTGATGAGCGCGTTCTTCAGCATCTCCCCGCTCACCCTCGTGTCCCTGCCGACGACGACCAGCGGTTTCTCCCTTCCCTCGCGCTTGAGCATCGTCCCGAAGGCCATGCCCATCTTGAGCGCGAACTCGGGCGTTATCTTCTCGTTGGCTATCCCGCGGACGCCGAAGGTTCCGAACAGCTTTCCCATCTCAGACCCTCCCGAACTCGTCGTCAAAGCGAACTATGTCGTCCTCGCCAAGGTACTCACCAATCTGGGTCTCTATGACCTCCAGAACGACCTTTCCGGGGTTCTCAAGGCGGTGCTTAACGCCGGCTGGAATGAACGTGCTCTCTCCAGGGCGAAGAAGTATCTCCCTGTCCCCAACGATGACCTTGGCGGTTCCCCTGACCACGACCCAGTGCTCGGAGCGGTGGTAGTGCATCTGGAGGGAGAGCTTCTTGCCCGGCAGAACGGTCAGGCGCTTTATCTTGTAGCGGTCGCCCTCTTCAAGCACGGTGTAGCTTCCCCAGGGCCTGTACGCGGTTCTGTGGACGATGACGCGCTCGTCGCCGAGCTCCTTAAGTGCCTTGTAGACCTCCTTAACGCGCTGGCTCTCGCCCTTCTTCGCCACGAGCAGGGCGTCGCCGGTGTCTATGATTATCAAATCATCAACGCCGACAGTCGCTGTCAGGCGCTCGGTCATTATGAGGTTGTTCTTCGAGTTGACCCCTATGTGGTAGCCGTTCTTTCCGCGAACCCTGACCGCGTTTCCGTCGGAGTCCTTCTCGAGGACTTCGTAGATGGCGTCGAAGCTTCCAAGGTCGCTCCACACCGTGTTGAGAGGAACGACGGCCGCCTTGTCGGTCTTCTCCATGACGCCGTAGTCTATGCTTATCTCCGGGACGCGGTTGTAGGCCTCCTCTATGTCACCGCTCTCCTCGAAGGCCTCCCAGACGTCGGGGGCGTGCTTCTGAACCTCCTCAATGAAGAGCGAGCTCGAGAAGGCGAACATCCCGCTGTTCCAGTAGTAGCCGCTCTCGACGTAGCGCTTTGCCGTCTCGAGGTCGGGTTTCTCCTTGAACTCCGCAACGGTGTAGCCGATTATCCTCCCGTCCTCTTCAATCTTCTCGCCCGGCTTTATGTAGCCGTAGCCCGTGTGCGGTCTGGTCGGCTTGATTCCGAAGGTGACGAGGTGGTTTTTAGCCAGCCTCTCAGCGTTCTTAAAGGCCCTCTCGTAGGCCTCGTTGACCTCTATGAGGTGGTCGCTTGGTAAAACCGCAACGACCGAGTTCCCAAACTCCTCCTCTATCCTGAGCGTCGCCCAGAGGATGGCCGGCAGGGTGTTCTTGGCGCTCGGTTCAAGGAGTATGTTATCCTCGGGGATTTCAACACCCAGCTCCCTTAAGTCGTCCAGAACGCGGAAGCGGTAGTTTCTGTTTGTTACAATGAATATCTCGCTCGGCTTTGAAAAGAGAAGCGCCCTTTCAACGGTCTTCTGGAAGAGGCTCCTATCGTCGAGGAAGCGGACGAACTGCTTCGGCATCAGCTCCCTGCTCAGGGGCCACAGCCTCGTTCCCTTTCCTCCCGCAAGGATTACGGTCTTCACGGTATCACCCCCAGGAGTTCTTCAATCGAGCTTATATGCTTAGCCTTTGGATGAGAGAGTTTCCCAACGATGAAGGCGTTATCAACAACCTCGAAGAGGGAAAAGTCGTTCTCACCGTCCCCGAGCGCGTAGCTCTCAACCTCGCCGAGGAGAGAGTAGAGTTCGAGGAGAGCACTGGCCCCTTTGCCCTTGTCGGTGTTGCCGGTGACGTTCAGGAACCTCGTCCCCCTGCTTACTCTAAATCCAATCTTTTCAAGCTCCGCCTCGAACCCCTCTTTCGTCCACCTGAATATCGTCTCGCTGTATTCGCGCTTCATCGCGAGCTTTGCGAGCTCCTCGGGCAGGCCCGTGAAGGTAATAACTTCCTCAAGGCTCGAGTTGCCGTAGTACTTGAGCCCGTACTCCCCAGCAAGTTTATCGAGCGCGCGCTTTATCTCCGAATAGGGCCTCCCTAGCTCAATCACGCGGTACTTTCCGCGTTTCACCCTGAACTCGTCGACGACCTTGGGAGGGAGGTAGTTGACCGGAACGTAGACCGCGCTCCCGTTTTCAACCACGAAGGGCTTCTCAAGGTTCCAGGCCTTTAAGTAGTACTCGACCTCAAAGCGGGTCTTTGAGGTGTTCACAACGACCTCGTAGCCCCGCCGCAGGAGCTCCTCAATGACGGGACGGGCCCCCTCAGGCGAGTAATCGCTTCCCAGGAGAGTTCCGTCGAGGTCGAGGAAGATGACCCTAATCAACGCTCACACCTCGAACTCGAGGAGCGTCTCAGCCTCGTCCTCGAGGGTTTTCATCCACTCGCTCACGTCCACTCCCTCAACCGGGGGCATCACCCTAGGCCTTGGGGGCTCCTCGTTCTCGCCGAGGAGGCCGTGAATCCTGAGCTCATCAAGGATGCGCCCCTTGAGCTCACTTGTGGCGAGCTCCGAGTGGTATATCGTACCTAGGGAGCTCAGCAACATCGACCTCACGTGCTCCTTGCCCTTGTCCTCGTGGAGGTGCGGGTTCAGCGTTTCAATCTGGAAGACCTCGACGCCCTGGTCGTAGACCTCATCCTTGCCCCTGCCCCACCTTCCAAAGGTCTCGAAGAGGTAGACCAGCTCGTAGGGCTCTATGGCGTAGCCCGTTGCAAAGGGCATTATCTCGGCGAGCTTTATGCTCATCGCGTGCTCGCCGGCGTTGGCGGTCGCTATGATGTTGGTCTCGAAGTTTGTGGCGACCCCAAAAAGGGCGTTCATGTAGCGGTTGGTTATCTCGCTGACGCGCCCCCACTTCGTGAAGTAGAGCCCCTTCGTCGTCACCTTGGGCTTGTGGCGCCAGCTCAGCCTGACCATCGTGTAGTCGCTCTCGCTCATGAGAAAACCAGCGGCGTAGTCCTTGACGTACTCGTTCACCGAACCGGGGATGTAGTTGTCGGCATCGACGAAGCCGACGTATTTTGCCCCTATCGCCTTCGCGAGGAGCAGGCCGATTAGCATGCCCTCCCCCTTACCGCTCCTCACCGAGTCGCCGTCGAGTATCTCGGTGTAGCCCGTCTTTTTGAAGGCCTCGGCCAGGCCCGGGTCCTTCTGGTGGACCATTATTATCCGCGAGCGCGTGAGGTTGTAGAAGTGCTTTACAAGGTCTACCTCCTGCTTGAAGAGGTTCGGCCCCTCACGCTTGCTGTTCGAGACGATTATTATCGGGCACTGGTGGGGAATTGCCTTGAGCACGCCGTCAACGAGCTGGAGCTTCTCGTCCTTCATCGGGACTACTATCGCTATATCCTCGAGGATTCGGTAGATGTCCTCCCTCGGAACGTTCCTTACGGTGAAGGTTCCAACGTCCCTCGTCTCGCTGTCCAGCTTTATGACCTTCTGAACCTCGTATATTTCAACCGCCCCGAAGAGCTCCTTATAAACCGGCGCCTCAAGTAGCAAAGCATCACCTCCAAAATCCCTTCAAATGAAAAATACGACGGGGAAAATTAAAAGCTTGCCCTCAGCGAAGGGCGAACTCCCCGACGAAGGCCGAGCTCGATATGGTGTCGCCTATACCGACCGTTGACTTCGGCTTGGCCACTATCTTTGTCGGAACGAATGCGAGCTGGTAACCGTTGACCTCAGCGAGTCCTTCCTTCATTCCGTACTCTTTGGCTAAGGCCTCCTCGACGGGTTTTACCTTCTCGTTCACGGGCACGTCCATGGCCCTGACTATCTCGTCTATCGAGGGAACGTCGCCGAGCTTGGCCTTCGCCGCCGCCGCTAAAGCCGCGAAGAGCAGCGCATCGCGAACGAACTCGCCCCTGTAAGCGGTCAGCGCGAGGTAGTAGCCGTAGGTGTGGAAGTGAATCCTCCTAACGCCGAGCTTAGCTAACTTGAGCATCGCCTCGGTAACCGCTATCGGGTCAACGGGATCGTTCGCGAGGAGCTTTTCGGCAAGGGCTTTCTCGCCCATCACTTCCATTATCGAGGCCAGCTCGACCTCGTTGAGGCCGACGCTCCAGAAAGCGGGAAGCAGGTCGAGGATGGCCTTCCTCACCGTCTCGTCCGGCGTAAAGGCGAACTCGAGGTGGGCGGGAATGTTCTTCTCGTTGAGGACCTTCAGGTGCTCCCTTATCGTCTCGAAGGGCTCGCGATAGTTGTCCTTGGTCAAAGCCTGAAGCCCGCTGATTATCGCGAGGCTGACGCCGGAGGCAATCTCGTCAAAGCGCTCCCTGAACTCGTCGCGGATAAAGAGGGTCGTGTTGTAGTCGTCGGCCGCTCCGATAAAGCGGTTTTCGCGCGGGGCCTCGAAGTCAAGAACCATGAAGCCCCTGGGAAACTCGTAGATGTAATGGAGACAGCTCTCCTCGTCACCACCAAAATCCCTTGGGTGGACGAGCCTGAGCTCACCGTTTTCGACCTTCGGCACGTAGATGGGCCCGTCCTTGAAGAGGCCCGCCTGGAGCTTCGAGAGCTGGGGAACGTGGGCCACAACAGGAATCCCGTAAACCCCTCCAAGGAGGTTGGCCATTATGCCGACCTGACCACCCATCCTGAGCTCGTTCCATCCCCAGCGCCTCATGTAGAAGCGGACGGGACAGCTCTCGACGAACAGTTCCGCAGCTTTACCCCTCCTGACGCTCCAGAGGATTGAGCCGAGTAGCTGGGGAACGCTCGTTATCTTTTCCGGCAGTTCCTCGGAGTAGCGGAGGACTTCCTCTCTTCCAGCCTTTTCAACCCTCGCCTCGAGGTCGCTCTTTTCGAGGTATTTGATGGCGTCGATGTTGGTGTTGTAGGCTAGGAGAACGCCCTTAACGTTGCCTACCTTAGCCCTAACCCTCTCGAAGGCAGAAGCGTAAAGCCCGTCCCACATTATGTATCACCGAGAGTGAAAAAGAGGAGAAACCTAATAAGGGTTTCGCTCACTTCCAGCGCGGGTTGTCTATCAGCTTAACCTCACCGTTCTCCTCGACGACGAGCTTGGCGAAGCCCTTCTCCTTTATCGAGCCGTAGTCGTGGCCCGCATCCGCTGGATAGATTGCGAGGAATACGAACGGCTCGTCTCCTGTGTTCACCGTCCTGTGCGCCCAGTAGGGTGGAACGTAGACGACCGTTCCCGGCTCCATTGGAACCCACTCGACTTCTCCTTCCGGCGTCTGGAGGAGCATTCCGCCCTTCCCCTTGAGGGCGTAGTAGATTTCGGCCCTGTCGGCTTTCGCATGGAAGTGGCCCTTGGTGAAGAAGAACTCCTTACCAACCTTGCCAGGGTAGAGGATTGTCGTCGCGAAGTTGAGGTCGCCGTCCTTCTCCTCCTGCTCAACCGCGTAGACTTCGTAGACAACGGGGTCCTCCTTGAGGAGCTCCTCGTAGGCCTTCTCGTCGTAGAAGTAGCCCCTCATGTCGCTGAGCCTTCTAACGAGCTTCTTGGCCCCGGGGATAACTCCGTTCTCATCAATCCTGGCGCCGAAGGGTCTCTTGTACTCCATAAGCACCACCGAAGAAACTCCGCTTTAACTTATTTAACCTTTCCCCAAGGTATCACCTGAGGTGGTGGTTCACTCCTTGGCGCGGACTTCAATCTTCTTGCCGATTACGAGCTCGGCAGCTTTGACGGCCGCACCACCGCTCCCGACCGCGATTCTAACCTTATCAGCGGGAACGTAGACGATAATCTTATCGTCGGTCTCCTCAATGTCGAGTATTTCCACGTTCAGCATCTTCTCAAGCCTGTCCCTCATGGCCAATCCCCGAAAATTTTCCTCACTTCTCCATATAAAAGTAACGTCCGTTCAGAATCCTCTCGATGCCGGGCTTGTGTCCGAGGCCGACGACGGCTATAACCCTGGGCCTCTTAATCCCTCGCGCGAGGAGTGAATCCACTATCGCCATCAAGTTCCTCGCCATCACCTCGTTGCGCTCCTCGACGAGGACGCGGTAGAGGTAAGGGTAGCGACGCCTGAACTCGACCATCATCGTCCTGTACTCCTCCATCGGGTCGCCCACCTCGGCCTTTCCTAGGGGCAGGAAAACGCTCAGGCCCTCGAGCGCCATTAGGAGCTTCTCCCTGAAGGGCGCCGAGGCAATCTTGGCGAGGATTACGCTGATGTCCTCGTCAATCAGGTATAGCGGGATTCCCAACAGCTTTGCAGATTCTATCGCGGCCTTCATCTCCTCACCAGGCGACATTCCGAAGGTCTCACCGAGCTTTTCTTCGACCTTGGCCAAAGCGTAGTTTATCAAACCAGCCCTGCCCATTCTGAGTGAATCTTCAAGCGTTAGCTCGACGTTCCGCTCCATCCCCAAGAAGCGCGCCCTGTCGAGCTCTATCGCGACGGCGTGCGGCCTCTCCCCCAGTATCGTTCTGATGACCTCTTCCCTGCTCCTCGGCGAGACGTGCATCGTGCCTATGAGCTTGACGTAGCGGAGGTAGTTCATCTTCCTCCCCCCAGAAGGTTCCGGAATCGCCACTCGCCGGATTTGTACGTTAAAACGTCGAAGTCCCTCGGAACGACGAAGTTCACGCCGAATTCCCGGCATATCCGCGATGCCTCGCTCAGGTATTCGTCGTAGGTGTAGCGGAAGGCCCTGTGGAAGAGGGCGAGTAGCTTTACCTTCGCCCTCCTCGCGGTCTCGCAGGCCTCCTTAACTGTGGAGTGGTAGCTATCTCCCCGGTCTTCATCGCTGAGGTAAGTGGCGTCGTGAATCAGCAAATCGGCCCTCTCGGAGAAGAGCCTCACCCTCTCGGCAGGCTCGGTGTCGCCGGTGTAGACTATCTTAACTCCCCGCCTCCTCGGTCCCGTGACGTCTTCGAGGCGGATTATCCTGCCGTTCCACTCAATTTGGCCTTCCCTCTCAAGCTTTCCGAGCATCGGCCCGGGCTTGAGGCCGTATTCCCTAAGCTTCTCGGGCAGGAACTTTCCTCGCTTGTCCTTCTCCTTGAAGACGTATCCCAGAGCCGGAATCCCGTGCTCGACCTTGAAGCTCCAGATTTCGTAGTCCCCGAACTTAAGCCTCGTCTCGCCGAGCTCGTGGACGTGTATATCAAAAACCGGCCTGAAGAAACCGCTGTTAATGAAGTTCTGCACGAACTCGAAGGTGTACTTCGGCCCGTAGATGTGGAGGGGTTTTTCCCGATTCCAGAGGTTCATCGTCTGAATCAACCCGCCGAGCCCGAGGTAGTGGTCGCCGTGGAAGTGGGTGATGAAAATCTTCTCGACCTTCATCGGGCTGAGCTTCGCGGTGTTCATCTGCCTTATCGTGCCCTCGCCGACGTCGAAGAGTATAACCTCACCCTTGTAGCGGAGCGCCACCGCTGGAACGTTCCTCTCGCGCGTCGGCATTATCCCGCCGGTGCCGAGAAAAATCACCTGGAGCATGTCCATAGCTCTCGCGGAGGGGTTAAAAAGGTAGCCAAAGAATTAAATACATCGGCGCGTTAGAAAACCGGGGTGAAAGCATGGAGGAGATTATGAAGGCCATCGAGGAGAAGAACTGCGAAAAGCTCAGGAGGATTCTCTACTACAAGGTGGACGACCTGAGCGACGAGGAGCTTAAGGAGGTCCTCGAGAAGGCCGAAAAACTTGCGAAGGAGTGCAAGGACTGGGAGCTCTACAAGCTCGTGCTCTACTACTACCACGAGATACTCAACGAGGACAAGATTTCGGAGTTCGAGAAGCTCGCGAAGGAGAGCGACGACTTCGAGCTGAAGTTCCACTTGGCTGACCTCTACTACCTCATCGGGGAGCTTGAGAAGAGCCTTGAGCTGTTCAGGGCGCTCCTTGAAGAGGAGGTCGCCAAGGGCAACATCGAGCACGCCGCGAGGATATACTACAGCATGGCCATGATTCACGAGGAGCTCCAGGAGTACGAGAAGGCCCTCGAGCTAATCGAGAAGGCTGAGGAGCTCTACAAGGAGCTCGGCGACGAGAGGGAACTCCTCAGGATTGAGATTCACAGGGGTTACATAACCTTCGAGGCCGGCGACACCTACAGGGGCAAGGCCATAATAGCCGGTGTCCTGCCGAAGGTCCTCAACGACAACGAGCTTCTCGTCGAGGCCCACCTCAGCTTCGAGGAAATCTTCGAGGAGGAAGAGAACTACGATGCGGCCCTACAGGAGTGCCTCTACGCCCTCATAAGGGCGAGGGGAACGGACTACGAGGACATAGCCTTCGGCTCGCTGATGGACGTCCTCTGGCAACTCTTCCTCGACGACGACTTCGAGACGGTTTACCTCAACATAGACATGTTCATCAACGCCTTCCCGGACATGAAGGACTTCTTTGAGGCTGTGAAAGCTCTCGCACTCTTCAAGGACGGCAAGATTGACGAGGAAGAGGCCAAGAAGGCCATCGAGAAGGTCAAGGACCCGAGGTTGCTCGAGATGCTCGAGTTCCTTGGAGAGGCGGAGCTTTAGAGGGGAACCACCACGGGGACCCCTCTTACCTCCCCTATCTCCACCTTAACGCCGTAGACTTCCTCAAAGAGTCCCTCGCTCAGGACTTCGAGGTCACCATCGGCTATTTTTCTCCCGTCCTTCATGAAGACGAACCTCTTCGCAAAGCGCAGAGCTAAGTTCACGTCGTGCATGACAGTAATGACGGTCTTTCCCTCCTTCGCCAGCTCCCTCGCGAGCCTCATCACCTCAAGCTGGCTCTTGAGGTCGAGGTTGTTGGTCGGCTCGTCCATCAGCAGGATTTCGGGTTCCTGAGCCAGAGCCCTCGCTATGCTGACCTTCTGCAGTTCGCCGCCGCTTATCTCGTTCGTCCTCTTGAGGGCCAACTCCTCAATGCCGAGCCTCTTCAGGGCTTCCTCGACGACTTTCAAATCCCTTTCCGAAGGGGTTAACCCCATGTAGGGCCTCCTGCCGAGGAGAACGGTGTCGAAGACCGTCAAAAACCCCGGCTCGACCCTCTGCGGGACGTAGGCGAGAACCTTCGAGAGCTCCCTCGGCGGGTAGTCGTTAATCGGTCTGCCCTTGACGAAGACACCGTCGCACTTCAGGATTCCGGCGAGACATCTGAGAAAGGTGCTCTTTCCGGCCCCGTTCGGGCCGAGTATTGCCACGAACTCACCCTCGCCGACTTCCAAGCTTATTCCCCTCAGGACCTCCCGCTCGCCGTAGGAGAAGCTTATGCCTTTCGCCTCAATCATCGCCGGCCCTCCATCTTCACGAGGAGGTATATGAACGTCGGCGCGCCGAGGAACGAGGTTATGACGCCAACGGGGAGGTTCATGGGCGAAACGATTAGCCTCGCGACTGTGTCGGCCGAGACGAGGAGCAGCGCCCCCGCTAACGCCGAGAGGGGAATCAGCGAGCGGTAATCACCGCCAGCGATGAGGCGCATCGAGTGGGGCGCGATGAGTCCGATGAAGCCGATTACCCCCACGAAGGCCACCGTTATGGACGTAACGAACGCCGCCAGGAGGGTCCCTATCAGTCTTTCCCTCTCGATGTTGACCCCAACGCTCTTGGCTATCTCGTCTCCAAGGGTTGAGGCGTTCAAATCCCACCGCTTGACGAGGAAGTATGCGAAAACGAAGGCGAACGCGAGCGCCATTATTGCGTTCTCACGCCACGTTGCCCTCGCGAGGTTTCCGAAGCTCCAGTAGACCATCGCCGAGAGCTGAAGCTCGTTTGCGAAGTACTGAACGAGGGTAGTTAGAGCAACGTAGAGGGAGCTCATCGCGACTCCTGCCAAAACTATCGCCTCTGGACTCAGACCGCGGAGCCTAGCCAGAGCGAGAATGACGAGGGTGGCGCTTATCGCCCCGAGGAACGCGAAGAGAACCACCGCGTAGGGGTTGTTGAGGAAGACCTGCCCCGAGTTGAGGGAATAACCCGCGCCGAGGATTATGGCCAGGGAAGCGCCAAACATGGCGCCGTTCGAGACGCCCATAGTGAAGGGAGTTGCGAGGGGATTTCTCAGGTAGCCCTGCAGAACCGCTCCGGCGATGCCCATCGAAGCCCCGACGAGGATTCCGGCGACGATTCTCGGGAGCCTTATGCCGAGGATTACGAGGCGGTCGTCCTTGGTTCCACCGCCGAAGAGAACCGCGAGGACTTCTCTAACCGGAACGTGATAGGGTCCGCTTGAGAGGGAGAACAGAGAGACAGCTAACAGGGAAAGGAAAAGGGCGAGGCCTATGAGGAGCTTTCGCCTCAGGTACGCCTTGTAGTCCATAGGGCATCACGGGTTCGTTGGAAGGCCGTAGGTGACGTTTCCGCTGGCGAGGTCTATCTTTCCGAACCCGCCGAATTCCTTGGCGAGCTCGCCGTAAACCGGCTTCCCGACGAGGAACGTGAATATTTCGTCCGCCTTCTTAACTGGGTCGATGTTCTTGAACCGCTCTGGATAGAGGACCTTTCCGATATAGTAGGCGTCGGCTATGGCGATTCCGATGTTGGTGTTGTAGAAGTTGTAGGGCAGGACTCCGTAGACGTGGCCCTCCTTCACGGCCTTGAGCGAGTTGTAGAAGTCGGGGTTGCTCCTGTAGTCGTCGAGGATTATCTTCAAACCACCCTCGTCGATGAAGATGTAGTCCGGGTTCTCCTTGAGGAGCCACTCCTTGTCCACCTGCACCCAGCCGTAGTTGGTGCTCGTAAGGTTGGCCGCTATGTTGTCGAGGCCCAGAACCGTGAAGGGCGCGTAGTCGGTGAAGGTGCTCGTTATCCCGTGGGCGCCCTTGAAGCCTATTCCGCCGACGTAAACCCTCGGACTCTTCAGGCCCTTCGTGAGGTTTTCAAGGTAGCTCTGCTGTTCCTCGATGAACTTTATGACCTCCTCGGCCCTCTTCTCCTTTCCGAGGATTTTTCCGGCCAGGAGGAGCGACTTGAAGAAGACCGGGTCTGTGAAGTTCTTCAGCGTTCCGTAGCTGAGGACCACGACGGGGATTCCCGTCTTCTGCTGAACCTCATCGGCGGTCTGCCTGCTCACGAAAACCATGAAGATGACCTGCGGATGGACCTTAATCAGGGCCTCCATGTCAGGGAGCTTTCCGGGACCACCCGGGCCGATGACCGGCAGTTTGAGAAGCTCGGGGTGGGCCAGGATGTAGGGCCTCCCGTAGGGGAAGCGCTTCTCGAACTCCTCGATTCCGACGACGTCTTTGGTAGCGTTGAGATAAACGAGTATCCTCAAAGCTCCCGGTCCAACGGCAACGACCCGTGTTACGTTTGCCGGAACCTTTACCGTCCTCCCGAGCATGTCGGTGACGGTGATGTAGCCCTGGCTCGCGGTTGAGCTCGTTACCGTTGGGGAGGAGCTGACTGGCTTGGTTGAGCTCGACGTCGAGGTTCCTATACAGCCGGCCATTGAGACGGCCAGAACGACGAGAAAGACCGCCAGAACCTTCCTCCAGTCAAACCCCATCTCCATTCACCTCCACGATGCCCCTGCCTATAACGGCGTAGTATTTCTCGCCGGCGCATTTCAGGCAGAAGGATTTTCCGTCGCGGTAAACAATCCGGCTCGCCATTGCAAGCTCGTTGCACCTTGAACAGCGAACGCTATCGAAAATCGGGGCGGGCTCTATGGGTCTAACCTTCACGCGCTCTATTTTAAACTCACCCCTTGGAAGGTGCAGCATCCTGTGGGCGATCTCCTCCCAGAGCTCCCAGAGGCGCTTTCTCTCCTCCTCTGTCCCCTTTCGCTCCTTCACGACCCTGTTGAAGAGCTCGGTGGCCTCTTCAGGGTAGTACTTCCGTAGCCTCTCACCGTCGGCATAGACCCTCACACCGCTCCAGTCCGAGCGCTTAACGAGTGTGAGCGCCGTTTTACCGAGGTCGAGGTATATCAACGAGTTGTTGCCGAGGGTGCAGCCGGTCGTCACCTGAACGCCGTCGGCAAAGCAGCTGTTGCTCTCCACTATTGCAAGGATCCTTTCATCAACGCTTCCCTCGTAGTCAAGCCGCCCAACGCCGAGCTCCTCCATCGCTATAATCGAGGCCCTGATTCCGAGCGCGAGGTAGGGGCAGACGTGTCCGTGGAACTCCCTGGCGTAGCGCAGGATTCCCTCGTAATCCCTGGCCTCAACAAGCCTGTTGAGGGTCAGCATCGTATCACCAAATCCAAAAATGGTAACACGCTTTTAACGGTTTTGGTTCATTGATGTTATCAACCTCCCATTTTAAACCGACAGGTTTTTACGTGAAAACACGTTCATGATTCTGGTGGTTGGGATGAGGATAGCGATTCCCGTCGAGGAGCCCTCATTCGAGGGTGAAATCTGCGAGCATTTCGGGCGGGCGAGGTACTTTGCCGTATTCTCCGTAAAGGAGGGTATGCTCAACGGAGCCGAACTGATAGAACTGCCGGAAGAGCACGAAGCGGGGGAGCTCCCAAGACTTCTAAAGGAGAAAAACGTCGATGTCGTTCTTGCCAACAGGGTCGGCAGAAAGGCCCTCGCACACTTCCAGAGCCTTGGAATTAGCGTTGTCACCGGACTCGAAGGCAGGGCGGTAGAGGTCGTGAAGGCGTTTCTCGAGGGGAAGGATTGAAAAACTTTTTAAATGAACTTTTTTTCATTTCTTTGGTGGTCGTATGGGAGTTAAGGACTTCGCCCCAAGCTGGTTCGCGAGCGTGATGGGAACTGGAGCGCTGGCTTTAGTCAGCAAAGCCTACTCATCAAGGCTTTCGGCGTTAAACGGTTTCGCGGAGTTCCTCGTCTACCTCAACACGCTCCTCTTTCTCGTCCTCCTGATTCCGTGGACTCTGAGGTGGGTAAAGTACCGCGAGGAGGCCCTGAAGGACCTCTACCACCCGGTCCTCGGCAACTTCTACGGCACGATAGGCGTCGCGGCTCTCGTTCTCTCAGCGGACTGGCTTTTCATCTTCGGAAATGAAAGGCTCGCCTGGGCCTTCTGGCTCTTCGGCGTTCCTTTCGTCCTGCTCTTCGCCTTCCTGATTCCCTACATCGTCTTCACAGGAGATAGAATAGACACCAAGAACATAACGCCGGCCTGGTTCATTCCACCTGTCGGACTCATAGTAATCCCCATCAGCGGGGCGAAGCTCATGGCGCTCTCCTCGGGAACCGTGAAGGAGCTGATGGCCTTCATCAACTACTTCGCCTGGGGCGCGGGCTTCTTCCTTTACTTGGCCCTCTTCGCGATAGTCCTCTACCGCTTCATAAAGCACGAGCCGATGCCCTGTGGAATCGCCCCGTCAATCTGGATTAACCTCGGACCGATAGGAGCCGGGACGAGCACGCTCTACGCCCTCGTGAAGGCCAGCGACTTCCTAAAGGTGAAGGAGCCGTTCCTGGCGTTCGGATTAATCTTCTGGGGCTTTGGCGTCTGGTGGTTCGTCATGGCGGTAATACTAACGCTCCACTACATCAGGAAGCTCAACCTGCCCTACAGCCTCGCGTGGTGGGCCTTCATCTTCCCCTTCGGCGCCTACGTCAGCGCGACCTTCAAGGTCGGGACGACCTTCGGGATAAACGCGATAACCGACTTCGGCTTCGCCCTCTACTGGCTCCTGCTGGCGATGTGGCTGGTTACCGGAGCCTTAACGCTCAGGAACTTCGTCTTCAGAAGCCCAGCGCGACGAGGAGCGTCTTGAGGGCTATAACGTACATTATGACCCCTATCACCTTTTTTACCTGAGCCGAGCTCATCTTGAAGTGCATCAGGTGAGTTCCGAGCCAGCCACCGAGTATTGCTGGAAGGGAGACCCAGAGTAGCAACTCCCAGTCAAGGGTTCCGAGCTTCCAGTAGGTCAGAAAACCGCTCAGCGAGGAGAAGAACACTATTAAAGCGGTAGTGCTGGCGACTTTCTTCGGCTCGTAGCCGAGGAGGATTAGGGCCGGGCTGATTATCCCGCCTCCGCCGACGCCGAGGAGACCGCCGAGGAAGCCAGCAATTCCACCGATGAGCGAGCTTTCAACGATGTGGTTACCCTTCCTTTCCCTCCCCTTCGGCCTGAAGAAGAGCATCATCGTCCCCGAGTAGAGGAGGAAAGCCACGAAGACAGCTAAAACGACGCGGTGCGGTATGAACCTCCCGGAGTAGGCCCCGAGGGGCGAAGCTAAAGTCGCGGTGACGAGAATCGGCAGGCCGAAGCGGACGTCAAGCTTTTTCGCCCGCAGGTTCTTGACGGTCGCTGAAAGCATCGAGAGGACGTTTATGAACAGCCCCGTCGGCTTGGCGCTCATCAGGGGTACTCCCAGCCATCCCATAACCGGAACTATGGCTATGGCCGAACCGACGCCACCTATCGAAAAGACGACGCTCAGGATGAAGGCTATGAGCGCTAACTCCGGGTAGTTCGTTTTAGGTCACCCGAAGAAAATGAGAAGAGCCTCATTTAAAAGGTTTTTCATCAGTCAGGTAATGCTTCCTGAGTTCATCCGCTTCAATCTCCATAAGCCGAAGAAGGGAGTACTCAAGAAGTCTGAGCTCGGCAAGGACTGCCTTAAGACGATGTTTCGTACCCTCTGGGGGGTCAGAGGACAGTAAACCTTTAACCGCCTCCTCAAGAGGGAGAACTTCTTTCTCAAGCAGGTTCTTAGGTTGCTCAAGGAACTTTTCAAAAAATGCCGGGATGGCTGTAAAGTACTTTATTCTACCCCGCCTCCTAACTTCAACCAGATAATCACGAACGAGGCGATTGAGAGCAGTAGAAACTGCAGAACGACTAAACCCAGTTCTCTCAACGAGTTGAGAAATCGTAAGGGGCTCTTCACTTAGGAGAAGCATCGCATACAGCTTGCCCTCAACGTGGGAGTAACCCCAACGAATCATTATTTTCTCAATAAGTCTGACGAAAGTCTTTTCGTCACCCATCGTGTTCCACCCAGATTTGTACTACGGTTTACTTGCTTATAAAACCTCCTTTGACTCATGAAAGCAAAACCCATTAAAGGCTAACGTTTATGTCAGAAATTCCTGATATTTCCGAAAACTTTAAACACCCATTGGAGATATTATTCACCGGAGGTGGGAAAATGAAGGCTCCGAAAACGATAAAGGAGCCGTTTCCAAACGCAATGAATCCATCCGCAGACGTCAAAGAGGAGGTCGAATCCAGCGAAGGCGGGGGAAATCAAGTAACCACGGCACTGAAGGCATTCAAACTCATCCTCGGAAACCCGATAGCGAGGGCGCTGATAAAGCCGACTCTGAAGAAGTATGAAATCAACGGACGCGAGCTCCCTGCTTTGTACTGGGCGCTAAGCATCTACGCGGGCGAGAGCATAAACGCGCCGATGATGGTCCGCTTCCAGGCGGACACGATAAAGCTCCTGCTCAAGCTCGGCATAAAGCTCGCCCACGGCGACGAGGAGGCCGTCAAGGAGGCCCTGCTGAGGGACCCCCACATAAGGCGCGGAATCTGGGTCGTCCTCGAGGGCATAGCGAAGTACGGCGTCACCGTCCCCCAGCGCCTTGCTGGGCCGTTCCTTATAGTCTGGAACTTCACCAACATGTGCAACTTCCGCTGCCAGCACTGCTACCAGAGGGCAGACAAACCGCTCGCGAGCGAGCTATCCCTCAAGGAGAAGCTGATGCTCGTTGACCAGCTCGACAAGGCCGGCGTCGCGGCGGTTGCGATAAGCGGCGGCGAGCCGACGATACACCCGCACTTCCTCAGAATCGTCAGGGAGCTGTCGAGCAGGGGAATTCACACGTCGGTGGCAACCAACGGCTGGATGTTCGCCAAGAAGGAGGAGCTTGAAAAGGCGATCAAGGCAGGAATAAAGTACGTCGAGGTCAGTGTGGACTCGGCGAAGCCGGAGAAGCACGACAGGTTCCGCGGAATCCCGGGGGCGTGGGAGCACGCGGTGAAGGCCTTGGAGAACGCGGTTGAGCTGGGGCTCAGCCACGGAATGGCCACGATAATGGACAAGGAGACTTACCAGGAGATAGACGACATACTCGACCTCGCCGAGAGCATAGGCGTGAGGCGCGTCATCTTCTTTAACCTCGTGCCCACGGGAAGGGCGGAGGACATGGTCAAGGTGGACCTCTCTCCCGAGGAGCGCGAGGAGTTCATGAAAGAGGTTTACAAGCAGATGAAGAAGAGGAAGCTCGAGATACTGACGACCGCGCCGCAGTACGCGCGCGTTACCCTGCTCATGAGCCAGGGAAAGAGCGTCACGCCGGCGCACTTCTACATAGGCGAGGACAACTCCGTGAAGACGCTCGCCGAGTTCATAGGCGGCTGCGGTGCCGGCAGGATCTACGCGGGAATCGAGCCCGACGGAACAGTGATACCCTGCGTCTTCCTCCCGCTCCCCGTTGGAAACGTCAGGCACAGACCGTTCAAGGAGATATGGGAGAACAGCAGGATATTCAACCTCCTCCGCGACAGGGATAGCTGGGAGAGCCAGTGCGGCCGGTGCCCCTACAAGTACATCTGCGGGGGCTGCCGCGCGAGGGCCTACCACTACACGCTGGATCTAGCCGGCGACGACCCCGGGTGCGTTATCAACAGACGCCTCTGGGAGGAGATAGTTAAGCACGGAAAGCCGAAGGCCCTCACCGAGCTCAACTGGGTGGACGAGACGGTCGTTCTCCGCGGACCGAGCCTCTACGTTCCAGGCTACTACCGGGCCGTTGAGGTGGCGATTGAGAAGGGTCTCGCGGAGGTCTACGGAAGCCAAGAGGTTCACGCATAAAGCTTTAACCGGAAGGGCGAAGTTTAACGCATGAGACAAGAGACCAGAGCTGTGTTACTCCTCACCTTCCTCTCACCTTTCCTGGCCGAGGTCCTCGGTGGCTCAACGCACCCTATCCAGCTTGTAGTCCAACCGCTCTCCTTTCCCCTCCTCTGGCTCTTCTACGGCTCCGGCGTTTTGTTGATTCGCGAGGCGTGGATACGGCTCGGCCGGGGAAAGGTCGGCCTCATGCTCCTCGGCGCCCTCTACGGCGTCGTTGAGGAAGGGCTCGTAATCCGCTCGTGGTTCGACCCGAACTGGCCCGACCTCGGAGTTCTTAAGGACTACGGCAGGGTCTTCGGCGTGAACACGAGCTGGGCCGTTCTCCTGACGGCTTACCACGCCACGATGAGCATGGCCCTCCCGATTCTGATAGTGGAGCTTCTCTACCCCGAACTGCGTGGAAGGCCCCTCATCGGGAAACGCGGGGCCCTTCTGGCCACAATCGCCTTCTGCACCTCCGCCTTTGCCTTCGCGCACCTCACCGGCTACGTCCCTTCCCCGGGTCAGTACTCGGTTGCCCTTCTATCTGCCCTCGCGCTCTTCCTCCTCGCCAAGAAGTTCGGGAGCAGGGACGTTCCCCTCACGCCGTCGCGTCCATTCACGGCCGGCTTCATCTCGGGGGCGACGATTTTCACGGCCCTCGCCTTTCTCCCCAGGGTTCTCCCACCGCTCGCCACCGATGCAGTTGGAACGCTCGCCCTCGTCCTCTTCTTCGCCTCCCTCAACGGTGACGAGAGAAAGGCTGTGCTCGGCTTTCTGGCGTTCTGGTTGATAGTCTACGACGTCCTGCTCGAACTCACCGGCGTGCTCGGGGAGGCCATCCTCGGCCCGCTGAGCTACGCGCTCCTCTTCAGGCGTCTGGGCACAGCAGACCGGGCTCGCACCGGTCAACCTCAAGCTGAACCGTAACGTGGGTTATCCCAAATCTCCTAAGCCTCTCCTCGGCCTCGTCTATAATCCTCTGCGCCTCGCTCAGGGGCATGTCCTCAACAGATAGGTGACACTCGAAGTGAATCCCACTCTCACCGACCCACCAGGCGTGGAAGTGGTGGGCGTTCTTAACGCCGGGAATCGATTCCAGCTCGGCCTTTATCGCCTCAAGGTCGAGCTCCGGCGATGCCTCCATCAGGACGTCAACGCTCTCCCTCAGCACCTCGTAGGCCTCGCGGAGAATGTAGAGCGCTATCAAAACTGTAACGAGCGGGTCAACCCACTCGACGCCGTAGAACCGAATCAACAAACCACCAATCACGACGGCCACCGACGAGAGGGTGTCGCTCAGAAGGTGAAGGTAGGCGGAGCGGACGTTAAGGCCGTGGGCGTGCTCGTGGAGGAGGAAAACCGAGAGGAGGTTCGCGATTAGGCCGAGGACCGCCACGGGGAGCATTACCGTCGTGTCAATCGGCCGGGGGTTTCTGAAGCGCCTGTAGGCCTCGACGACGAGGAAGAGCGAAACGCCGATTAAGACGGCGGAGTTGATAAAGGCCACGAGGATTTCGGCCCTCTTGTAGCCGAAGGTGTACTTCTCGTTGGGCCTTCGCTCGGCGATTTTTAGGGCGAAGTAGCTCGCGAGCAGGCTCATGCTGTCGCTGAAGTTGTGAAGCGAATCGCTCAGGAGCGCCAGACTGCCCGAGATGAGACCGCCGATTACCTCTGCGATGGTTATCGTGAGGTTCAGGGCGATTGAGATTGCTAGATTCCTTTTAAGCCCGTGCCCGTGCTCGTGTCCCATCCCACCACCGTGGAGAGTTCCATCGAACCGTTAATAAATTTGTCTGCACACCACCGGTTTCAAACCCAACCATTTTTAAGGTGGCACGCCAATTTCCGTCGGTGATACCATGCACGAGTGGGCGCTGGCGGATGCCATAGTCAGGACAGTTCTGAACTACGCCCAGAGGGAGGGGGCGAAGAGAGTAAAGGCAGTCAAAGTCGTTCTCGGCGAACTCCAGGACGTTGCAGAGGACATAGTGAAGTTCGCGATGGAGCAGATGTTCGCGGGAACGATTGCCGAGGGGGCCGAGATAATCTTCGAGGAGGAAGAGGCGGTCTTCAAGTGCCGCAACTGCGGGCACACCTGGAAGCTCAAGGAAGTCAAGGACCAGTTCGACGAGCGCATAAAGGAGGACATCCACTTCATTCCTGATGTCGTCCACGCGTTTCTTGCCTGTCCGAAGTGCGGGAGCCACGACTTTGAGGTCGTCCAGGGAAGGGGCGTTTACGTCGCCGGGATAATGATTGAGAAGGAGGGAGAGGCATGATTGACCCGCGCGAGATAGCCATAAGCGCGAGGCTTGAGAATGTCAAGAGGATAATCCCCGTCGTCAGCGGGAAGGGGGGAGTAGGAAAATCGCTCATCTCGACGACCCTCGCTTTAGCTCTGGCCGAGAAGGGTTATAAGGTCGGCCTGCTTGACCTTGACTTCCACGGAGCCAGCGACCACGTGATTCTCGGCTTCGAACCGAAGGAGTTCCCGGAGGAGGACAAAGGCGTTGTCCCGCCGACTGTCCACGGGATAAAGTTCATGAGCATCGCCTACTACACCGAGAACAGACCCACACCTCTCCGCGGGAAGGAGATAAGCGACGCCCTCATCGAGCTCCTCACGATAACCCGCTGGGACGAGCTTGACTACCTCGTCATCGACATGCCACCTGGACTCGGCGACCAGCTGTTGGATGTCCTCCGCTTCCTCAAGAGGGGTGAGTTCCTCGTCGTTGCAACCCCGTCGAAGCTCGCCCTCAACGTCGTCGAGAAGCTCATACAGTTGCTCCTCGAGGAGAAGCACAAGGTCCTCGGCGTCGTCGAGAACATGGTTCTCCGTTCGGAGGGGCTTGACGAGAGCGACGTCAGGAAGCTCGCCGAGCGCTACAACGTCCCGTACCTCATCGGCATACCCTTCTATCCTGACCTCGACGCAAAGATTGGAAACGTCGAGGAGCTCATGAAGACGGAGTTCGCTGAAAAAATCAGGGAGCTTGCGGAGAAGCTGTGAGCTTTCTTTTTCTATTCGTTTCAGGGGGCGAAATCCCTAAATATTCCTCCGGAGACTGTACTTCAGGTGAGAGCATGGAAGGTGTCACCCCTGCCACGCTTCGCGAGTTCCTCGGCCCGAAACCGGAGAGGGAGCTTCTTCTGCTCGCGGCCATAGAACTGTACCGCGAGGGGAGGCTGAGCCTCGGAAAGGCCGCGGAATTTGCGGGCCTGAGTCTGAGGGAATTCCTTTACGAACTGAGAAAGAGGGACGTGCCAATAAACTACACGAAGGATGAGGCAGAGGCGGATATAGAGACCATAGAGGGTCTGGAATTGTCGTCTTCTGCCTGTATCTCTTGACCACCATAGATAAAGGAGTGCCACTTATAATCCTGACTGGAATTCATCGTGTGAATAAAGAACGTTTTTAGAGGCTCCGAGCCGAAACCCCTAAATATCTTCACGCCCTACTTCTTCGGGTGGTGTGTCGTTGCAGGCCAACGTCAACCTCGACGCTCTTCTTGAGAAGATGAAAGCTGAGCTGGAGCGGGTAAAAGAAGCTCCACAAATTGACTTTACTAAAATTAACAACTGCCTAAATATTGCCAAAAAAGCTGCTGAGGAGAGAGAGACGCGAGAAACTAGAGCATGATGTGGAATTTCATCAAAAGGATGTTGAAAGATTTAAAAGATGGACACTAATAACGACACCTCTTGGGGCGTTAGGTGCTTACCTATTCATCAAATCTATAAACAATCTCAGCGTTTTAATAGTGGCAGTAGCTCTTTCATCATTTTGGTTTACATTCCCCTTCCTTTGGTATGACGCACATCGTAGCTATTCTCAAGCTAAGGCTAAGTTATTGAAAGCACAGAAGCGAGAAAAAGAGCTTCTTGAAGATGTGCAACAAGCCTGTAGTGGAGACGTTTCAAAAATGTTAGCACAGTTTAAAAAATCTTGGAAACAGGCTTATATTGATGTTCTACGGCCAACTATTAGCAAAGCAATTTTGGCATTAGCTGAGGGAGATTTTGAGAACGCTGCTTCAAATCTCAAACTCGCTACGAAAGAGTTGGAAGGCATGAACATCTTCGCTTCAAAATTAACAAGAGATCTTTTAGGGTGGAAATCCCAAGAAGTTCTAAAAGATGTTATTGGCCAAGAAGTAGTGCCTAAGCCATTACATGATATTGCCATAATGTTGAAGGCATTAAAATTCGCCGCCCGCGCCTGCGACGCACTCTACCTCGGCGACGTGGAGAAAATGCGTGAGCTACTCAACGAAGCCCGCAAAATGCTCGACGAGCGCGATAAGTTTGTCGTCGGCGACGTTAAGTTCTTCAAATACCTCTTTGAGTTCCACTACTTCCTTCTCAAGGCCGTCGTTGAAGCCTACGAGGCCGAAACCGGAGCGGTCGCCAAAGCCACTCAAGAGCAAGCGGAGCGCTTCGCAGAGGCGAAGCCGATTGAAGTGCCTCAAACCGTCGAGAAGGTTACCGTCTCGGCGGAAGAGCCCGAAAAGGAACTCTACCGCGGTGAAGTCCGCTTCAAGATGGGGGCGATGAGTCAGGAGCGCGTCGGAAACCTCGTGATAACGAACAAGAGGCTCAAGCTCACGGGCAAGTACAGGCTGAGGGGCTACGTTGCAACGGTCGCCATAAAGGCCGCTTTAAGGGCCGCAGGAATCGGTGAAGTTTACGAGGACATTCCGCTGAGCGAGATAAAGTTCCTTCAGCTCAAAAAGGCCCTTCTCGGCGGTTATTACCTTGAGTTCAAGGCAAGGGGCAAGAAGTTCACGCTCTACACCGACGCCGCCCCGCACATCTACAACCTTCTGAGACAGCACGGGGCAGAGGCCATCTGACTTTTCTTTCTCCCGGTTCCCAATCGCAACCTTAAAATACGCCCGTGTCAAAACGACCCCTGTGGGACCATGAGCGAGGTCATTAATTCTGAAGTTTACACCGTTGAAAGACTCCTTGAAGACCGGGAGAAGAGGGTTTTAATCTCCGAGATAGTTTTAAAGCTCGCCAGTTCTCTCGGCGTTACCGTTGAGGAACTCCTCAAGTATCTCGAATGGAAAGAGAACCTTGAGAGACTTGAGAAAGCTGAAAAGGAAAAGGCCGTTGAAGGCCTTGAGGTTGAGGAGCCGACGGAAGACGCCCCAGAGAGCCTCAGCGAACTCCTCATCGAGGTCAAGGAGGACATCAGAAAATGGCTGGAAATCGAGAGAAAGCTAAAGGCCATGGGCTTGGAGTTGTGATTGAGACATCGGCCCTGATATCGTTTCTCCTCAGCAAAAACCCGAAAAGGAACGCCGTTGCATTCATTTTAGAGCTAATCCGCCGGGGAATCCTCATAAACTACGCTTCTTCCGAAACCGTAGCGGAGATTAGGTACAAGCTCGCGCACCCGAAGATAACGGCACTGTACTCAAAGGTTCCCAAAAGCTCCAAAGTTCCTCTCCAGAACCCCACGAGGGTTTTAAGGTTTATTGAAGAGCACAGCCAGTTCGTCACGCCAAAAAAGCAGGTCAAACTGTGCAGAGATGAAAGCGATGACAAGTGGATTGAGGTCGCAGTTGAGGGCGATGCGTTCGCCATAGTTACCTACGACCGAGACCTTCTCGATATGAGAAACGAAAGCATGAAAATTGAAGTTGAAAACACGAAAATTTACGTCGTAACGGGCCTTGAGCTTATCGAGCTGTTGAGAAAAAAGAAGCTCGTTGGGGAGGGTAGTCAATGAACCTCGAAGAACTCTTCCAGAACGCGAAAAGGGTCGTGGTCTGCGGAATTGGAAACGACATCAGGGGGGACGACGCCTTCGGCGTGCTTGTGGCGGAGAGGCTGAAGGAGTTGCTGGACAACCCCAACGTCCTCGTGCTGAACTGTGGCGAGGTTCCTGAGAACTACACTGGGAAGATAGCGAACTTTAAGCCCGACCTCGTCGTCCTCGTCGATGCCGTTGATTTCGGCGGTGAGGTCGGCGAGTACATCATAGCCGACCCAGAGGGGACTCTCGGCGAGGCCATCTCTACGCACGGACTTCCGCTGAAGTTCGTCACCCAGTTCATGAAGACGATGGTTAACGCTGAGTTCGTGCTCATAGGCTGTCAGCCAGGCTCGACGGGCCTCTTTCAGGAGCCGAGCGAGCTGATAAGGAAGCGCGCCGAGAGATTGGCGGAGCTGTTAGCGGGGATTCTCCACAAGAAGTAGCCCCAGCGGGACCCACGATACCACATCAACTCCAAGCCCCAAAGTTTATAAGCCATAAAACGTACTCACAAGTATGATACTCACGAGTAAGTTCATTGATCGCGAAAGCGAGCTCGAGTTCCTGAGGTCGAGGTACGCCTCGGGGAAGCCAGAACTGGTAATCCTCCACGGCCGGAGGAGGATAGGCAAGACGTACCTCCTTCAACGGTTCCTCTCGGAGGTCGGGGGAGTTTATCTCCTCGCGGAGGAGAGCGAGACCATCTTAGAGGATTTCTCGGAGAGATTGGCGGAGTACTTCAACGACCCGTTCCTGCGGGAGAATCCGCTCCAGAGCTGGAAAGCGTTTTTCACTTACCTCGCGGGAAAAAGCGGGGAGAGGCTCGTCGTGGTGATAGACGAGGTTCAGTACGTGGCCAAGGCCCACAGGGAATTCCTTAGCGTCCTTCAGAAGTACTGGGATTTGCACCTTTCGAAGACGAAGATAATGCTCGTTCTCTGTGGCTCGCTGGTTTCATTCATGGAGGGCATTCTCTCGGCAAAATCCCCGATATACGGGCGGAGAACCGGAGCGTGGAAGGTCGAGGAGATGAGCTTTTTTAAGGTCAGGAAGTTCCACCCGCTGAGCACGGAGGAGGCGGTCTACGTCTATTCCGTCTTCGGTGGGGTTCCCCAGTACTGGGCCGACTACAATCCCGAGCTTGACTTCTGGGACAACCTCAGATTTCTGCTCCTCTCGAAGGGCGCCAAGTACTACGACGAGCCGAAATACCTCCTCAAGGAGGAGCTCCGCGACGTCTCGCGCTACTTCTCAATCCTCAGGGCGATAGCGCTCGGCTACACCCGCTTCGGGGAGATAGCGGACAGGGCGAGGATAGAGAAGAACTCGCTTGGCAAGTACTTGCTCGTCCTCCAGGAGATGGGCTACGTTACCGAGGAACTGCCCGTAACCGGCGGAAAGCGGGGGCGCTACCGCATAGCGGACAACCTCTTCAACTTCTGGTTCCGCTTCGTCTATCCGCGGAGGAGCGAAATCGAAATGGGGATTGACGTTATTGACGACATTAAGCGGAACTTCAACGAGTACCTCGGCTTCGTTTTCGAGCAAATTGCGAGGGAGTTCCTAATCGAGCTGAACAGAAGAGGGGAGCTTCCGTTCCGCTTCACAAAAATCGGTAGATGGTGGCGCAAGGGTGAGGAGATTGATTTGGTCGCTTTGAACGAGCGGGAAAAGCGGGCGCTCTTCGTTGAGGTGAAGTGGAAGAAACTGAGCGAAAGGGAAGCGCGGGGAATTCTGAAGGACCTAGAGAGGAAAGCAAAGTTGGTGGGGCTTGAGGACTGGGAGAAGAGCTACGGGCTTGTTGCTAAGAGCGTTGAAGGGAAAGAGAAGCTGAGGGAAGAGGGCTTTTTGGTCTGGGATCTAAAGGACTTCGAGAGAATTTAAGGTAAACTAGTGATTTCCAATATCCAATATCTCAAATTCCGCCAATCCTCCCCAAGTCCTCCCTCGTGTTCACGTTGAAGAAGCTCTCGCGCCACTCCTCTGGAAGGGACTCTATCGGGAGGTAGCAGGGATTAGCTTCGCGGATTGCCCTGTTGAGGGCGTAGTTTCCGGTTTTTATCTTCTCCTCAAGGATTTCGCGGAAGGCCCTGGAATAAGTGGCGTGGAGGGGTTCGAGGTAGCCGTTCTCCCACCTCGGCACGCAGGCGATTTTTCCGCTATTCTCGAATTCTTCGATTATGTAATCAATGAACTCGGGGACGAGGAGGGGCATGTCGCCGGCAACGACGAAGGCATCACCGAGGCTTAAGGCCGTGTAAACGCCCCCCATCGGGCCTATAAGGAGCTCATCAACGACCACACGGTAACCGAGCCTCTCAAGCTTTTCCGCGTTGTTCTTCGAGGCAACTAAG
Source organism: Thermococcus henrietii (assembly GCF_900198835.1). Classification (NCBI taxonomy): domain Archaea; kingdom Methanobacteriati; phylum Methanobacteriota; class Thermococci; order Thermococcales; family Thermococcaceae; genus Thermococcus; species Thermococcus henrietii. The sequence continues at coordinate 937,962 of NZ_LT900021.1, read as the reverse complement.
ATTATCTCGTCGATTCTTCTGGCGGTTTCAAGCCTCTCGATGGTGTAAAGAATCAAAGGCCTGCCGTTGATTTTGTAGAGTAGCTTGTCGCCCCCGAAGCGCCTGCCCCTCCCGCCGGCCAAGACTGCCCCAATCATTCCTCCCTCTCCTCGTCCAGCTGGATGTACTCAATGGTGCTGATGTACTTCACGTAATCCATCGCCTTCTTCGGGTTCAGCATGTCGTTCATGAGGTTCTGGAAGTAGTTATCCTTATCGTAGGCGACCTCGTAGTTAACCACGACGTCAAGGTAGCCGGAGTGGAAGTTCTCGGCTTCCTCGCGCGTGTAGAGCTCGAAGGAGACGTGGTAGCCGTACTTTTCCTCAATCGGGTCGCGGATGTTCTCCACGAAGTCGGCCATGCGGTTCATCTTCACCGGGTCGTAGGGTTTATCGATGATTACAACCACGTCTATCTCTGGGAAGCTCGGGTCGCGGAGGTGCCTTCCGTAGAAAACTATCGAGAGAAGGTTGTCGCCGTAGAAGTCTTTCACCCTTTGAATCAGCTCCTCCTTGGCCCTCTTCAGCATCTCTTCGTTCATCTCACCACCTCCTGAGAAAAGTTGTGGGAAAATAAAAGTTTAATCGAAGTTCGGCTGGTAGCGGTACTCGATGTGAAGCTTGCTCTCGGAGTCGAGCTTCTCGGAAGCCTCCAGCAGGACCTTTCTGTCATTCTCCGGCAACTCCTTAATCGGAAGCCTCAGCACGTCCCTGACCTCGATGTCGAAGGCCCTCGCGTTCTCGTCTATTCCGAGAGCGGACTTTATGAGCCTCACCGCCTCCTCGCTCAGCTCGCCCTCCTCCTCGATGATTAGCAGGTCGCCTGCATAGTGGCCGGTAATCCTCGCCGAGTACTCCGGGTAGTCCTCGTACTTGAAGCGGTAGAGCTTCCAGGGCACCTCAGACACCCGCCGTCACGGGGTACTTCTTCTTGAGGGCCTCGCCGAGGGAGTGGTACTCGTCGTACAGCTTCCAGAACTCGTTTTCGAGGAAGCGCATGGCGACCTTTATCCTGGAGTCCTTCTCCTTGAGGAAGTAGCCGGTGACGAGGTCGTGGAGCTTCTCCCTTGGGTCCTCGCTCTCGAAGGCCTTCTCGACGAGGGCCATGAAGTCCTCAAGAACGGCCTCCCTGTCGTAGTAACCTATGACACGCCTGAGCTCCTCGCGAAGGGTGAGCCAGTAGCGGAGCGGTATCGGCCTATCGGGGATTCTGAACTCGACCTCGTTCTCGGCCTTGGGCGTCTCCTTCGGCGGGAGCGCGACCCAGTACTCGCCCTTCATTCTCTTCTCCTTGAGACCGAGGAGCTGGGCGACGCCGTAGAGTATCTCCTCCGGGCTCGGCGGACAGCCGGGGATGTACATGTCTATCGGCACTATCATCTCAGGTCCACCGCTCCTGAGCCTGTCCCTTCCGCGCTGGGGGGAGGTGTTGTAGAGGGCGTAGCTGTTGTAGAAGATTCCACCGCTTGAGGCGCAGGTTCCTATAGCGACCACTATCCTCGGCTTGGGCGGCATGGCCTCATAGGCCTTCTTGAGCGCTATCCTCGTCTGCCTCGTGAGCGGACCGGTGATGAAGAGGACGTCCGCGTGCCTCGGGTTGGGGACCACCTTGATTCCCAGCCTCTCAACGTCGTAGTATGGACTCAGCACGTCCAGGACTTCGATATCGCATCCGTTACACGATCCGGCGTCAACGTGGTAGACCCACACTGACTTGAGACGAGCCATCACTCATCACCCCCCTTCTTCACGAGCATGAAGGCCGAGACTGGAATTCCCTCGGTCTCCCTGAGCTTCTCGACGGTCTTGCGCATCTTTGCCTCCTGGGTCAGGCCGAGTCTGTCTTCAAGGGCGTACATCTCGAAGATTTCCTTTGGCAGGATGTTCCTCACGTACTCAATCTGCCTCTCGGTGAAGTCAAGGTATTCGCCACACTCCTCGCAGTAGGCGAGCTTGTGCTCGACGACCTCGACCAAATCTTCCTTGTTGTCGGTCGCTATCTCGAAGCGGGTTGTTGGTTCCATCGCACCGGTCGGGCAGACTTCTACACAGCGGTGGCACCTTATACATCTCGCCGCGTTGAAGGTGAGCCTCTTAACGCCGTGCTCCTTGTCCCACTCGAGGATTAGCGCATCGGGCGGGCAGGCGTTGACACAGGCACCACAGCCTATGCACTTCTCGGGGTTGATGTGCGGGATTCCGCGGTACTCGGGTGGCTTCTCGATGTCAATAAAAGGATAGGGAGTGGTGACCGGGGCCTTCTTGCTGAACTTCTCGACCTCGAAGCGGTCCCACTTCTTGAGCTTCTCGGTGTAGGAGAGGCTCTCGGCCATCAGAACACCCCCCTGTACTTGATTGAGAGCTCGTTGAACTCGGCCTCGGTGAGAACCTTCACCTTACCGGTCTGGACGTCGACGAACTGAACTCTCTCGGTACAGGAGTAGCACGGGTCAATGCTCGCTATGATGAGCGGTGCATCGGCAACGTGGTAGCCCTTGAGCATCTCCGGAACGGCGGGCAGGTTGTTGTAGGTCGGGGCACGGACTTTCCAGCGGTAGACCTTGTTCTTCTCGCCGGTCATGACGTAGTGGACGACCTCACCGCGGTGGGCCTCGGTGAATCCAAGGGCTTCTTCGTACTCCGGCAGGTCGCCGATTGGAACCATTATGTCTCCTTCGGGCATCTGGTCTATGAGCTGTTCCACTATCCAGAGGCTCTCGAAGAGCTCGTCCATCCTGACGAGAACCCTGGCCAGAACATCGCCCTCCTTGTAGACAGGAACCTTGAAGTCAACCTCGTTGTAGGCCATCGCCGTTTTAGTCGCCTGGTCAAGCCTCGTGTCAATCTTCCTTCCGCTCGCGCGAGCGGTCGGTCCGAGGACGGAGTAGGCCTTGGCGACTTTGTAGGGCAGGATTCCGACTCCCTCGGCGCGCTTGATGAAAGTGTTGGTGTTCAGGGCGATGTCAAGGAACTTCTTGGTTTCCTCGCGTATCTGCTTGACGACCTTGAGTATCTCCTCCTTGCGGTAGTCGAGGATGTCTCTTCTAACTCCACCGACGATGTTCATTCCGTACTGCTTCCTGTTTCCGGTTAAGCGCTCGACGAGCCACATGACCGGCTCGCGAATGCGCCAAGCGTGCATAAAGCCTGTATCAAATCCCACCATATGGGCTGCTATACCAACCCATAGTAGGTGGTTGTGAATTCTCTCCAGTTCGAGCATCAGCGTTCTTATGTAGCGCGCCCTGTCAGGGATTTCGACGTCGGCCAGACGCTCAACGGCCATAGCGTAGCTTACCGAGTGCTGGTATCCGCAGATTCCACAGATTCTCTCGGCGAGGAAGAGAACCTGGTTGTAGGTAAGTCTGCCCTCACCGGTCTTCTCGATTCCCCTGTGGGAGTAGAAGCCGCGGTAGTCCACGTCGACTATCTCCTCACCCTTGACGAAGAGCCTGAAGTGGGCCGGCTCCTCTATACCCATGTGAACCGGACCCATCGGAACAAGTGAAGTCCCTTCAGGAGTTTCACGGTACTCAGTCTTGGGATCAGTTATCGGGGAATACTTGTAGTCCATGTCCTTTCTAAGCGGGTATACCCCATCGGGGAAGTCCTCAGGTAGAATGAGTCTTCTCGGATCTGGATGGCCAATCGGGTTAAGGCCAAGTAAATCCTTAACTTCTCTCTCTATCCAGAGTGCGGCTGGAAGCTTCTCGGCAACGCTCGGGAAGCTTGGGTCGTCGGCCGGGAGGTAGGTTCTGAGGAAGACCCAATAGTTTCTATCCATGTTCTTATGTTCAACCTGGACATTGATAAAAGGCATATAAACGAACTTACCGTTTAGTGGTCTCTCGTCGGTCCCAACGGCGGTTGACATGTGGGTCTCCTTGAACTCAGGGTGGTTGTGCCACCAGAGGACCGCCTCTGGAAGGACTTCCCTGTCGATGACAAACATGTACTGACCGTAGGTCATCCTCTTACATTCCTTGATGTGCTCTTTGAAGGCCTCGTAAAACTCCTTGAGGCCCTCCCTTTCCGAGAGGATTGTCTCAACGTCCGCCTTTGCACAGTGGCCGTTTTCACACGCCTTGCATTCAAATTCAAAGTGAGCCTCCAAATCCCTCGTCGTTACCATTTTTCACCACCCCATGAACGCCATTGCGAGGATACCGAGTCCTATGAAGAATATCTTAACGTTAACCTTCACAACGTGGTCTATGCGGAGCCTTGCGTTGGTCGCCTCAAGGGCTGCTATTATTGGATAGAACGCTATCGTCAAGAGTATCTGGACTATGAACAGGCCGACTGAGGTTATGACGTCGTTTATGGGTCTCATGACAGGATAAGTTATCAGGCTAACGAAGAACCATAGCAGGGCGAAGCGTTTGATGTATATCGCGTAGTAGAAGACCCCGAGGAGCCTTCCGCTGTACTCGCTGAGGGGTCCCCCAATGACCTCCTGCTCGGCCTCGGCGATGTCGAAGGGAACGAAGCCGCTCTCCACGTAGAGCGCGTAGGCGAGTATTATGATGGCGAGTATGAGCGACGGAGTGAGGTGGAGGTTGTTGAATATAGTGGCTATGTTAAGGGAACCCGCGTTGTACGCGAGGACGCCGTAGACCACCGCGAGGATTGGCTCAACGGTAAGGAGGAGCTGCATTTCTCTCGCCGAGCCAAGGTGGCTGAAGGCGCTCTGAACGCTGAAGCCCCCGAGCATTATGAAGACGCTGACCATCACTATGACGTAGAAGAACACTATCAGGTTGTAGCCGTAGTTTATCGGGACGTAGCCGCCGTAGGGCAGTAGCAGGGCCGCGGTTATCGCCGATGCCAGGGCGAGGTACGGGGCTATCTTGAAAATCGCACTCTTCGTTGGAATGACTGAGGGAATGGCGAAGAGCTTCTTGAGGTCATACCAGGTCTGACTGAGCGGGGGACCGCGCCTGTACTGGAGTCTCGCCTTGACCCTTCTCGCTATTCCGTCCAAATATGGAGGAAGCAACAGGAAGAGGATAACGCCCGCGATTTTGAAGGCCCAGCCAACGTATTCGTTCATCTTCATCACCTCACAGCCAGACTATGATTCCCACGATTATGGCCACAACAATTATTGCCAGTGCTATGAACGTCCCGAGCCTGAGACCCGGAAGAACGTCCCTGACTATCCTGAACAGCCTGACCACTGGCCTGAAGGTTTCCTCGTCGAGGTACATAACCTCAAGCGAGTAGAGGTCGCTGACCTTCTCTATCTTCGTGTACGGGGTGTCTACTATCTTCACGAAGTAGCTCGCAATCCAGAGGTAGGCCTTGACGATGTGGTCTATTATGCCCTTTCCGAAGGAGTACGCCCAGTCCGTGAAGGCGTAGAAGTGCCCTATCTTCTCCTCGTATTTGAGGTAGTAGTCCTCGGCGAGCACCTTGTATTCGTCCTCGTTTATGCTCGTGGCACCGCAATCCCATGGCCTCGCCGTTGGGCCCTTGAGTGGCTTGAAGTATGCGTAGACGATGAAGAACACGATGCCAAGGAGGATTATGAAGACTATTGGCAGGAATGTGACCGAGTTGAAGCCTATCTTGTAGACGTTGTGGGTAACCGGGGCAGTTAATCCGTGGTTGACGGTAGCAACGCCGTCGTTGAGGAACTTAACGACCGTGAAGGGGAATATCCCTATGAAGAGCGTCAGTGCCGCGAGTATCCACTCGCCGAGCTGCATAACGGCCGGAACCTCTTTAACGTGCTCGTAGCGCTTCATCTCGCCGCCGAACTGGGCCGTGTAGAACTTGATGAACGAAGCCAGCGTGGCCGCGCTGATGAAGGCTGCCATGACCGCTCCAAATGCGAGGAAGTAGTTGCCCGACTGGAAGCCCGAGACGTAGATGAGCCACTTGCTTATGAAGCCGTTGAAGGGTGGTATTCCGCTTATTGCCATCGAAGCGAAGAACGTCGCAAGGGCAGTGCTCTTCATGAGCGGTCCAAGGCCACCCAGCTCGTTCAGCTCAACGGTTCCAGTTGCGTACTCGACCGCACCTGCCTCAAGGAAGAGGGCACCCTTGAAGATTGCGTGGTTTATCGCGTGGAAGAGGCCCGCGAACATTCCAAGGGCACCGATAGCGGCGAGGGTCCCCCCATGAGGTATGAGAACCATGCCTATTCCAATGCCGAGCCAGATGTACCCCATCTGACCTACGCTGTGGTAGGCCAATAGCCTCTTGGAGTTCGTTTCCCTGAGGGCGTAGAGAGTTCCCACTGTAAGGGTTGCTATTCCAAGTCCGGCAACGATGTAGCCGAGGAGTGTGTTGTAGCCGGCCATGCCCCAGTCAAAGCGGAGAAGCCCGTAGACCGCGGTCTTTATCATTATACCACTGAGGAGCGCTGAGACGTTGCTTGGAGCGGCAGGGTGAGCGTCTGGAAGCCAGTAGTGGAGCGGGACTATACCGGCTTTAGTCATGAACACGATGAGGAACAGGCCGTAGAACAGTCCCCTCTGAAGGGGTGAGGCCGTTGCGAGGGCCTGCTGAATCGCCGAATAACTGAGGTTGTGAATGCTGCCAGTTAGGACGCTCGCGAGACCGAGGAGCAGGAACAGCGGGATGGTGTCAAAGAAGTGCATGGTCAGGTAGTACTTGAAGCTCGCGTCGAGGTCCTTCTTCTCCTCCTTCCAGAATATCAGCACGAACGAGCTGAGGGTCATGAGCTCCCAGGAAAACACGAACCACTCGAGGTTGCTGACCGTAACGACGAGGGCCATCGAGCCTATGAAAGTGTTGTAGGCCACCGCATAGACCCAGCCCTTGCCCCTCTTCTCATGGTGATCCATGTAGCCTATTGCGAATATTGCCGAGCCAAGGCTCACTATGCCCACTATGAACAGGAATATCGCGGAGAGTCCGTCTATGTGAACGGGAAGGCCGAAGACACTGCCGCTGACCGGGCCGTTGGTGTAGACGTAGTACACTTGGTAGAGCAGGGCCAGTGCTCCGAGGAACGCCATGAAGCTTGAGGCCTTAGTGGTGGCTCTATAATCCCTAAGGATACCCGCAAAGGCACCAATGATAAAGGCAATTATCGCGTATTCCAACGGCAGCATAATATCACCCCGCTATGAATCCTATTTTGCTGACGATACTCAGGGTCACCCACGGCGAAACGGTGCCGGCTATTATCAGCACAAGCATTGCGAAGTACATGAGCTTTGTTGGACTAACGGAGGGCTGCGGTGAAATCTCTGAGCCAAAGAATATTCTCCTAAACCACACCATCACAACGACGAGGAGTATCGCCGCCTCGAAGAGTATCAGCACTGGCAGGAGCCAAGAGAACACACCCGGGGCGTGAGCGTTCGTCATTGTCTCGTATGCCTTACTGAAGAACATTCCCATAGGCAGAACCCCCGCCAGACCGAACATCGCCAAGAACCAGCTAACGCTTACTGCAGGCAGGCTTTTTGCGAAGCCTTTTATCCTTGCCATGTTGGTTGTTCCAAGGGAGTATCCCATTGCTCCCGCCGTGAGAAACGCCAGCGACTTGATGAAGGCATGGTTGATGACCTGATACGTCGCCACTTGAAGTCCTATGGAACTACCGTAAGCAGCGTAAGCCAAGGTCATGAAGCCAATGGCCGCCTGTCCTATCGTCGAGTAAGCTATGAGGGTCTTGAGATCACTCTGAATCGGGTAGTAAAACATCATCAGAACGACCATGAAGACTGAGAAAATTGCCAGTATGTAGAACAGCCCCTCGTACTTCCCGCCAAACTGTATGAACCTAAGCATGAGGAGTATTCCAAGTGAGACGACTGAAACGCTGTGGATTAACGCCGAGACTGGGACTGGACCCTTCGTGGACTTCGGAAGCCAGGAGTAAAAGAAGAACTGTGAGCTCATTGCAAATGCCGCAAAGGCTATGAGCACTAAGGCGGTGTGTTTGGCGGATTCACTTACCGAACCGAGCTTGTAGAGCGCCTGTCCGCTTCCGAGTACAAAGAAAGATATTATCATTAGGACTACCGCTAGGTTCAAGACGAGGTATGCTTTGAGGGAGTCGAGCGATGCGTTTCCGTAGGTATTTATCAGGTCGTCAAGGGCAAGGGCGATTATCTCAAGGAACACTATGAACTGGATGAGATTTGTTCCGTAGATGAAGACCATCGTAGAAGCAACGAGAACTCCAAGAAGGGCGAAGAATTTCCCTTTACCCTCCTTAAAGGGATTTGCTGAGTGCTTTTCGCTCATGTAGTCAATGGCATACAAGCTTACAAGGAAGGCCACTACCATGGTCACGAGGCCCATCAGTACCGAGACCTCATCGACAATAATACCAAATATTTCCCCAGCGTTTCCGTAGGTTATGTAAGCAACGTGAAGCGTCTTGCCTAAGTCGTTCGTCAGATACTGGTAGGCTCCCCAGGCGTTGAACGCCAGAGAGATTCCAAAAATTACTGCCGCAAAGACCCCTGTACCCCTGCTCTCGCTCTTCCAAACCACGAGTAGCACAAAGGGGAGGAACATTGAGACCAGGAACGGAACATAGTACACTCCCATCACCTCTCGTTTTTAACCCTTGGTTTCCTTCGCAAAAAATAATGTCAGAGGACGATGTAGGCCTTTTCTCCCTCCCCCTTCTCGGCGGAGCTCTTCAAGTTGGCCACTATCTTTCCTTCCCTGTTCCAAAGCACCTCGTTCATGTCACCGTAGAGCAGGGCCTCCGTTGGACAGGCCGAGACACACGCTGGAAGCTTTCCTTCCGCTCTTCTGTCGGAACAGAGGTCGCACTTATCCATAATCTTGTTCTCCTCGTCGAGCTTTGGAATTCCAAATGGACAGGCAACGGCACACATGAGACAACCGATACACTTGAGCGGGTCAAAGGCAACCGCGCCGTCCTCGTCCCTGAAGAGCGCCCCAGTCGGACAGACGTTTTCGCATGGAGCCTTTTCACAGTGGCGGCAGTTGAAGGGAACGGTGAAGAGGTCGGGGAACTCGAAGACCCGTATCCTTGCCTCGCCGTGAGTCATTTCACAGGCCACTTCACAGGCCTTACAGCCGATACAGCGCTTATAGTCGAGGAAAATCTTCTTGCTCATTCCAACCACCTCACTCCTCCACCTTCCTAATCCTGGCCGCGACGGCCTTGAGCTCGGCCATCTTGGTCTTCTCGTGGATGGTCTCAAGGGTCAGAACGTTGATGTTCCAGTGGTTCGGCATCGCGATAACGCCCTCCCTGACGTGGTCAGTAACCTCTGCCCTGACGAGAACGCTTCCGCGCCTGGTCTCGACCTTGACGAGGTCCCCGTTCCTTATGCCGTACTTCTCGGCGTCCTTCGGGTTAATCATGACGTACTCCTCTGGCCAGCGCTTCTCAAGGCTCGGACTCTCGAAGGACATGGTTCCCGTGTGCCAGTGGCCGACGAACCTGAAGTTGGTGAGCCAGAGCGGATACTCCTCGTCGGGCTTCTCCGGCGGCTCACGCCAGCCAACGGGCTGGAGGTGGGCCTTTCCATCACTCGTCTTGAAGCCCTTCTTGAAGAGGACCTTCGTTCCCTCACCGGGCTCGATGCACGGGAAGAAGCATCCCTCGGGGTGCTCCGCGAGATATTCCGGAGTTGCTCCCTTGAAGAGCGGAATAACGCTGTTTATCTCCCTGAGAATCTCATCCGGGTGCTCGTACTTGAAGTACTCGCCGAGGCCGAGCTCCTTGGCGAGCTCAACTAGGATAAGCCAGTCGGGCTTAGCCTCTCCGGGCGGGTTCGCAGCCTTGTAGCTCCTCTGGACCCTTCTCTCGGCGCTTATTGCCGTTCCAGTCTTCTCAAACCAGGCCGCGGCAGGGAGAACTATGTCAGCGTATTTAGCCGTCTCGGTGAGGAATATGTCCTGCACAACCAGGAAGTCGAGCTTCTTGAGTTGTTCCCTGACCCACTTGCTGTTCGGGGCCGACTTGGCGATGTTGCCGCCGACGATGTACATCATCCTAATCTTGTTGCCCATCTCGCGTATCATGTTGGTTAAGTCGAGGCCGACCCAGTCGGGTATATTGAAGCCCCAGAGCCTCTCGACTTCAGCCCTCGCGGCCTCGTCGGTGACGAGCTTGCCGGTCGGGAGCTTGTTCGGAGCGATGCCGGTCATTGCGGCACAGAACCCGCACTGGGCACCTGGGAAGACACCGCTCCAGACGCCCTCTTTGCCTATGTTGCCGGTGATGGCCACGAGGTCAGCGAGGGCCACCGCCATCTCAAAACCGTTGACGTGCTGGTTCATGCCCTCGTTGACGAAGAGGGCAGTTCTCTTGGTGGCGAAGAGCCTCGCAACCTTCCTTATGTCCTCTGCGGGAACGCCGCTTATCTTCTCAGCCCACTCCGGTGTGTACTCCTTGACGGCCTCCTTGAGCTCCTCGAAGCCGGTCGTCCTCTCGTTGACGAACTCCTTGTCGTAGAGCTCCTCGCTTATGACGACGTTGAGCATGGCCAGGGCTATCGCGAGGTCGGTTCCAGGGTAAGGCTTGAGGTGCATGCTCGCGTACTTGTGGCCCCTCGTCGCGCGCGGGTCTATGACGACCATCTCGGCGCCGTTGTCGAGGACGGCCTTCTCAATGTACTGACCGAAGAAAACAGGTGCCGTCTCAGCGGGGTTGTGGCCCCAAATCAGAATAAACTCGGCTTTGGCAACGTCCTCGAATGGATTGGTCGCGGCCGAGCTACCGAAGACAGCCGTTCTCGCGGGGCTGTTGGAGTACTGGCAGTACCTTCCCGGGAAGTCGAGGTGGTTGGTCCCTATCGCCTTCGACAGCTTGTGGACGAGGTAGTTCTCCTCGAAGGTTATCTTCTCGCTAGCGAGGAATGCTATAGCCTCGGGACCGTAGGTTTCCTTGATTTCCTTAATCTTCTCGGCGATTATCTTGTAAGCTTCGCTCCAGTTTATCTCCTCGAACTTTCCTTCTCCCTTCTCACCAACGCGCTTGAGGGGCTTCTTAAGTCTCTTGGGGCTGTTGATGAACTGGTAGGAGGCAACGCCCTTCGGGCAGAGCTTTCCGCGGTTGACGGTGGGGTGGTCGTAGTCGAATTCAATCTTCCTGATGTAGCCGTTCACGCTGACCGCGTAAAAGCGACAGCCGACTGAACACCAGGGACACACTACGGGCACGAGTTTCTCGGCCATGGCTATCACCCTTCTAATGACTGACCAGTCATTTAGGCTCGTCGTCAAAACCTTAAATAGTTTTCTGATATGATGGAAAACAAAAGAATTTTACCAATAAAGAAACGTTAAACAGAATCACACGCTCGCGGAGAGGCGGAGGTGGTTCAACACCACCTTAACAATCCTCCTCAGGTAGTGCTCCCCGGAGAGACCTATGCACTCCTTGGCGTGAAGGTAGTGCATGAGAGAGGCTATGAAGACCTGAAACGCTATAAGCGCGTCCTCAAAACCAACCTTGACGTATGCAGTAATCCTCCTCGCTCCCTCTCTCAGGAGCTCGGAGCAGGACTGACGGTAGATTTCATCTATGCTCTTCATTCTTTCCCGGACCGAGAGCATGTGGAAGAAGATTTCCGCCCGATAGCTCTCCGAGTAGAACTCGAGGAACTCTTCCCCAAGCTGGAGGAGGTAGCTCTCCAGGGTTGGGAACGAGACCGTTATGTAGGGGTCGTTGAGGGAGGGCATGGCCATTATGGGCATTACCTCAAAGGCGAGCTCCTTTATGAGGTCGTCTTTGCTCTTGAAGTAGAGGTAGAAGGTGCCCTTAGCAACTCCGGCCCTGGCGACTATCTCGTCTACCGTGGTCTTATCGAAACCCTTTTTCGCGAAGAGTTCCATTGCAGACGATACGAGTTTCTCACGGGTTTTACCGGGAGACTTCGTAGCCATGCCCACCACTTCTGACCATTTGGTCATTTAACGTTATGGACAATTATGTGCAGGAGGAGAATTTAAACTTTCCGCCGGAGAGGATGGAAAAAGAGGCACTCAAAGAACCGAACTGAGAATGGCCTCGTCAACCTCCGAAACTTTCTTGAGAATCTCGGCAAGCTCGCCCGGGGCCATTCCCGCAAAGGCACTCATGTTCATACCGTAAACGTAAACCCCATCGGGGTTGTCTGCAACCGCCAGACGGCACGGCATAAAGGCAGAAATCCAGCGGTTCTCGGGCTTCTCAAGGGCCTTTTTAGCGAAGTCCTTGTTGCAGACCTCGATGATGTAAACCCTAACACCGACTTTCTTCTCCATGTCGTGCTCGGCAACAACGCTCCATCCAATCTCCTCAACCTTGGCCTTAATCTTCTCTATGGTCTCCTCGTAGGGGTACTTGCTCTTTCCGGCGTTAATCATCTGTCCCATGTCCATCCGAATCACCTGACTGACTGGTCAGGAAAAGGTCTATAAATCGTTTTCTATCACCTTTGGTTGATAACCATGGCCCTGATGCTCGCGGGGAGGGTCCTCGAGGTAAGGAACGGAAGGGCGATAGTCGACGTGGACGGCCAGCTCAAGGAAGCGAGGCTGGACTTCGTAAAGGACGTGAAACCCGGGGACTACGTGAAGATTTACTACGGCATAGTTCTTGAGAAGGTCAGCAGGAGCGAGGCCGAGGAGACCCTCGCGAGGTGCTCATACCACCGCTCAAGAAAGCTCGAGCTGACCTTCACGGTTTCAAACCGGAGGTTTTAGAAAGGCTAAATAACGGGCAGGACAACCCGAGGTAGGTGAAGCTCATGTGTCTGGCGACCGTTGCGAAGGTTTTGGAGGTTGACAGGGAGAAGGGAACCGCGTGGGTGGACTTCGGAGGCGTCAAGAGAGAGGCCAGGATTGATTTGATGCCCGACGTCAAGCCCGGTGAATACGTGCTGATTCACACCGGCTTCATCATCGAGCGCGTTGATGAAGAGACCGCGAAGGAAATACTCAACGCCTGGGACGAGGTCTTCAAGCTCGAAAAGGACGCGATAGGCGGCTACTACTACCCGGGTGATTGAAATGGGGACGCTGGATAAATTCAGGGACAGGGAGCTCGCTCAGAAGATAGTGAAGAAAATCCACGAGGAGGCGAAGGGCCTCGACGAGGTCCGCTTCATGCACGTCTGCGGAACCCACGAGGACACCGTAACGAGAACCGGAATCCGCTCTCTTCTCCCGGAGAACGTCAAGATACTCAGCGGGCCGGGCTGTCCGGTCTGTATAACCCCGGTCGAGGACATCGTCAAGATGATGGAGATAATGCGCCAGGCCTACGAGGAGGGCGACAGAATAATCATGACGACCTTCGGCGACATGTACAAGATTCCGACGCCGAGGGGAAGCTTCGCCGATTTGAAGAGCGAGGGCTACGACATCAGGGTCGTGTACTCAATCTACGACACCTACCGCATAGCCAAGGAGAACCCCGACAGGACGGTGGTTCACTTCTCTCCGGGCTTCGAGACGACCACAGCCCCGGCCGCGGGAATGCTCAACGTCGTTGCCCAGGAGGAGCTGGAGAACTTCAAGATTTACTCGGTTCACAGGCTCACGCCACCGGCGGTTGAGGTCCTTATAAAGCAGGGAACGCGCTTCCACGGGCTCATTGACCCCGGCCACGTCTCGGTTATAATAGGCGTCAAGGGCTGGGAGCCGATAACCGAGAAGTACGGCGTCCCGCAGGTTATAGCCGGTTTCGAGCCGGTTGACATGCTCCTCGCGATACTCTACCTCATCAGAATGGTGAAGGCCGGAGAGGCGAAGATAATCAACGAGTACACCCGCTCCGTTAAATACGAGGGCAACGTCGTTGCCCAGAAGCTCATAGAGGGGTTCTTCGAGGTCAAGGACGCGAGGTGGCGCGCCCTCGGGGTCATGCCCAAGAGCGGTCTCGAACTGAGGAAGGAGTGGAAGGAGCTCGAGATAAGGACCTACTACGACCCCGAAGTCCCGAAGCTCCCCGACCTCGAAAAGGGCTGTCTCTGCGGGGCAATCCTCAGGGGACTGGCCCTACCACCACAGTGCCCGCACTTCGGAAAGACCTGCACGCCGAGGCACCCGATAGGGCCGTGCATGGTGTC